>JBJMLG010000031.1:0-12355 GCA_045805385.1 Thermoleophilaceae bacterium
GCGCGGGCACTCGCCAACGACCCGACCCTGCTGCTTGCCGACGAGCCCACGGGCGCGCTCGACTCCGCCGGCGGCACGGAGGTGCTCGAGCTGTTCCGGCGCCTGCACCGGAACGGGCAGACGATCTTGCTCGTGACTCACGACCAGCGCGTGGCGGACACGGCCGATCGCATCGTCGGCATGAGCGACGGCCGACTGGTCAGCGCTGCGCCTTCCCTCCTCACACCCGCGCCGGCATGAGGCGAGGCTCGTGGCTGCGCTACAGATCCGTTTCACCGCCACGCTTCGGACGCGGTGGCGATCCTGGCTCGCGCTCGCGCTGCTGAGCGGTCTGATCGGCGGGCTCGTGCTCGCGCTGGCGGCCGCCTCGCATCGCGCGGACACGGTTCTCCCCCGTTTCTACAAGACGATCAATGCCGCCGATGCTTATGTGGATCCGGGCTTCGGGTTCGGTGAGGAGAGCCTCAACCTCGACCGCATCGCGCGGCTGCCGGAGGTCGTCGAGTCGGAGAGGAATGCTCAGCTGGCGGCGCTCGCCCGCAGCAGCTCGGGCAAGCCCATCCTTCCGCTCGGCGCCGATGGCGTGTCGTATGTGGTTCCCTCGGACGGTCACCCCGCGGACACGATCGACCGCGCCAAGCTGATCGATGGGCGGCTCCCGGATCCGTCGAAGGCCGGCGAGGCGCTCGCCGACTCCCACGTGCTGCGCACGCTCGGGTTGCACGTGGGCGACACGCTGACGCTCGGCCTGATCACGCATGACTCGCTCTGGAACGCGAAGATCACGCTCCACCTCACCGCTGATCCGACCAAGGACCCGTTCGGCCCGATCGCGAAGGTGAGGATCGTCGGCGCCGACGCAAACGCGCGCGTGGCCGTGGACGGCGGCCAGATGCACCTCACCCCGGCCTTCTACCGACGGTACGGGGGGAAAGACCTCGGCTCGTGGGTCGAGGAGCTGCAGGTGCGGCTGCGCCATGGCCAGGCGGACCTGCCGAAGTTTCAGGCCGATGTCCACAGGATCGCCGGCAAGCTCGTCTACGGCTTCTTCGTTCCGAGCGTCGGCCACCCCCAGCTGCAGCGCTCGATCGACCTCCAGGCGAAGACGCTGCTCGGTCTCGCGGGACTGCTCGCGGTGGGTGGGCTGCTGCTCGTTGGCCAAGCCCTCCTGCGCCAGAGCGCGGTCGAGTCCCGCGACGACGCGACCCTGCAAGCACTCGGCATGACGCGGCGCCAGCTGCTGGCGCTCGGCGCGGCCCGCAGCGCGGCCATAGCGGTCCCCGGCACCGCGCTCAGCCTCGCGGTGGCACTCGCCCTCTCCCCTCTCGCTCCGTTCGGGCGAGCGCGCGAGCTCGAGCCCGATCTGGGCGTTCATGTGGACCCACTGGTGTTTGCGGTGGGCGGCGCCGCCATCCTGTTGTTGTTGCTCGTGCTCGGCGCGTTCGCGACCTGGCGCTCGTCCCGTGGACACGCAGCGGTACGTGGAGGTGCCCGACACCGGCTCGCGGCGCTTCCTCCGGCGCTTGCGCGCGCCGGCCTCGGACCGCCCGTGGTGGCCGGTGTGCGCATGGCCGTAGTGGGCGGCCGCGGCCGTGCGTCCCGAGTTCCGGTCCGCGCAACGCTCACGGCAGCGGTGCTCGCCGTCGCGGTCACGGTCCTCGCGTTCACCTTCGCGGCGAGCCTTCAGCATCTGCTGAACACTCCGGCGCTGTACGGCCAGACCTGGGACTTCGAGCCAAACGCCGGCCCGGATATCGGCAATCAGATGATCACCGGGGCGCTCCACGACCCCGGCGTGGTCGCCGCCGCGGGCGGTTCGTATATTCCGGTCAGGATCGGCTCTCACGACGTGGCCGTCCGCGGATTCGACGACCTGAGGGGCGCGATGCCGTACGCGATCCTCGAAGGCCGTCCCCCGCGGAGCGTTGACGAGGCGGTCGTGGGCACCAAGACGATGCGCCAACTCGGCCTGCACGTGGGCGACCGCGTCACGATCCGGAATGGGCCGCGCTCGATCTCACCTCGCATCGTCGGTCGCGGCGTGATCCCGGGGTCGAAGGTCAACAAGCTGAGCGAAGGCGCTCAGGTGCTGTTCGCGGCGCTCAAGACGCTCCAGCCCGAGGCGGTTCGCGACATCTGGGAGTTCAAGCTGGCGCGCGGCGCGGCGGGCGCGTCGGCGCACGCGCACCTCGTGAGGATCTACGACGGCTCGAGCGCCGCCACGCCGCAGGAGGTGGGCGACTTCGGCGGCGTGAAGCGCATGCCGCTCTTCATCGCTGCTGTTTTCGCCGGGGCGGCCGCGGCCGCGCTCGCGCACGCCCTCGTGACCTCCGTGCGGCGGCGCCGGCGCGACCTGGCGATGCTGAAGACCCTCGGCTTCACCCGCGGCCAGGTGGCGGCGGCCGTGGCCTGGCAGGCGTCCACGATCGCCTCGATCGGCGCTCTGATCGGAATACCGCTCGGCCTCGGCGTTGGACGGCTCGCCTGGAACCTCTTCGCCGAGAACCTCGGCGTGGTGCCCGACGTGGTGACGCCCGTCGGCCTGACCGCGCTGGTGTTCCCCGCGGCGATCCTGCTGGCAGTAGCGGTCGCGCTCCTCCCCGGTTGGACCGCCGCGCGCACCCGCCCGGCGGTGGTGTTGAGAGCAGAGTGAGATGCCGCGCCGCCTGGTCGATCGGCTCGTGACCGGGGCGGTCCTCCTCTCCGGGCTCGTCGCGATACTGGCACTCGCGTACGGAGCCCTCGTGCTCGTGGTCGGCCGCGCGCCCACCTCGAGCCAGCAGAGCCTCATCGCCTGGTCGCTGCTGGCGGCCGCCCTCACGGCAGTCGCCTACCACGCCGTCCGCCCGCGGCTCGAGGCGATCGCCGCAAGCATGGTGGGCGACACGCGCGACTCCCCCGCCGAGGTGATGCGCAGCTTTGGGGCGCGCCTCACGCGCGCCGTCCCGGTCGACGAGCTCCTGCTCCAGCTCGCGGAATCGCTCCGGAAGAGCCTCGCGCTTGACTCCGCCGAGGTTTGGACCGGCTCCGCGGGCGTGCTCGAGCGGGTCGCGTCCGACCCCGATAGCGGGCCCGCGACGCTGGTGCTCACGCCATCGGAGGCGAATGCCCTCGTCACCGGCGGCGTGTCCGGGCGCGGCTGGCTCGACGTGTGGCTGCCGCAGCTCCTTGCCGGACGCAACACCGAGCTGATCCGCATGGCGCCGATCACCCACGCCGGGGAGCTGCTTGGACTGATCCTCTCCGAGCGCAGCGAGCCAGGCGTGCCGTTCGCGCGCGAGGACGACGAGCTCCTCGGCGTGCTCGCACGTCAGGTGGGTCTCGCGCTGAACAACCTCCGCCTCGGCTCGGCTCTGGAGGCCTCGATGGAGGAGCTGCGGCGTCAGGCCGACGAGCTCCGGCTGTCGCGGGCGCGCGTGGTGGCCGCCGCCGATGAGGAGCGGCGACGGATCGAGCGCGACCTGCATGACGGAGCGCAGCAGCACCTCGTGGGCCTGATCGTGAACCTGCGCCTCGCGCGCGAGCTCGCCCAGTCCGATCCCGGCGCGGCGCGTGAGCTGCTCGAGGAGCTGTCGGGCGAGGCGCACAGCGCGCTCGAGGACTTCCGCGACCTCGCGCACGGCATCTATCCGCCGCTGCTCGTGGCCCGCGGCCTGCCCGATGGCCTCCGCGCCGCGCTGGCCCGCCTGCCGGTTCACGTGCGGCTCGACGCCGACGGCGTCGGCCGCTACAGCCCCGAGGTGGAGGCGACGGCCTACTTCTGCTGCCTCGAGGCACTCCAGAACGCGGGCAAGCACGCGGGTCGGGCGGCGCGTGCGACGGTGCGGCTGTGGGAGGACGAGCGCGGCTTGCTGTTCGAGGTCGCGGACGACGGCGCCGGCTTCGATCCAGCAGAGCGTGCGCGGGGCGCCGGCATCACGAACATGGGCGACCGGCTCGGCGCGCTGGGCGGCACGCTCTCGGTCGCCTCCTCACCGGGCGCCGGGACGCGCGTGGTCGGCGCGATCCCGGTCGAGCGCCTCGGCTAGGCCGTCTCCTCGGACAGGAAGACGAGCACGGCCTTCACCCGCCGGTGCACGTTGTCCTCCCAGGCGAGGCCGAACTTGGCGAAGATCGCGTGCACGTACTTCTCGACCGAGCGCTGGGTGATCACGAGGGACTCCGCGATCGCCGCGTTGCTCTTGCCCTGCGCCATCTCGCCGAGCACCTCGCGTTCTCGGGGTGTGAGCTCCGCTAGCACGGAGCGCTCCTGGCGCGCCTTGGCGGCCACCAACGCCTCGACGACCTTCGGGTCGATCACGGAGCCGCCGGCGGCTACGGCATGGATCGTCGTCACGAGCTGGTCGAGATCGTCGACGCGGTCCTTCAACAGGTACGCCCGCCGCTCGGAGCCATGCTCGAGCAGTGCCAGGGCGTAGCCCGGCTCCGCGTACTGGCTCAGCACGACCACTCCCACCTCCGGGCTCGTCTCGCGCAGATGCTGGGCCGCCTGAATCCCCTCGTCCACCCCATCGGGCGGCATCCGGATGTCGGTGAGCACCACGTCCGGGTGCTGCGCCTCCACCGCGTCGAGCAGCGAGTCGAGGCTGTCGCAGCTGGCCACCACGTCGAGATCGGGCTGGGTCTCGAGCAGTCGCCTGATGCCCTCGCGAACGAGGCCGCTGTCCTCGGCGAGGGCCAGCCGAATCGCCACGAGCCAAGCATATGCCCGCGCCGGGCAGTTACGGTGCCGGGCGCGCCGAGTCGCCCGGGCTGACGAGCCCCGCCTCGTAGGCGAGTACCACGGCCTGCACGCGGTCGCGGAGGTCCAGCTTGGACAAGATTCGCTTGACGTGGGTCTTTACGGTCGCCCCGCTCAGCACCAGCTCGTCGGCGATCTCACCGTTGGTCAGCCCGCGGGCGATGAGCGTCAACACCTCCATCTCTCGCGGGGTGAGCGATTCGAGGGCGGGCGCTGGCGTGCTCGGTGGAGCGGTGCGCGCGAACTGCTCGATCAGGCGCTTGGTGATCGTGGGCGCGATCAGACCGTCGCCGCCGGCCACGACCCGTACCGCGGCGATGAGATCTTCCGGTAGGACGTCTTTGAGCAGGAAGCCGCTGGCCCCGGCCCGCAGCGCCTCGTAGACGTACTCGTTGAGGTCGAAGGTGGTGAGCATCAGAATCGCGACCGGGTGCTCGCCCGCCTCGGCGAGGATCCGGCGCGTGGCCTCGAGGCCGTCGACGTCGGGCATCTGTATGTCCATGAGCACGACGTCGGGCTGTCGCTTACGAGCCAGATCGACAGCGTCCCGTCCGTCGACCGCCTCCCCGACGACCGTGATGCCGGGCTGTGCCTCGAGAATCGCTCTGAAGCCCGCCCGCACCAACGCTTGGTCGTCGGCGATCAGGACGGTCGTTTGCGGTGGATGCGGCGCGCCCTGCGTTTGCGACGGCTCGGACGCCGTTTCGTCATCCCAGCGCACCAGCGCTACCGGGACCCGATTCGGGATGCCCCGCAAGCTGATCGCCTCGGCGGGCTCGATCAGCTCCGCGACGCGCGGTCCAGCAACCCGGCATACCACCTCGGAGGCGAGAATCTCCCCCGCCCTGGCGTGGTCGCAGAGCCGGCTCGCCACGATCACCGGCGTTCCGTAGACGTCGTCGCCCTCTCGCAACGGCTCTCCGGCGTCGAGCCCGATGCGCAGTTCGAGGCTGTCGGCGGCGGATGTCGCGGCCCGCTGCATCTCAACCGCGCAGCGAACGGCAGCGACGGCGCTCGAGAAGGCGATCATCAGACCGTCGCCCGTCGATTTGACCTCCCGGCCACCGTGCTGGGCAATGGCGCTCCGGAGCGACGCGAAGTGCTGGCGACGCACGGCATCAGCGGCCTCGTCGCCATGCTGTGAGAACAGGGACGCCGAGCCGACGAGGTCGGTGAACAGGATCGTGACGAAGTGCTCTTCCACTGCGCGGGACATCGCTTCCGCCGTCTCTGTATCCGCCATGGGGAGACCGTAACGTCGCGCTGTGAGGCGCGCATCACCCTGCGGAGCCAGGCCGAGATCACCCTCGGGGATGACGGCACGGCGGGTAGGCGAGGCTAGCGTCCGGGCCTGTGTACAGGGACGCCAACGGCGGTTACGATCGGCGTGTGACGACGGGCTCGCGGCGAGGCCGTCTGGCACTCGACCTCGTCATCTGCGCTGCACTGTTGGCGCTCGGAGCGTCGGTTACGACCCAGTCCGATGCCCCGACAGGCGCGGGCGCCGGCACGGACTGGGACACCGTGCTGCTCCCGACGCTGCTCGTGCCGGTGCTGTTCCGGCGGCGGGCCCCGTTCGCTGCCGCTGTCGCGCTGGCCGCCGGCTGCGTCGTGAGCGGCATCCCGACATTCGACCAGTTCCGGCTCGGCGTCGCCGTACCGGCCGCGATGCTGGTTCTCTACTCGCTCGGGCGGGGCACCGACAGGGATCGTGCGCTCGGTGGCCTCGCGCTGGTGCTCGCCGGGATGGTCTTCATCGGGCTCACGGATGTCGTTCTCACGGACGAGGGCGGTGTCGTGGCGATGGTCGTCTTCTCCTTCCCGCTCTGCATTGGGACCTGGAGCGGAGGACGGCTGGTCAGATCCCGAGAACGGGTTGCCGAGGATCTCGCCGAACGATCACGGCAACTCGAGCAGCAGCGCGAGCAGACAGCGGAGCTTGCGGTCGAGGTGGAACGAACCCGACTCGCGTCGGAGCTCGACGCGGCGGCGAGGAGCCGCGTGCGCGAGATGATCCATCTGGCCGAGAGGGGGGAACGAGCGCTCGGCACCGACACGGGCCGCACACGCGAGGCGTTTGCCGATATCGAGCGGCTGGGCCGGGAGTCGCTCAATGAGATGCGCGGGCTGCTAGGGCTGCTGCGCAGCGATCAACGCGGAACGCGCTCCCCGAGCCCGACGCTTGCCCAGATCGAGACGCTGCTAGCGGACGCCCGTGCGGGGGGACGGCTCGTGGATCTCGAGGTGGAGGGCGAACGCCGTCCGCTACCGGGCGGCATCGAGCTCGCGGCCTACCGGGCTGTGCAGCACGCTCTTGGCGCTGTGGCGGGTGCCGACGGCGAGCCGGCCGTGGTCCAGGTGCGGTATCTGCCGAGCGCGCTGGAGCTCGAGGTTCGCGGCTTCCCGACCGCCGGGAGCGGCGCGCAGGCGGCGCTTGTGGCCGCGCGCGAGCGCGTCACGGCACACGGTGGCAGCTTCAGCGCCCACACCGTGTCCCGCGGCAGGCGGGTGCTGCGTGTACAACTGCCACTCGCGGCAAACCATGGCTGATCGACCTCCGCTTACGCGGCTGCTCGGGAGTCGGTGGGCCGATCCAGCGCTCGCCGCCGCGCTCATCACTGTGAGCCTGGTCGAGCTGTTCGTGAGTCCCGGAAGGCCGCACTCGCCGCTGGCCGCCCTGTTCGTGATCCTTCTCGGGGCACCGGTCGCCGTCCGCAGGACTCATCCCGTAGCCGCGATCGCCGTGGCGACCGGCGTGTTCCTGGCCATCCCGGACTTCCAGGGGAAGTTTCCGCCGGACACACAACTCATCATGGCGTCGGTACTGGCCTATTCATGCGGCGCACATGCCTCGTCGCGCGCCGGCCTCCTCGGCGTCGGAGCGTTCCTGACGGGCATGCAGATCGGTGTCGGTTTCTCCGAGTTCCCAAATGTCGAGTTGGCGTTCGGGACTCTCCCACTGTGGTGGATCGGCCGCGAGGTCCGCCAGCGGCGCGAGCTGGTGCGGACTCTCGCCGAACGCAACCGTGAGCTCGCAGCCGAGCAGGATGCGTTCGCGCGACTGTCGGTACGCCGGGAACGCGCGCGCATCGCCCGTGAGCTGCACGACATCGTCGCCCATCATTTGGCGGTGATCGTGGTGCAGGCGGGCGCCGGCCGGATGGCCGCCCCCGGACAGAACGGGGATGCGGCAGCGCGATTCGAGAGCGTCCGCCAGTCGGGTGGCCAGGCTCTCACCGAGATGTCGCGGCTGGTGGACATCCTGCAGACGGACAGCGAGGGCGCTGACGGCGGGCGTGGCCGGTTGAGGCTCCTGCTTCGCCAAGCGAATGCAGGCGGGCTCGACGTCCGGGTCACGCCGCTGCCGCGTGAGGTACGGCTACCGGCCGAGGTCGAGGAGAGCGCGTTCCGGGTGGTGCAGGAGGGGCTTACCAATGCGATGAAGCACGCTCCGGGAGCCCAGGTGCACGTTCGCCTCGCCGTGAGCGGCGACGCGTTCGAAGTGGAGGTGCGCGATTGGGGTGGCGCCGTCCCCTCCGTGCTCGCCCAGACCGGCTCCGGGCTGGGGCTCACCGGGATGCGCGAGCGAATCGAGTCGCTCGGCGGCCGTCTGGAAGCCGGTCCGGAGGCGGACGGCGGCTGGCGCCTCCAAGCGCGACTGCCGGGCGCCGCCCGACCCCTCACTCCCGCGCGGTAAGCCGCCGCCCCGCTACCTCCGGGGGACGAGGCCAAGTTCGCCGCCGGGGGTGACGACGCGTCGTGCGCCCGGCGGTTGACTGCCCCACGACCGCAATCGAGTGAAGGAGACCTCAGCATGTTCACACCAGTTCGCGCAATCACAGCGGCGGCAGTCGCCGCATTGGCCACGGCGGTCGCTGTTCCCGCGCTCACCACGGCACAGACGTCCGGAACGAGAGACATCACCGTCCGAGAAAGGGTCCAGGGCGTGAAGATGATCGACACCAGCCCACGCTCGCGTCATGAGCGCTTCAGCCGCGGCGACCGTGTGGTGACCGAGCAGGCGCTCTTCAGCGAGAGCGGCAACCGCGTGGGGACGCTGTTCACCGACTGCGTCGGCGTTGGGCGGACCGCGCAGCTGTTCAAAGCAACCCTTCTGTGCAGCTCCACCTACCGCTTCCGGGACGGCGACGTAATGACCGCGGCGGCCGTCGAGCTGGCGCCCGGCGCGCGCGGCGCGATCGTCGGCGGCACCGGCGCGTACAAGGGCGTCCGTGGAGAGGGCGAGGCAGCCCCTCCGGTCAAGGGCTACGACAGCGTGGACGTCCTCCACCTGGAGGGATGACCGGTTTCCCGCGGGTGAATGTGGCGCCGGGCCTGGCGATCCATTACACGCGCGCCGCGGCGGCTGCAGCTAAGCCCAGGGGAACGGCGAGCGCGCGGGCCCGAAAGGCGGGCGGCCCTCGTAGGCCTCCTTAGGCGAGTGGGTCGCCTTCCGCACCGCGGCGCCGTACTTCGCGGCGGCCGGCTCGGCGGGATAGTTGATCTGATCGTCGGGCGAGCGGACGCCCACCATGAGGATCGCGCAGGGTCCATCGCCTGCACCGATCGTGATGTGCTGCGTGAAGGGCGGGCAGTGGAAGTAGTCCCACTGCTTCATCAGGCGCTCCTGACCCTCGACGATCAGCAGACACTCTCCGGCGAGGACGAGGAAGCCCTCCTGGTTGCTCTCGCCGTGGTACATGCCGTTCGCCTCGCCGGGGTCGAGCACGTGCACCCCGATGCCGAGGTCGGGCGAGCGCGCATTGGGCGACTCGAATTCGCACCAGGTGCCTCCGCCCGGCACGGTGGACCAGGCGATCTCGGAGAGGTTGAGGATGAACCAGCCGTCGTCGGCCGGGACCTTTCCCGCCTCGGTCGCCTCGATTCGCGCCTCCTGCCGACTCACTTCACGACAAGGTATCCGAGGTGCGTGACGGCCGGGCTATGCCGCCTCCGAGCGCTCGGGCTCGGCGTGCAAGAGCTGCGCCTCGGCGGGCTGGCGCACCGGCTGCAGCACGGTCACCGCAAGGATGATGCCCACGCCCACCAGCAGCGCGCCGATCAGGTACGCCAGGTGGAAGCCTCCGTTCAGCGCCGCGGCCGCCGACTCGCCGGCGTCGCGCAGCGAGCCCGTCTTCGTGCTCGCGATCGTGGCGAGCACCGCGAGGCCCAGCGCGCCGCCCACCTGCGCGGTCGTGTTGATGAGCCCGGACGCGAGTCCGGCGTCGCTCGGCGTGGCGCCAGACATGGCGAGCGTCATGAGCGCCGGGAAGGCAACGCCCGCACCGGCGCCGATCAGCACCACGACGGGCAGGCCATGGAGGAAGTAGCTGCCGTGCACGGGCGAGAGCGTGAAGAGCAGCAGCCCGGCCATGATCAGCCCGAGGCCCGGGATCAGCGTGGCACGCGCGCCGAAGCGCATCACGAAGCGCTCGGAATAGCGCACCGACAGCGTGCCCATCACCAGCGTCGAGGGCAGGAACGCGAGGCCCGTCTCCAGGGCGTCGTAGCCGAGCACGCGCTGGAAGTACAGAGCGCCCATGAAGAACATCGCGAACATGCCGGCGACGGACACCGCCTGGATCAGGTTCGCGCCCGCCACGTTGCGCGACTTGAAGATCCGCAGCGGCATGAGCGGGTTGCGCGCAGTCGCCTCGCGTGCGATGAACGCCGCGATGAGCGCGAGCGACACGGCAGCTAGTACAAGTGTGCGGCTCGCGCCCCAGCCATCCTCGGCCGCGGGCTTCACGATCGTGTAGACGAGCAGCATCAGCGCGCTCGTGATGAGGACGGCGCCCAGCACGTCCGCGCCACGCCCCAAGCCGATACCGCGGTCGCGTGCGACGAGGCGCACGACCATGAGCGCCGTCGCGATCCCGATCGGGATGTTGATGAAGAAGATCCAGTGCCAGCTGATCGCCTGCGTGATCGCCCCGCCGGCGAGCAGTCCCACCGTGCCGCCGCCTGAAGCGACGAAGCCGTAGACCCCGATCGCCTTGGCCTGGTCCCCGGGCTCGGGGAACATCGTCACGATCATCCCGAGGGTCACGGCGGAGGCCATCGCCCCGCCGATGCCCTGCACGAAGCGTGCCGCCACCAGCATCGTCTCGCTCTGGGCCAGCCCGCAGGCAAACGATGCGAGCGTGAAAATCGCGAGCCCGACGAGCAACACGTCGCGGCGCGAGATCAGGTCGCCCAGCCGGCCTGCAAGCAGCAGCAAGCCGCCGAACGCGATCAGGTAGGCGTTGACCACCCACGCGAGGCTCGATTGCGAGAAGCCGAGATCGCTCTGGATCGACGGCAGCGCGACGTTCACGACCGTGACGTCGAGCACGATCATCAGCACTCCGGCGCAGAGCACGTACAGCGCGATCCAGCGCGAGCGGCTGTCCTCTGGGGCGGGGTGGGTTTGGGCGGTCTCGGCGGTCATCTTCCTTTCTCCTCGTCCTGGGGTCTTGGCGTCAGACGAGCGGGACCGACCAAACTAATCGGTCCCGCGGCTGGAGCGCTCCCCCTTCGGGATGTAGCGCCTAGGATGTCGCGCATGGCGACCACGCTCACCCCCGAACTCGAGCAGCAGCTCGAGTCTCACCGCAAGGAGCTCACCGCCTACTGCTACCGCATGCTGGGCTCCGGATTCGAAGCCGAGGACGCCGTGCAGGAGACGCTCGTGCGCGCCTGGCGCGCCATCGACCGCCTCGAGGAGCGTGCCGCGATGCGCTCGTGGCTCTACCGCATCGCGACGAACGTATGCCTCGACATGATGCAGTCCTCGCAGCGGCGCGCGCGTCCGATGGACCTCGGCTCGCCTTCGACCGCCGACAACGCGCTGGGCCCGGAGCTGCCCGAGCAGAACTGGGTGCTCCCGGTCGCCGACGCGCGCGTGATGCCGACGGGCAGCGACCCGGCCGAGGTGGCTTCGGCGCGTGAGACCATCCGCCTCGCGTTCGTGGCCGCGCTGCAGCATCTGCCGCCGAAGCAGCGCGCCGTCCTGATCCTGCGAGAGGTGCTGCGCTGGCAGGCCACGGAGGTCGCGGAGCTGCTCGACACGAGCGTCGCGTCGGTGAACAGCGCGCTCCAGCGCGCCCGCGCGACGATCGACACGGTGGCCCCGGAGGCGTCCGGCCCGGTGGCGGTGGACAGCGAGCAGAAGGAGCTCCTCGCGAAGTACGTGGACGCCTTCGAGCGCTACGACGTGAGCGAGCTCGTCACCCTGCTCCACGAGGACGCCACCTTCTCGATGCCGCCCTACGAGCTCTGGCTGCAGGGCCCGGATCAGGTCAGCCGCTGGATGCTCGGGCCGGGCATCGGCTGCCGCGGCTCGCGTTTGCTCACCACGTGGGCGAACGGCTCCCCGGCCGTCGGCATCTACAAGACCGCCGAACCCGGCGTATGGAGGCCGTTCAACCTCGCCGTGCTCGAAGTCTCAGACGGGCGGATCGCCGCCGTCCAGAACTTCCTCTACACAGAGCTCTTCCCGGCCTTCGGGCTTCCGACAGTCATCGAGGAGTAGCGCCGGCGCGGCGGCGATCACGCCACCGAGGCCCACCAGCTCGATCAGCGTGACCAGATCCCGGCAGGGATCGCGCAGCCACAGCGTGCAGCCCCGCCGCC
>JBJMLG010000032.1:0-3928 GCA_045805385.1 Thermoleophilaceae bacterium
AAGAGGCGCGGCGTGCTGATCGCGTCCGATCCGCTGCAGCCGCCGGACACTGCGACAACCGTCCACACGGAGGACGGGGAGCTGCTAACCACCGACGGCCCCTTCGCGGAGACCACCGAGTGGCTCGGCGGCTTCTTCATGCTCGACTGCGACGATCTCGACGAGGCGCTCGAGCTGGCTCGGCTCTGCCCTGTCGCCCGCTACGGCAAGGTCGAGGTCCGGCCCCTGCTCGAGGGCGGGCCCTCGCACAGGGCGGAGCAAGTGGAGGCTGCCGGGGGGTGACGTCGGGCGAAGCTCTCGAGCGGGTCATCCGCGACGAGCGCGCTCGGGTTCTCGCCGCGCTCATCGGCCTGCTCGGAGACTTCGAGCTCGCCGAGGACGCTGTGCAAGAAGCCTGCGCCGACGCTCTGCGGCGCTGGCCGCAGTCGGGCGTGCCCGACCACCCCGCGCAGTGGCTCATCGCGGCGGGGCGCAACCGCGCTATCGACCGCATCCGCCGCGACCGCACCGCGAGCTCCAAGTACGCGGAGATCAGCGCTCGAGATGAGCCGGTGACGCCGATGGACATCGAACTCGACAGCCTTGCGAACGTGGGCGACGAGCGGCTGAGCCTGCTCTTCACGTGCACACATCCCGCGCTCGCCATCGAGACCCGCGTGGCGCTCACGCTCCAGGCGGTCGGCGGGCTCACGGCCGAGGAGATAGCGCGGGCGTTTCTCGTGCCGGAGACCGCGATGGCGCAGCGGCTGGTGCGCGCGAAGCGCAAGATCCGCGACGCGGGGATCGCCTTCAAGGTGCCCGCGGACGCCGAGTTGCCGGAGCGCCTCAACGGCGTGCTGGCGGTGATCTACCTCATCTTCCGGGAGGGATACGCGGCCACGGCGGGCAGCGAGCTGATCCGGCCACAGCTGTCGGGCGAAGCGATCCGGCTCGGCAAACTCCTGGCCGCGCTGATGCCAGACGAGCCCGAGGTGCTCGGGCTCGTGGCACTGATGCTGCTGCACGACTCCCGCCGCGACACGCGTGTGAGCGAGGACGGCGAACTCGTGCTGATGGAGGACCAGGACAGGGCGCGCTGGGACTCGGCGTCGATCGACGAGGGCACCCGGCTGCTCGGGCGAGCGCTCGAGCAGAACCGCCTCGGGCCCTATCAGCTCCAGGCGGCGATCGCCGCCGTGCACGCCGAGGCCCGCAGCCCGGAGGAGACCGACTGGCCTCGCATCACCCGGCTCTACGAGCGGCTGATGCAGATTGCGCCCACGCCTGCCGCAGCGATGAACCGCGCGGTGGCCGTGGCCATGGCGAGCGGGCCGGAGCACGGCCTTCTGCTCCTCGACGAGGTGCAGGGCCTCGAGCGCCACTACATGCTGCACGCGGCGCGAGCGGATCTGCTCCGCCGCGCCAACCGGCCGGGCGAGGCGGCGGCCGAATACCGCCTCGCCCTGGAGCTCGCCGCCAACGAGCGCGAGCGCGTGTTCCTGCAGCGCCGGCTGGCGGAGGTGGCCTAGTACCCCCGAGCCGGGGCCGGGCGCGGCACCGCGCGGTGCGGCGGGGCCGCTTTGCTTCCGGAGCCTCCGCGCCCGGGCGCGAGCAGCGCCGCTCCGATACCGACCGCCGTGAGGCCGGCGCCCAGCCACAGCGCGCTCGAGAAGCCGTCCGCGAACACCTGCGGCGAGCTGTACACGCCGCGGTGCGCGAATGCGGCCGCGAGCACGGCTACTCCGAACACGCCGCCGAGCTCCCGCATCGCGCTGTTGGCGCCCGAGGCGACGCCCGCCTCCTGCTCCGGCACGGAGCTCATCACCGCGTTCGCGACAGTCGGGAAGCAGAGCGACGTGCCGACTCCCGCCACCGTGAACGCGACGCCCAGCTCGAGATAGCCCATCCCGGCCTTGGCGATCATCGCGATCCAGGCGTAACCGATCGCCTGCAGCACGAGCCCGAGCACCATGAACGGCCGGTTCCCGTAGCGGTCGGCGAGCGCGCCGGCGACGGGTGCCACCAGCATCGGCGTGAGCGTCCACGGCAGCAGCCGCACACCCGCGCCGAGCGGCGAGTAGCCGAGCGCGGTCTGCAGGAACTGCGACATCAGGAACAACACGCCGAACAGGCCGCCGTACATGCAGAAGCTCACCACGTTCGCGGTCGAGAAGCCCCGCTCGCGGTAGAGCGACACGGGAAGCATCGGGTTGGCGGTACGCCGCTCCCATGCGACGAAGAGGCCGATCACCGCCAGGCCGGCGAGCATGGCGGAGACCACTTCGGCGCTCCCCCACCCAGCCTGATTCGCGCGAACGAGACCCCAGGCGATCCCGAAGGAGCCGACTGCGGCCAGCGCCACACCGGGGATATCGAGTTGCGGGCGCGGCCCGAAGCTCTCGGTGAGCCGAGTTGCGGCCAGCGGGATCAGCGCGAGCCCGATCGGCACGTTCAGCCAGAAGATCCAGTGCCAGTCGATGCCGCTCACGACTGCGCCGCCGACGACCGGGCCCGCCGCCACGGCGAGACCCGTGATGCCGCCCCAGAGGCCGATGGCGGCTCCGCGTTTCTCGACGGGAAACGCCTGGCTGATCAGTGTGAGCGTCAGCGGCATCACGATCGCGGCGCCGCCGCCCTGGATCACGCGTGCGGCGATCAGCGCGCCGGCGCTCGGCGAGAGCGCTGCCGCGGCGGAGCCGGCGGTGAAAACTCCGAGCCCGATGCAGAACATGCGTCTGCGCCCGAAGCGGTCACCGAGCGCGGCGCCGGTGAGCAGTAGGCATGCGAACGCCAGGTTGTAGGCGTTCACGGTCCATTCGAGGTCGGACAGGCTCGCGCCGAGGTCCACACGCAGCACGGGCAGCGCGGTTGTCACGACCAGCGTGTCTAGCGCGGTCATGAACACGCCGAGCGATGCCAGCACGAGCGTCCAGCCTTTGTGTGGAGCCGTCTCGTTGGTGTCCTTGAACATGAGGTCTCCTCTTGGGGGATGGCCGGCCGTTTCCCGGCCTTTCTCCTCCGACGAATGAGCAGCGCTTCGATCGACATCCGTTCGCGGGAGTTGATGAACTGCCGTGACGCCGATGCCTGACCGCCCTGAACAGCCGCGCGCAGTGGCCCGGCCGCGCCTCGTGGCGGACCTGCGGCGGCTGGGCGTGGAGCACGGCGGCACCGTGATGGTGCACACCCGCATGAGCGCGATCGGATGGGTCATCGGCGGCAGCGAGACGGTGGTGCGGGCGCTGCTCGAGGCGCTCGGCCCGGAGGGCACGCTCGCCGCTTACGCGTCGTGGCAGGAGCACGTGTACCACGCCGGGGACTGGCCCCAGGAGCACCGTGACGCCTACCTCGCGGAGCCGCCCGTATTCGACGTGGCGACAGCCGAGGCGACCCGCGACAACGGCCGAATCCCCGAGCGCGTCCGCACCTGGCCGGGCGCGGAGCGCAGCAACCACCCCGAGGCGAGCGTGGTGGCTGTCGGGGCCCGCGCGAAGTGGCTCACCGCCGATCATCCGCAGGACGAGGCCTACGGCGAAGGGAGCCCGTTCGCGAAGCTCGTCGAGGCGAACGGCCGGGTGCTGATGCTCGGCGCGCCTCTCGAGACGATCACCCTGCTGCACCATGCAGAGGCGATCGCGCGAGTGCCGGACAAGCGCCGCGTGAAGTACACGATCCCGGTCGCCGAAGGCGGTGGTGTGACCGTTCGCACGTACAACGACTTCGACACCTCTGGCGCTGCGCTTCCGTATGAGGCGCTCGAGCTAGGCGACGACGAGCTCGCGGTGATCGGCCGAGCCGCGCTCGCGGCCGGCATCGGCGTGCGTGGCATGGTCGGGCAGGCGGAGAGCCACCTCTTCCCCGCGGCCAAGCTCACCGCTTTCGCCGTCGAGTGGTTAGAGGAGCGGTTCGGCTAGCTGCGGCGTTCTCGGAACTGGCCATCGCGGCCGAG
>JBJMLG010000033.1:0-4098 GCA_045805385.1 Thermoleophilaceae bacterium
GCGGCCACCGCCGGCTCCACCGCGCGGAGCGCGCGGCCGTCGCGCAGGACCCCGATGGCCAGGAGCAGCGCCCCCAGGTAGAGCAGCAACCGCTCCACGTTCTCGAGTGCGGGGCCGCGGAGCGGCGCCCAGCTGATCGAGATCGCGGACCACACGGTCAGAAGCGCGAGCCCGGAGACGGCCAGCCAGCCGGGAAGCCCGCGCGGCAGCGGCGCGGGACCGGCGATCGCCAGCAGCAGCACCAGCGCCCACGCCACGATCGCAGCCACCAGGCGCGGCTCGGTGAAGAAGCCGCCCGAGTAGAAGGCGAGCGCGACCGGACCTGCGAACAGCAGCGCCGCGCTCCCGGCGACGACCAGCGGACGTGCTCTCATCGCTCCTTGCGCCTCAAGAACGGCAACTCCACCACGTAGTAGCTCACCGCCGCGATCGCGGCGGTGAGGGCGAGTGTGAGCACGAACAGGATCGGCGTGGTGGCGTGATGGATCTTCCCGCCGAGCCCGAGGCCGGTAGCCGAGAAGTGGAACGGGTCGGCGGTCAGCCCGAGCACGTGCGCGACGGGAAAGTGCCACAGGTAGATGCCGTATGAGACGAGGCCGATCCACGCGATCGGCGCCCATGCGAGCAGCCGCCGCGGCAGCCCGCCCGCCCCCTCGCCAAAGACAGCGGGCAGTATGAGGAGCGTGGCGAGCGCCGCCGTGAGCGCGATCGAGCCGAGCGTGGTGGCGTACTCCTGCTTGGTGCGCGTGGCGAGGATCAGCCCGAACAATCCGCCCGGGTGGAGCAGCGCGACGAGCCCCACGAGCGACGCCGCCGCGCCGAGCCAGCACAGGCTCGGGTGCTCGGTCACGGCGCGAACCAGCCGCGATCGGCCGCGCCCTCGTTCCACCGCAACGCTCGCGACGGCGAGGCACATGCCGAGCGCGAGCCAAACGCAGGCTCCGAGCAGGCTCTGCGCGATGAGGTCGCTGATCAGCTTCCGCGCCGCGAGGACCTGGATGGCTACTCCGAGGCACGCCAGGAGCGCGAGCGCTCCCAGCTCGCCGCGCAGCCACGCGTTCTCTCCGGAGCCGATCCGCACGCGCCGGATCGCCATCGCCCAGAGCGGCAGGAGCACGTAGAAGGCCACCTCCACCGACAGGCTCCATGCGGGCGGGATCCCTGTCGGCAGCGTGCGGTGGGAGTAGACCTGCATGAAGCCGTAGTAGCGCCACCAGTCGCCACTGAAGACGCCCACGATGCCTGGGAAGATCGCGAGAACGGTGAGTGCGACCCAGTACGCGGGCACGATCCGCAGCACCCGCCGGCGCGCGTAGCGGCGCGTGGAGGGTTGCGGGCGCCCCTTCGCCCGAGCCGAGACGTACGGCCTGTAGAGCAGGAAGCCGGAGATCACGAAGAACAGGACGAGCGCCTCGTTGCCGAGCACGATGATCGCGTCGCCCACGCGGCCGTGATTGATGAAGCCGGTGACCGCCGAGACGTGGTACCCCACGATCAGGAGCACGGCAATCCCGCGCAGCGAGTCGAACAGCGCGAAGCGAGGGCTTCCAGGCGGAGGGGCGACCGCGGGCGAGGGCGCGCCGCTCTCCACAGCAGATCTGGAGTCGGTCGCTGTCACTCGAGGAACGAGGTAAGCCGGCCCATCAGCTCGTCGCCGAACGACTCGTTCCAGTCGCGGCTCCACTGCACCGCGCTGCCGTGCGCACGGCGCTCGAAGTCGGCGGTGCCGGCCGCCGCCTCGGCCAGCGCCGTGGCGATGGCATCGACCGTTGGCTCGGCGCTGATCAGGTTCGGAGAAATCGCGGCCATCGCCTCGGGCGTCTTGTTCTCGAAGCTGTTGGTCACCGTGACCATGCCCGCCGACGCCATCTCGATCGGCACGAGGCTGGGGTGGGGCGTGTACATGAGCGAGAGGCCGACGTCGTGCTCGCCGAGGACGCGCGCGTACACGCCCTGCTCCGATCGCGGAAGCAGCTCGAGCGCGACGCCGTCGGTGAGGTCCATCCGCCGCCCGGAGTCGAGCGTGCCGATCCCGTGTAGCTCCCAGCCGCCGCGGAAGGCCCCGAGCTCCACCGCGCGCGTGAGCGCGAGCACCCCCATCTCGAACATGTTGCGCGCCGCGTGGGGCTCGGGGCGCGCGTAGAAGAGCAGCCGCCGTGTCTCCCTTGCGGCGAGCTGCGCGGCGGCGGGTGCGGGGATCGCCGTGATCGCGTTCTGGAACGACGCCGACTGACGATCGCCGACTGAGGTGCCGTCGGCGTAGACGCCGACCCCGTGCAGGCGGAAGTACTCGCGCAGCAACTCGGTGGAGAAGAGGCCGAAATGCGGGAAGTCGTACGACTGCCTCGCAAGCGCGGCGTAGGTGCCCATCGGGAAGGTGAAGGGCTCGTACTCCTGAATCAGGTAGAGGAAGCGCGAGTCGCCGAGCGCGCGCGCCGCGCTCGCGGCGATGTGGGCGCTCCACCAGGTGGTCGCGACGAAGCGATCGCCGCGGTTCACCTCGAGCCCCTGTGCTTCGCGTCCGAACGCCACCTCCACGCGCTCGAACATGCCCCCGAGCCCGCTGTACGCCTCGAGCTGCCGTTTCCACGATCGCGGCAGGGGCGCGACTGGATCCACGGTCACGATCCGCACTCGCACACCCTGCTCGGCGAGCCGCCGGGCGAGGTTGAACTTGGCGATGTAGCCGCCGAAGAAGTGCTCCAGGTCGATCGTCGGGATCAGCAGGTTCACGCGCCGCGGGGCGTCGTCGCGCACCGCCAGCTCGAGCGGCGCGATCTTCTCGGCGACGGCGCGCGGGGCGGGGCCCGCCGGCACGCGGCGGCCCGGCCGCGGGGCAAGGGTCGGCGGCGGCACCGCGTCGAGGCGCAGCCCGCGCTGAGGGCGCTCGCGCGTGGTGGCCGACAAGGCTCGTCGCCAGGCGAAGGCGTGCGACAGCATCCATTCGGCGCCGAGCGTCTCGGGACGGCCGACGAGCTCGCGTGCACCGCGCGCCCACAGCCTCGCTAGCGCGAGGAGCGAGTGGTCGGTGCGCAGGAAGCGCTCGAGCACGCGCCGCTTCTCGGGAGCCATGCGCTCGCCGCAGCGCATCTGCAGCACGGTTGCGAATTGCATGAGGCGGCACACGTCCACGAAGTAGTGCATGCGCCACATGCGCACGCGCTCACGCGGGTCGCGGCGCAGCGAGCCGAGCCGCTCGCGCAGGGCCGGCATGCGGTTGGCCGCGGCGTGCCCGAGCGAGGCGTCGCCGTGCTGCACGTAGTCGTAGAGCGGTCGATCGCAGAACGCGATGTCGCCGAGTGCCCGCGCCGTGAGCCCAATCCAGTGGTCGTGGAAATGTGCGAACTGCCCGGGTGGGAACGGCAGCGCGTAATCGAGCAGGTCGCGCCGGAAGAGCGACGCCGCGCCGGTCACCGCGTTGGCAACGAGCAGCGAGAGCAGGTCGGAGTGGTTGTTGCGGCGGCGGCTCCAGTAGGTGTCTGACACGACCTCGCCGTCCGCGCGCACCACGCGCGCGTCGCTGTAGACGAGCTGCGAGTCGCCGATCCCAGCCACCAGCGTCGCGAGCTTCTCGGGCAGCCAGCGATCGTCTTGGTCGGCCATGGCCACGTAGCGAGCACGCTCCGGGGCGAGGGCAAGCGCGCGCTCGAAGTTGCCGTAGAAACCGAGCCGCCGCGCGGAGCGGGAGACCACGAAGCGCGGGTCGTCGCCCACCACCTCCTTCAGCGCGGCGAAAGCCTCGGCGCTCGAGCAGTCGTCGCTGATCACGCAGACCCAGTTGCGGTGCGTCTGCGCGCGAATCGACTCCATCTGGCGCCGGAACAGGTCGAGCGGCGGCTCGTAGGTCGCCATGCAGATGGCGACGAGCGGGCCTGTGCCCGGCTCCGGCTCGTCCACCACGACCGGCGCCTCGAGCTCGCCCACGCCGATCGTGCCGAGGTCGGCTGTGACACGGCCGCCGCCCTCGAGCTCGGCGTGCAGATTCAGCTCGTAGGGCGCGTTGCCCTCTCGCGGCACGAGACGCGCCATGCCCCAGAAGCCGCTGCGATAGCTGAGGAGGTTCGGGTCCTCCTCCGACCCCGGGTCGGACTGGATGCC
>JBJMLG010000034.1:0-13139 GCA_045805385.1 Thermoleophilaceae bacterium
AGCGTGGACGGGATCGTCGTGGCGCAGGCCTGGCACTGGTTCGACCAGGCACGGGCGCTAGCCGAGGCGGGCCGGGTGATCCGCCCCGGCGGTGCGCTCATGCTCATCTGGAACGACTGGGACGACTCCGACGCGCTGGTCGCGGAGCTTCAAGCCATGAGGTCCCGCAACGCCTCACCGGAGACCCCCGGACACCGTGCCGGCGTTGGCTTGGGCCCGTTCGAGTCCGAGCCGGGCTTCGGGCCGGTCCACGAGGAGCGCTTCCCCAACGAGCAGTTCCTCGACTCCGAAGGAGTGGTCGGGCGCATGCTGTCGGTGAGCTACATCGCGTCGGCTCCCGAAGCCGAGCAGGAGCGCGTGGCGCACGAGGTGCGCGACGCCGTCGCCCGCCACGCCCGCGACCCGGAGCGCGTGCGGATCGCCTACACCACCACGGTGTACTGGCGCATCCGCGCCCCTGCTACCTGAACCGCGCGCCCGGGTCGAGCTCGAACACGATCCCACCGAGCTCCACGTCGTCGCCGGGCTCGAAGCCCGCCGCCTCGAGGGCGCGAATCACGCCAATGGCTCGGAGCCGCTCCTCCACGTAGCGCATCGCCTCCTCGTTGTCGAGATCGTGGCGCGCGATCAGCCGGTCCACGCGCGGCCCGGCCACCCGGAAGGCCCCCTCGGGCGTGCGCTCGACCTTGAAGCCCTCGTCGTCGCCCGGCCGGTAGACCCGGTGCTCGGCCAGCTCTACCTCCACCTCGGCAGGCGCCGCCGCATGCTCCGGCACGTTTCGGAGCAGCGAGGCCGCGAGCTCGTCCACGCCCTGGCCGGTGGCAGCCGATGTGACGATCACCTCGATCACGCGGTCGCCGAGCCGCTCGCGCCACTCGTCCGCAGCACGCTCGGCCTGCTCCGGCGGCACGAGATCGGCCTTCGATAGCGCGAGGATGCGCGGCAGGCCGGCGAGTCCGGCGCCGTAGGTCTCGAGCTCCGCCTCGACGGTCTCGAAGTTATCCACCGGGTCCGAGCCGTCGAGCGGCGCCAGGTCCAGCACGTGCACGAGCAGGCGCGTGCGCTCCACGTGTGCCAGGAACTCGTGGCCGAGGCCGGCGCCTTCCCCCGCTCCCTCGATCAGCCCGGGAATGTCGGCCACGACGATCTGCCTGTCCTCGCCCTCGAGCGTGCCGAGGACGGGCTCGAGGGTGGTGAACGGGTAGTCCGCCACCTTCGGATGCGCCCGCGTCATGCGCGCGAGCAGCGACGACTTGCCCGCATTCGGCAGTCCCACGAGTCCGGCGTCCGCGAGCAGCTTGAGTCGCAGCTCGAGCCAGCGCTCCTCCCCCGGCAGCCCGCGCTCGGCGAAACGTGGCGCCTGGCGCGTGGAGTGCGCGAAGCGCTTGTTGCCGCGCCCGCCCGCGCCGCCGCTCGCCACGACCACGCGCTGCCCCGGCTCCACGAGGTCGAAGCGCATGGTGCCGTCAGCGTCCTCGACGACCGTCCCCGGCGGCACGTGCACCTCGAGCGCCTCGGGGCTTGCGCCGTGCCGGTTCGAGCCCTCCCCATGCCCGCCGCGCCGCGCCTTGTAATGAGCCTTGCGCTTGAACGACTGGAGGTCGCGGCGCGAAGGATCCACGACGAGCACCACGTCGGCGCCGCGGCCGCCGTCGCCTCCGTCCGGCCCGCCGCGCGGCACGTGCGCCTCACGGCGGAAGGACACCGAGCCGGCGCCGCCACCGCCGGCCTGCACGAAGATCTTTGCGCGGTCGTAGAGCATGGTTGCGACGTCAGGGACCGGGATGCCCCAGGGCCCGGTGCAGGAGCTCGGGATCCTCCGGGAACAGCCCGGAGGCTGGCAGCCGCCGCAGCAACTCTGCCCAGCCGTCGCCTGCCTGGAACGCCTGATCGAGGTATGGCCGCGCCTCGTCCATCCGCCCGGCCGCGGCCAGGCTGACTCCGGTCCAGAAGGCCACCTCCACGTTGCCGGGCGCGAGCTCGAGCGCGCGCGAATATTCCCGCATTGCCCCCTCGACATCGCCAAGCGCCGCGAGATCGTCGCCGCGGTCCGCATGGTCGTATGCGTGTCGTAGAGCGAGCAGCCGCCGCAGCTCGCCGAGCGGGTCGGTGTGATCCTCCACTCGCAGGTCGAGCCGCCGGTCCGGCGACACCACCAGCACCGCCGCCGACTGCCGGCCGCGGATGTCACCGCCCTCCGCCTCGGCGGCGTCGAGAGCGGCCATCATGCGCGCGGCCAAGTCTCCCGGCGTGCGCTCGTACGCGGCGAGCATCGCGCCCCAAACCGTGTCCCGCCGCATCATGTTCGCCTGGCATGAGACTCCCTCGCCCGTCGCGTGCCCAGCCTCGCGGATGCAGCGTGGGCCGGTGTGCACCGCCACCTCGCCGGCGGCATTCGCCATGCCCACTTGGCGTACGTCGGCCTCCTGATCCTGGGAGGTGAGCTCGTGCAGGGCCTCGAACGGCTTGCGCCCAGCGGCCATCAGCTCGAGGCCGCGCGGCCCGTAGGACACCTCGACGATCGACTGCGTGGCCACGGCGCCCACACCAGGCTCCGCCCACGGGACGACGGAGCCCACCGAGAAGTAGTGGGACTGGACTGCGACGCCGAGTTCGCCGGTCTCCGCGTCGCGCGCGACCAGCGAGTAGGTCATCGGGACGGTGCGCTAGTCGCCGTTCGGCGCGACCGAGACGACGCGGCCGCGGCGGCCGGTGTGGAACTCCACGGTGCCCGCGCGGCGGGCGTAGATCGTGTCGTCCTTGCCGAGCCCGGCGCCGTCGCCCGGCTTGAACCGGGTGCCACGCTGGCGCACGATGATCTCGCCGCCGTTCACGACCTGACCCGCGAAGATCTTCACGCCAAGGCGCTGTGCCTGCGAGTCGCGGCCGTTGCGGCTCGAGCCGAGGCCTTTCTTATGAGCCATCTGCGTCCTCCGACTTCTTCGCGGCCGGCTTGCGGGACAGCATCTTGATGTCGCTCACCTCGAGGCGGGTGAGCTCCGAGCGGTGGCCCTTGGTGAGCTTGTAGCCGCGCTTCGGCTTGAACTTCACGACCCGCACCTTCTTGCCGCGCTGGTGGCCTGCCACGACGGCCTCGACCTTCACCTTCTGGAGGTCGGCGCCCTCGAACACGGACTTGTCGCCGTCGGCGAACAGCAGCGGCTCGAGGGTGACCTTGGACCCCTCGTCCTCGCGCATGCGGTCTACGAGAAGGCTGTCGCCCTTCTCGACGCGGTACTGCTTGCCGCCTACTTTGACTATCGCGTACATGGCAGGAAAAGGGCGCCCTTCGGTGGGCGCCGGTGTAGGAGTGTAGCGACCGCCGGGCGGCTTCACGGGTTCCCATGACTGTTGCCTGTCGGCCTGGGGTACGCGAGGCGAGGGAGGCACGCGTGACTCAGGAAGCTCTGACAGGAGCCCGCCACCGCCAGGAGCTGGAGCGCTTCTTCGAGCTCTCCGCGAACCTGTTCACGGTCACCGACGAGAACGGCGTCTTCCTCATGGTCAACCCGGCCGTCAGGGAGCTGCTCGGCTACGAGCCGGAGGAGCTCAAGGGCCTCGTCTGCCTCGATCTCGTGCACCCCGAGGACCACGCGATGGCGGCGGAGCAAAGTCGCGTTCTGCGCGCCGAGAGTGGCTGCGCTCGCATGTTCGAGGCGCGGTATCGCGCGAAGGACGGTTCCTACCGCTGGCTGCAATGGACTGCGCGAAGCGATCCGCGAACCGGCCACGTGTTCGGCGTCGCCCAGGACGTGACCGAGCTCCATGAGAGCCGCGCGGCGCTGAGCGAGAGCGAGCATCGCTACCGGCGGCTGGTCGAGACATCGAATGACCTGATCTGGGAGCTCGATCCCGACGGGCGCGTGCTGTTCGTGAACGAGGCGGTTCTGCAGACTCATGGCTACGCGCCGGACGAGGTGGTCGGCCACCTGTGGACGGAATACGTGGCTCCCGAGGACCGCGAGACGGGCTGGTCGTTCTTCGACACCCTGCGAGCCGGATTCCCGGCCTACAACGTGCAGGTGAGCCACATCCGCCGGGACGGATCGCGGGTGGTGCTGAACCTGAATGGCGCGCCGCTGAAAGACCCAGAGGGGCGGGTCACCAGCATCACCGGGACGGCGACCGACATCACGGAGCGCAGGCGCTTCGAGCACGAGCTGCGCTTCCTCGCCGATCACGATCCGCTCACCGGCCTGATCAACCGCCGGCGCTTCGAGGACGAGGTGGAGCACGAGATCGCGCGCGATGCCCGATACGGCGACGGCGGTGCGCTGCTCGTGCTCGACCTCGACAACTTCAAGTACATCAACGACACCCTCGGGCACAACGTCGGGGACGAGGTGCTCATCAGCGTGGCCGGCTCGCTCGGCCGCCACCTGCGCGATGCCGACGTCTACGCGCGCCTAGGCGGCGACGAGTTCGCGGCGCTCCTGCCCGCGACCTCGCTCGAGCAGGCCGACGTGGTCGCCGCGAAGCTCAGCCGGTGCATCCGCGAGGAGCCGCTGATCGTGGGCGGACAGCCGCTGCGAATGACCACGAGCGTCGGCATCACGTGCTTCCGCGGCCGCGACGTGACCGCGCGCGAATTGCTCGGCGAGGCCGACCTGGCGATGTACGAGGCGAAGGAGGCCGGGCGCGACCGGACGGCGCACTACTCCGCCGAGGGTCACGCTCGCATGCACGAGCGCATGACCTGGGTGGATCGCATCCGCCGCGCGCTGGAGGACGACGGATTCGTGCTCGAGGCCCAGCCGATCCTGAACCTGCACAGCGGCGAGGTCTCCCAGTACGAGCTGCTCGTCCGCATGGTCAGCGACGACGGCGCCATCGTGCCGCCCGGCGCCTTCCTCCCCACGGCGGAGCGCTTTGGGCTCGTGGAGCAGATCGACCGCTGGGTCGTGCAGAAGGCCATCGAGCTGATCCGCTCCCACGCGGACCGCGGGCGCGAGCTGAAGCTCGAGGTGAACCTCTCGGGCCGATCCTTCGGCGACCCGGAGCTCCGCGAGTTCATCGAACGCGCCGTGCGCGAATCGGGCATCGCCCCGAACCGGCTCGTATTCGAGATCACCGAGACCGCGGCGATCGCGAGCCTGGAGCAGGCGCGCAGCCTCGCGACGCGGCTCGGCGAACTCGGCTGCCTCTTCGCGCTCGACGACTTCGGCACGGGCTTCGGGTCGTTCCACTACCTGAAGTACCTGCCGATCGACTACGTGAAGCTCGACGGCGACTTCATCCGCGACCTGGCGCACAGCCACGACGACCAGGTGCTCGTCCGCGCGATGGCGGACGTAGCGCACGGCCTCGGGATGCAGACGATCGCGGAGTTCGTGGAGAGCGAGGACATCCTCGAGAAGCTGCGCGAGTTCGGCGTGGACTACGCGCAGGGCTTCCACATCGGGCGCCCCGCCCCCGTCAGCGAGCTCGGCTAGTCCGAGGACTCCGCGGTCGTGGTTTCCTCGGGAGGCGCGCCGGCGCGCGATCCGCGCCGCCTGCGCCCGCCGCGGCGTCCGCGCCTGCGGGCCGAGCCGGTCTCCGCGGACTCCTCCTGCGAGTCCGGGGCGGGCTCCTCGTCGGCGTCCGCATCGGGTGCCGCCCCGTTCTGGCGAACGATCTGGGCGGACGCCGACGTGCGGCTCACGTTGTCGATCCGGACCAGCACCTGCCTGCCGATATGCCTGACCGCGTTCGACACCGAGATCACGTAGCCGTCGATCTTCGCGACCGCGTCGTCCTCGTTGTACATGTGCGGCTCCTCGATCGTGACGAACACCTCTTCGCCCTCGCGGAACGGCAACGCGCGCTCCTCGATCTCCTCGCGGCTGCCCTCGGCGGACACCGCGAAGTGGTCGATCGGCAGGCCCTCCGAGCCCTCGAAGTGGAAGTGCTTGCCCACCTCGTCCTCGAGGTCGAGGAGCGGCGGCGTGCCCGGACCGCTCAGCAGGACCTGCGACACGCGCGGATGCACCTGCACGAGGAAGGCCTCGGCCTGTGGACGCTCGAGCGCCAGCTCGCGCAGCTTGCGCTCCACCTCGATCGCAACGGTCTCCTCGGAGAGCACGACGCCCTCGCCGGCGCAGGTCGGACAGGTCTTCGTGATGATCTCGCGCACCCCGTCGGTCACGTTCTGGCGGGTCATCTCCACCAGGCCGAGCGGCGAGATCTCCATCACGTAGGTCTTGGTGCGGTCCTCGTCGAGCTCCTTGCGCAGCGTCTTCAACACCGCGTCGCGGTTGCGCGCCCGCGCCATGTCGATGAAGTCGATGACGATGATGCCGCCGATGTCGCGCAGCCGCAGCTGGCGCACGACCTCCTCGGCAGCCTCGAGGTTCGTCTTCGTGATCGTGTCCTCGAGCTTCGCGCCCTTGCCGCGCCCGATGAACGAGCCCGAGTTGATGTCGATCACCGTCATCGCCTCGGCGTAGTCGATCATCAGGTAACCGCCCGACGGCAGGTCCACCCTGCGGCTGACCGTCGAGTGGATGACGTCCTCGATGCCGAGCCGCTCGAACAGCCGCTCGCCCTCGCCCTTGGGGGCGAACTCCACCCGCTCGACCAGCTCGGGAGCGGTGCGCGTGAGGAACGAGGTGAGCCGGTTGTAGGCCTTCTCGTCGTCCACGAGCGCCTCCTCGAACTGCGAGGAGAAGATGTCTCGCACGACCCGCACCGGGAGGTCGGCCTCCTGGAACACCATGGCCGGCGCGACGGTCTCCTCCGCACGCCGCTGGAGGATCTCGTAGAGCTTGTAGAGATACTTCACCTCGCGCTCGAAGTCCTCGCGCTTGGCCCCGCGGGCGGCAGTGCGGATGATCGCGCCGCCCTCCTTCAGATCAAGGCCGCGCGTCTCCTTGCGCAGGCGGTCGCGCTCCTTGTCGTCGAGCCGGCGCGACACGCCGACGCCCTCGGCCGTGGGCGCGTACACGAGGTAGCGGCCCGCGATCGACAGCTGCATCGTGAGCCGGGCGCCCTTCGTCTTGAGCGGGTCCTTCATGACCTGCACGACGATCTCCTGGCCCGGCTTCAGCAGCTCGGAGATGCGCTGGCCCTTACCGCCGCGGCCCCGTCGCTGCACCTCGATGCCCGGCATGACGATGTCGTCGACGTGGAGGAAGCCGTTCTTCTCGAGGCCGATGTCCACAAAGGCGGCCTCGAGGCCGGGAAGGACGTTGTCGACCTTCCCCTTGTAGATGTTGCCCACGATCGAGCGGCTGCCTCGCCGCTCGATGTAGAGCTCCCCTACCCGCTCGTCTCGAGCAAGGCTGGGAGACTTGGCTCGCGAACGGCCACGGCCTCCGCGGCGTCCGCGCTTGTTGCCCGTAGCAGGCTTGTCCTGCTCGGTCGCTTCGCCTCGTGGCGAGGGCTCACCCTCCGCCTCCAGGATTGCGACCCGCGTTTCGCCACGGTCGACCGTGACGATCACTCGCTTTCTCAAAAGTGCCTCTCATAAGAATCAAGCCCGCTGGGTCCCGCTCGTGGAGCGGCGACCGGGCGCCGGCGCCGCGAGGCGCCGCGCGATCCGCAGGCGATTTACGCGTGAGGCCCGCACCGGAGCGGAGGGCGCGAGTCCGTATGCCGGCCCTGTACGCAACTTCGGATGCGGGTTGTATGTGCTGGAGCTGAAAGCTCAAAAGACTGTGCTCGCCGCTTTCGGCGAATGTGCCCGGTTCCCTGCGAGCCGGACTGGAGACGAAGCTCCTGATAGAGAGTCTAGAGAAGGGATCCCCGACCTTTTGACACGAAGCTCTCCCGGGCCTGCACGTGCACCGATTGCAGAACCCCCAGGGCGAGAAGCGTGACAAGCACGGAGGACCCTCCGTAGCTCATCAGCGGCAGCGGGACGCCCGTGATCGGCATGATCCCGAGGGTCATCCCCACGTTCACGAATAGCTGGAACATGATCATGGCGAGGATGCCGCCCGCCAGCAGCGAGCCATACAGGTTCTTGGCGGTCGTGAGGATGCGCAGCGCTCTCCATATGAGCAGGGCGTAGAGCGACAGCACGAACGCACAGCCCACGAAGCCGAACTCCTCTCCCACCACGGAGAAGATGAAGTCCGTGTGGTGCTCGGGGATGAAGTCGAGCTTCGTCTGCGTGGCGCCCTCCGGACCGCGACCGGTCTTCTCGCCGGAGCCGATCGCGGTGATCGACTGGTTGAGCTGGTAGCCCTGATCGCGCGGGTCGTGGCTCGGGTTGATGAACGCCGTCAGCCGTTGCACCTGGTAGTCCTTGAGCACGTGCACGCCGGCCGCGGGCGCGGCGACGAGCACGATCGTGACCGCGGCGGCGCCGAGGAAGCCGAGCACGGCGAAGTGCGTCCACTTGGTGCCCGCCACGAACAGGAGCGCGGTGGCGATCGTGAGGTAGACCAGACCGGATCCCAGGTCAGGCTGGGCGATCACGAGTATCGCCGGCAGCAGTGCGAGCAGCATGATGCGGCGCGTGGTGTCGCGCTCGGACATGCGCCGCGTGCGGTCCACGAGGAAGCCGGCGAGCGCGAGGATGAGCAGCAGCTTGCCGAGCTCCGAGGGCTGGAAGTTGAAGAACGGGAACGAGATCCAGCGCTTCGAGCCGCGTGTGGCCCCTGCGAGCGCGAACAAGACCAGGATCGAGGCGATCAGCGTCGCGTAGATGCCGATCCGCCACTCCCGCACTCGCGAGTAGTCGAAGTTCGCGACCACGAACATGAGGAGCACGCCCACGCCCGCATACAGCGACTGGCGCAGCACGTAGTAGTAGGGATCGCCCGGGATGTCGGTGTTCGTGGCCGACCAGATCGTGTAGATCGAGCAGCCCACGATCCCGAGCGTCGCAAGGAGCAGCAGCGGGTCCTGGCGGAGCAGGCGCAGCCCGGGGCCTGGGCCCGGTTCGCGAAAGTCCCTTACGGATGTGCCGAGGCCCGCCTGCATCAGCTCCCCGCCTGCACCCTATAGACGTTGGTGGCGGCGTTCATCGAGTGCGGCTCGCACCCTTCACGATCTTGTTCTCCTGGCTCCTGATGCCGAAGAGCGCAGCCAGGATGCGCCTCGCGTCGGGCGCGGCAGTTTCGGCGCCGAAGCCGCCCTGCTCGTCGGTGACGGCGACCACGTAGCGGGGGTTCGGGTATGGCGCGAGCCCGATGTACCAGGACTGGTCGGGGCGCCCGAGGCCCTTCTCCGCCGTACCCGTCTTGCCGGCCACCTTGATCGGGAAGCCCTTGAACACGTCGGCCGAGGTGCCGCCCGGCTGGTTCGCCGCCATGAAGAGGCCGTCGAGGATGGCCTGGCGGAACTCGGGCCGCACCCCGGTCTTGCGCCGCGTCGGCGTGCCGAACTCCTGGATGGCTCGCCCCTCGCTGTCCTCGATGCGCATGCCCAGATGCGGGCGCACGATGTAGCCGCCGTTCGCGATCGAGGCGTACGCCGTGGCCATCTGCAGCGGATCGGCCTGGAGGTCGCCCTGGCCCACGGCGAGGTTCACGTTGTCGCCCGCCGACCACGGCCGGTCGATCTTCTTCTGCTTGAACAGCCGGTCACGCCACTCGGGACTCGGCACGAGGCCGGACTGTTCCGCGGGCAGGTCGATTCCCGTCGTGTGGCCGAGCCCGAGCTTGTGGGCCCAGCTCTGCAGGACGTGACCGTTGCCGACGTTGTTCAGCTCGGCCCCGAGCTTGTAGAAGAACACGTCGCTCGAGACCTTGAGCGCGTCGCGCAGCGCAAGCGTGCCGTGAGAGGCGCCGCCCGAGTTCTTGAACGTGATGCCGCCGAGCTTGAAGAAGCCGGGGTCGTACTGGGGCGTGTCGGGCGTGATGGTGCCGCTCTGAAGCGCCGCGACGGACGTGATCAGCTTGAAGGTGGAGCCCGTCGGATAGAGGCCCTGGATCGCACGGTTCGACAGCGGAGCGCCGTTCGCTGCCGAGGTGAGGGCGTCGTAGTCCTTCTTCCTGATCACCTTCGAGAAGATGTTCGGGTCGAACGACGGCGAGCTGCCGAGCGCGCGGACCTCGCCCGTCTTCACGTCCATCACCACGAACGCGCCACGCCGGCCATTCAGAGCGGCCTGCCCGATGCGCTGCGTGTTGAAGTCGAGCGAGAGGCGCAGCTGGTGCCCCTGCACCGGGTTGCGCTCGGTGAGCGTGCCGCGCAGCGTGCCGGCCGAGTCCACCTGCACGCGATCGGCGCCGTCCTGGCCGCGCAGGTAGCGGTCGTACGAGTACTCGATCCCGGACTGGCCCACGCGGTCGCCCTGCACGACGCCGCGGTAGCGCTGCTTGTCCTTCAGCTCCTCCGCAGTGACCTGGCCCACGGTGCCGAACAGGTGCGCGCCCACCGAACGGTGGGGGTAGCGGCGCAGGAAGATGCGCTCCACGTCCACGCCCGGCATCTGGTCCTGGTGCTCGAGCACGTAGGAGTACTGCGCCTGGGTGGCGTCCTGCTTCACGATCGCGCGCGAGAACGGCACGGCCTTGAGCTGTGTGGCCACCGTCCTGCGCACGTCCCGCCAGGGCAGCCCCACGACCGGAGCGAGGCGCTTGTACAGCGTCTCGCGGGAAGTGCGGTCGGGCGGCAGCTTGTCGGGCCGCACCACGATCGCGCGGCCGGGGCGGTTGTCCACGAGCACGTTGCCGTTGCGGTCCACGATCTTCCCGCGCGGAGCGTCCACGCGAATCTCGCGCACCCGGTTGTTGTTCGCATCGGCGAGGTACTTGTCGCCCGAGAGGATCTGCAGGTACCAGAGGCGGAAGAAGATCACCCCGAACATGACCAGGGCGAAACCGCCCAGGATGGCGACGCGGAGCGCCAGCTGGGGGGTGATCGCCGGGCGGTTGTCGGTGTCCCGGTACACGCCCGCTATCTGCCTATCTCTAGGCCGCGCAGGCCGATTGGCCCGCTCTCCCCGGTCACCGTGCGGCGCCTGCGGCGGCGCTCGAGCGGGTCCACCACGAGCACCGGTCTCAGCACGCGGCGCACGAAGATGAAGAACGGCATCGCGAGCAGCGTGTTCAGCAGGATGGTGAGGAACATCGCGCGCACCGCGAGCAGGCTCACGGACGAGTTGGTCTCCAGCATGAAGCTCACGACGGCGATACCCAGCACGTAGCCCACGCTGGCGGCGGCGCCGACCACGATCGGCAGCAGGCCGTGCCCCGAGTCGCGCAGCTCTCGGTAGCTGCCCACCCAGTAGCCCACGAGCGTGAGAACGAGCGAGGACAGGCCGAGGCTCTGACCGAGCAAGAGGTCGAGCAGCAGCCCGGTGAAGAATCCGGTCGCCGCGCCCGCGAGCGCGCCGCCGTAGAGCGCGACCGCACCCACGAGCAGCGGTACCAGGTCGGCCGTGCCGCCCAGGATGTGGATGCCCGACATGCCCGAGATCTCCACGAGCACGGTGAGGAGCGCCAGCAACCCGAGACGCACGACGGCGCCGGGGGTGAGGATCACGGCGAGCTCACCACCTTCGAGCGATTACCGCTCGTGCCGGTGAGCACCTGCACGTAGTCCATCCGGCGCAGATCAGCGAAGGGCTGGATGTGCACGCGCTGGTAGAGCTCGAGCTCGCCCGGCTCGACCCGTGTGACGCGCCCGATTGGGATGCCCTTCGGGAAGAGCGACTCGAGCTTCGAGGAGGTGAAGCCGGAGGTGACGACGGTCTGCCCCTTGACGATGTCGCGGCCGCGCTGGATGTAGTCGAGCAGCAGGTCGTTCGGGTTGCCCACCTGCGGGGTGACGATGCCGCTCGCACCGAGCGGCACGACCTCCGCCGAGACGGCGCTCGACCCGTCGGTGATCAGGGTGACCCGCGCGTTGCCGCCGGTCACCGACGTGACCTTCCCCGCGAGCCCGTTGCCGGTGACGACCGGCTGGTTCAAGCGCACGCCGTCGGACGAGCCCTTGTCGACGTCCACCGTGGAGTACCAGAGCGTGGGTGAGCGGGCGATCACGCGAGCCGTGACCGGCTTGGCCACGGCCGGGTAGCCGGCCTTTCTGGGCAGCCCCACGAGAGTGCGCAGCTGCTCGGCGTCGCGCTGGGCCACCTGGCCCTCTGCGGCCTGGGAGCGCAGTTGTGCGACCTCCTTGCGGAGCTGCTTGTTCTCGCCCTTCGCGTGCACCACATCGCCGGTCCAGCCGGCAATGTCGCGGAACGGCTTGAGGACTTTCGAAAGTCCCGATTCGATCGGCGCGAACGCCGTCTGCGCGCCGCGCTGTATCGCGTGCAGCGCGCCTCCGGCCGACTCGCCGAAGTAGACCGTCAAGAGTGCGAGCGAGAGCGCCACCAATACGGCTAGGGCAATCCGCCTCCTGCGGACCACCTTCTTGTCGTACACGGGCGCGACCTCCCGCGGCGCTTAGTAACGCCGGCGGTTTCGGGAATTCCGGTTGCTGCGGTGGATGGCCTCGAACTCCTCGAGAGAGCGGCCGGATCCGACAGCGACGCAGGTTAGCGGTGACTCCGCCAGATGGGCAGGCATTTGCGTCTCGTCGCGCAGGCGCTCGTCGAGGCCCTGGAGCAGCGACCCGCCGCCGGCGAGCATGATGCCGCGGTCCATGATGTCCGCTGCGAGCTCGGGCGGAGTGCGATCGAGGGTCTCCTTGACGGCGTCGATGATCGCCTGAAGCGGCTCCTCGAGCGCCATCCTCACCTCTTCGCTGGTGAGCACGACTGTCTTCGGCAGGCCGGAGACGAGGTCGCGGCCGCGGATCTCGGCCTGCACCTCCTCCTCGAGCGGGAAGGCCGAGCCGATCTCGAGCTTCACCTCCTCGGCGGTCTGCTGGCCGATCATCAGCTTGTACTCGCGCTTGACGTAGTTGATGATCGCCTCGTCCAGCTCGTCGCCGCCGATGCGGATCGACTGCGAGACCACGATTCCGCCGAGCGAGATGACGGCCACCTCGCTCGTGCCGCCGCCGATGTCGACGACCATGTTCCCGGTCGGCTCGCCCACCGGCAGGCCGGCGCCGATCGCGGCGGCCATCGGCTCCTCGATCAGGTAGGCCTGGCGGGCGCCGGCGCTGAGGCAGGCCTCCTCCACGGCGCGCTTCTCCACGCCGGTCACGCCACTCGGGACACAGACCACAACGCGCGGGTGCGCCCAGCGGTTCTGGTGCACCTTCTGGATGAAGTGGCGGAGCATCTGCTCGGTGACGTCGAAGTCGGCGATCACGCC
>JBJMLG010000035.1:0-4860 GCA_045805385.1 Thermoleophilaceae bacterium
GACGCCGAGGCGCGCTCGACCACGTTCAGACTCGTGCCGCGCGCCGGCTGAGCAACTTCAACACGACAGGGGGCAGCAGCTTGAGGACCGATCAGAACACCGGCCGCGTCGCGGTCATCACCGGCGCCTCCTCCGGCATCGGAGAGGCGACCGCCCGCGCACTGGCCGGCGACGCCTACCGGCTCGCGCTGCTGGCGCGGCGGGCCGACCGCATCCAGGCGCTGGCCGCCGAGCTCGGGGGCGGCGCGATCGCCGTCGAGGCCGACGTGACCGACCGCGACTCGCTCGTCGCAGCCGCCGAGCGCGTCCAGCAGGAGCTCGGCGGCGTGGACGTCCTCGTCAACAACGCCGGCGTCATGCTGCTCGGACCGTTCACCTCGGACCAGCGCGTCGAGCACCGGCAGATGGTGGAGACCAACCTGCTCGGCGCGATGACCGCGACCGAGGTGTTCCTCGATCAGCTCCGCGACGGCGGCGGCGACCTCGTGAACCTCTCGTCGGTGGCCGGGCGCTTTGCCCGGGCGGGCAACGCCGTCTACGCCGCCACCAAGTGGGGCATGAACGGCTGGTCGGAGGCCCTGCGCCAGGAGCTCCAGCCCGAAGTCCGCGTGATGCTGATCGAGCCGGGCGCCGTGGCGACCGAGCTGACCGACCACATCACGGACGCGCAGTCCAAGCAGGCGGCCGAAAAGATGTACTCGGAGATGTCCATCACGGCCGAGGACATCGCCGACGTCATCGCCTTCGCCGTCGAGCGGCCGCGCCGCATGACGCTCAACGAGATCCTCATCCGGCCCACCGGCCAGGTGTTCTGATCTCCAGAGCAGGTCTACAAGCGGACGACGGGCCTCGAACCCGCGACCCCCAGCTTGGGAAGCTGGTGCTCTACCAACTGAGCTACGTCCGCGTGACCGGCGATTCTAGCCCGGCTCGCTGGGCCTGTCGCTCCCGCTGAGCGGCCGCCGCTCTACCCTTCGTGGCGGCCCAGTGAAGCGCCTGCTCGCGCCCATTCCCCTCGCAGCGATCGTCGTCACAGCGGCGCTGATCGCCCTGCTCGCGTACGGCCTCACGACCAACGGCACCGACAAGAGCATCGACAACGCGATCGCCTCCGGCAAGCGCCCGAGCGCGCCGGCGCTCACGCTGCCGCGCCTGAGCGGGGGCGGCGAGGGCGCGCTCAGCGACTACAAGGGCAAGGTCGTGCTCGTGAACTACTGGGCCTCCTGGTGCCCGCCCTGCCGCACCGAGGCCCCGCTGCTCGAGCGCTGGCATCGCAAGATGACGAAGGCCGGCGGCACCGTGCTCGGTGTCGACGTTCTGGACACGACCGACGACGCGCTGGCGTTCGCCCGTGAGAAGGGGCTCACCTATCCGATGCTGCGCGACGGCGACGGCAAGACGCAGGCCAAGTTCGGCCTGACCGGCTATCCCGAAAGCTTTGTGATCGACCGCAAGGGCAAGGTCGCCGCCCTTCAGCGCGGCGCCGTGGACGACAAGTTCATGCGCGAGAAGGTGCAGCCGCTGCTCGAGGCCAAGCAATGAGGCGGCTCGCCACGCTGCTTCTTGCCGCGGCGCTGCTCGCGCCTGGCGCCGCCCTTGCTGCGCAGCCGCGGGCGAACCTCGCCGACATCGAGGACGAGGTGATGTGCCAGGTGTGCGGCACGCCGCTGAACGTGTCCGACTCTCTCCAGGCGCAGCGCGAGCGCGCGTTCATCGTGCGCCTGATCGACCAGGGGAAGACGAAGCAGCAGATCAAGGCCGCGCTCGTGGCCCAGTACGGCGACAGCGTGCTCGCCGTGCCGAAGAAGAAGGGCTTCGACCTCGCCGCCTGGCTCGTCCCGATCCTCGCCTTCCTCCTTGCGGCGACCGTGATCGCGTTCGCGGTCATGCGCTGGCGCCGAGCGAAGACCGCCGCGGCGCCCGAGCCCCCAGCCTCGCCCGCGCCCGCAGGCGACCAGCGTCTCAACGCGGACCTCGAGCGCTACGACCTCTGATGCTCGCCGCAGGCGGATCGGTCAACACCACGATCGTGGCCGCGTTCGCGGTCGGCTTCATCTCGTTCATCTCGCCCTGTGTCCTGCCGCTTGTGCCCGGCTATCTGTCGGCGATATCGGGCGTGTCCTTCGCCGAGCTCGAACGCGGCGAGCGCCGCGCCCACGTGCTCGCGCCGGCGGTCCTCTTCTGCCTCTCGTTCACCGTGATGTTCGTGGCTCTCGGCATGAGCGCGACCGGCTTGGGCCACACGCTCAACGAGCACCGTCAGGTGCTGCGGCACGTGTCGGGGATCGTGATCGCCGTGTTGGGGGTGTTCTTCATCGCCACGCTGTTCGTGCCCGCGTTCAACCGCGAATGGCGACCGAGCGCGCTGCTCTCGCGAGCGTCCGCCGGCGGGCCGGTGATCGCCGGGCTCGCATTCGCCGTCGCCTGGCTGCCGTGCACCGGGCCCACGCTCGGCGCGATCCTCACCGCGGCGAGCACGGAGAACACCGTCGCCAAGGGCGGTGTGCTGCTCGCCTTCTACGCCGCCGGGCTCGCCGTGCCGTTCGTGCTGAGCGCGCTTGCGTTCTCGCGCGTGACCGGCTTCTTCAAGTTCTTCCGCCGCCACTACACCGTGATCACGGTGGTGTCGGGCGCGATCCTGATCGCGATGGGCGTGCTGCTCTACACGAACGAGCTCACGGTGCTGAACCAGAAGGCGCTCAGCCTGCTGGACGACCTCGGCATCAACGTCTTCAGCAACGTCTAGGACGCGCGGCGCGGGAAGCGCAGCACCAGCGTCCGCCTCACCTCGGCGGTGTTGCCCGCGAGGTCGCTGGCGATCAGCCGGAGCGATACCCGCCCACCGCGGTGGCTGCGCGCCGCGGCGATCGCCTTCGCCGGAAGCGGCACCGTCAGCTTCACGCGCGCCCCCGCCGGTAGAGCAAGCTCGCCGGCGCGGATCGACCAGCGCCGCGCGGCGCGCAGCGCCCAGATCTGCCCCTTCGACGAGAGCGTGCAGTCCTCGTCGCAGCGGGCGTACGTGTAGACCGTGAGGTGGCGCGACACGCGCTGCACGTCCGAGCCGCCGAGCACCAGCTTCGGTGCCCTCTTGTCGGCGGGCGGCGTGGTCGTGGCGGTGACCGGCTGCTGCGTCGGCGCAGAGTCATCCGCGGCGGGAAGCGGGCAGGTGGCGGCACCGGGGCAGGCGCGCAGCACCGCGAAGGCCGGTGTGCCGCCCGGGCCGCTCGCCCAGGAGATGCGAATCGCGACCGACGACGCGTTGTTGTCGTAATTCGTCTCCTGAATGGCCCTTGTGCCGTTCACGCGATGAACGAGCCAGTAGATGCCCGGCTGGAGGCCCGTGATCTCGATCTTCTGGCCTTCGACCTGCGGCATGTAGTCATCCGCCCACCCGACCGTCATGCCCTCGTCGACCGTCGCGGCGTCGGGCTCGTTCGGGCGGCACGTCTGAGTGAACACCGCCGCGTTTCCGGGCGTGACGCTCCGGCGGTCGCCGAGACAGAAACCTTGCTTGAGGTCGGGCGCCATCGACGCGCCGTCGCTCGGCCGGACCAGCTCGTAGCGGTCGAAGGGCTCGAAGTGCCAGTGGTTGTGGTTCCCGCCCTCGTAGTAGTGGAGCTGGCCGATGCCGTCGTACGTCGTGTCCGGGCCCGAGTCACGGTGCACGATCTGGTCGGCCACCATGTAGGGCACGGTGCCGTTGAGGTAGCGGTCGCGGCCGTGGATGAGCAACGGGCCGTCGCCCGCGTTCCACACCGACGACTTGAAGCCGAGGTACCAGTGGGTGCCGTCCGACTCGGCCGCGGAAGCGACGCCGACCTGCGTCGGCACGCCCTGCACCAGGTCGGGCAGCAGCTCGCCCGCACCCGCTCCAGCTCGGTGCGGCACTACGACCACGCCGAGGGCGACCGCGACAACCGCCGCCGCGAGCACCGACGTCACGCGCGCGCGGCGGGTCACCGTATGTGTACCGGCGTGCCCAGCGGCATCAGCCGCGCCAGCCGCAGGATGTTGCGGTTGGGCACCCGGATGCATCCGTGCGATGGCCGGCCGGGGATCAGCTGCGGCTGGTTCGTGCCGTGCACGCCGATCACCCCTCCGCCGGGCCAGTCCGTGAGCTTGTTCGAGTAGGCGCTCGTGCCGAACGCGAGCGGGCCGTAGATCGTGCCGCCCGCGAGCGCCTTGATCTTCTCCCGGATGTAGAAGTCGCCGCCCGGCGTGGGCGTTCCGCGCTTGCCGACGCCGACCGGCGAGCGCCAGACGCGCTTGCCGCTCCGGTACAGGGTCGCCCGCAGCCTGCGGCGGTCGATCACGAGCTGCGTGCGTACGGTGTGGAAGCCGGTGAGGCTCTCACGCGGGACCCATCCGGTCCGGCCGTTGGGGCGCCCGGGGATGCGCACCTGCACCCACTCGTTGCCCTTCGCGTCCTCCTGGCTTGCGAGCGCGAGCCAGATCTCGCGGTAGCCGTCCTCGGTCCAGTAGTGCAGCCGCCCGACCCTGCGCGACTTGGAGCTCGGGCGCGCGCGGATGAACGACAGCGCGCCGGCGTGCGCCCAGCGCGTGAGCGACTGCTCGTCCGAGAGCTTGATCGTCTGCGGCGGCGTGTCCGCGAGCGCACTGTTCGCCCCCGCCAGGACAAGTGCCGCCGTCAATGGAGCCAGAAGACGGCGCATCGCTCCCATTCTGCATGCGGTCCGGGCGGCCGGTGGGTGCGGTTACCCGCCTGGACGAATGACCGATTGGCGCGCACGCCCACGTGCCAGATCTCAAGCGAGCCGCCTAGATGCCGATGCACGGTTCTAGAGACAGCCAGTCGCCTCCCGAGAAAGGCAAACCGTCCGCGAGGGCGGGACGCAAAGC
>JBJMLG010000036.1:0-18849 GCA_045805385.1 Thermoleophilaceae bacterium
CCGCGAGCTGCCCGCCGGCCGCAAGCCGGTCGAGACGCACGTGGTTGACGGCGCCCGGGCGCGCGCTCGCGCCTATGAGCGCATCCGCGAGGAGATCGCCGCGGGTCGGCAGTGCTTCGTCGTCTGCCCGCTCGTCGAGGAGTCGGAGGCGCTCCAGGCGAAGGCCGCGACCGTGGAGGCCGAACGGCTCGCGCGGACCGAGTTCCGCGACCACTCGGTCGAGCTGATCCACGGACAGATGCCGGCCGCGAAGAAGGCTGAGGCGATGCGCCGGTTCTCCTCGGGCGAGGCGGACGTGCTCGTGGCCACCTCGGTGATCGAGGTGGGCATCGACGTGCCGAACGCAACCGTGATGCTGATCGAGGCGGCTGAGCGCTACGGGCTATCGCAGCTCCACCAGCTGCGCGGGCGCGTGGGGCGCGGCGAGCACGAGTCGCTCTGCATCCTCTTCGGCAGCCCCGAGCTGCCGCGCCTGAAGGCGATCGCCACAGAGCGGGACGGCTTCCGCCTCGCGGAGGTGGACCTCGAGCTGCGCGGCGAGGGGCAGATCCTCGGCACGCGGCAGCACGGCCTCCCGGAGTTCCGCGTGGCGCGGCTCCCCGAGGACCTGCGCCTGCTCGAGGCCGCCCGCGACCACGCGGAGGCGATCGTGGCCGCGGATCCGCGGCTCGAGCAGCCGGAGCACGTGCTGCTGCGCGACGCCGCCGAGGAGCGGTTCGGGTCCGAGCACGAGCCGATACCTGCATGAGGGTGGTGGCCGGCTCGCTCGGAGGCAGGCGCCTGCACGCGCCGCCCGGCCGGGCCACGCGCCCAACCGCCGACCGTGTGCGCGAGGCGCTCTTCTCGATCCTCGGGGACGTGTCCGGCCTGTCGGTGCTCGACCTGTTCGCCGGCTCCGGAGCGCTCGGGATCGAGGCGCTGTCGCGCGGAGCGGCCGGCGCGACGTTCGTCGATTCAAGCGCCCGGGCGGTCGCGGCGGTGAAGCGCAACCTGTCCGAGCTGGGCCTCGAAGCGCCGGTGATCAGGCGCGACGCGCTCGTGTTCCTGGCCGGGCCCGGACGCGCCGCCGGAGCCCCATATGACCTCGTTTTCCTGGACCCTCCGTATAGTTCCGCCGACCGGTTGGCCGGGCCGCTGTCGGAGCGGCTGCCATCCATAGCGTCCGGGAAGGCCCTCATCGTGTCCGAGTCAGACAAGCGCAACCCGCTGGAGCTAACGCTGCCTCTCGAAGGCGAGCGGACCTACGGCGATACGCGGATCGCCCTTCACCGTGTTCAGTGACGACGGCAAGGGGACCGCGGTCTGCCCGGGCTCCTACGACCCGGTCACCTTCGGGCACCTCGACATCATCCGGCGCACGGCGTCGGTGTTCGACACGGTCGTCGTGGGCGTCGTAAATCAGCCGGTGCGTAAGCAGAAGACCGTCTTCACGGCGGACGAGCGCGTGTCTTTCATCGAGGCCGAGATCGGAAAACTCGGCAATGTGCAGGTGAAATCCTTTGATACGCTGCTCGTCGATTTCGCCCGGCAGCACGGGGCCAAGGCCATCGTCAAGGGCCTGCGGGCGATCTCGGACTTCGAATACGAGTTCGAGATGAACCAGCTCAACCGCAAGATGGCGCCCGACATCGAGAGCATCTACATGATGTCCTCACCCCAGTACAGCTTCCTAAGCTCGAGCGGTGTGAAGGAGCTCGCCATGTTCGGCGGCGATCTCACCGACCTCGTGCCGCCTCAGGTGGCGGTACGGCTGGAGGAAGCGCTCAAGCGCTGACGAAACTGAGGTTCACATGGACGTCCTGGTCCTCATCGACAAACTCGACGATCAAATCCACAACGCGAAGCCCGTTCCGCTCACGGATCAGGTGCGCGTCGACAAGGAGGAGATCTACGACATCCTCGACCAGATGCGCGCGACGATCCCCGAGGAGATCAAGCAGGCGCGCTGGATCGTGAAGGAGCGCCAGGAGATGCTGGCGGAAGCGAAGCGCGAGGCCGAGCGCATCATCAAGGAGGCCCGCGACGAGCAGGCCCGCCTGATCGCGCAGGAGGAGATCGTGCGCCAGGCCGAGCGCCAGGCGGAGGACATCATCGAGGAGGCTCGCGGGCGCGAGCGCGAGATCCGTCTCGGCGCGGAGGACTACGCCGACGACATCCTCAACACGCTCGAGGTCAACCTGCAGAAGTTCACGGCCGCCGTTCAGCGCGGGCGCGAACGTCTCGCGGGTAGAGAAGAAGCAGAAGTCCGCTAGCCGGAGCCCACTTGAGGCCCTCGCTACCCTGGATTTCATGGGGCAGCGGACGGACATCTTCGATCTCGGTCGCCTCAATCTTCACTCCGGCGAGGGGCGCCGGATCGAGACGGAGGTGAGCCTCGAGCCGATCGATTTGAGCGGCCAGGCGTACTCGGTCGCGGGCGGCACGGCGCACGTCGCGCTGGACATGTCGCACACCACCACCGGCTATGCGCTGAGGCTGCGCACCCGCGTGGGGCTGATCGGACCCTGCGTCCGCTGCCTCGAGGACGCGGAGCGCGCCGTCGACGTGGACGTCCGGGAGGTCGACCAGCCCGGCGGCGGCGATGAGCTGCGCTCACCCTACGTCGAGGGCGAGAACCTCGACCTGCGCTCCTGGACGCGCGACGCGGTGATTTTCGCCATGCCGGGCCAGATCCTGTGCACGGACGAGTGCCGCGGCCTCTGTCCGGTGTGCGGCGAGAACCTGAACGCTGGCGCGGCCGCGGATCATCGCCACGAAGAGATGCGGGACCCGCGCTGGGCGAAGCTGGGCGAGCTCCGCTTCGAGTAGCTCAGGCGGCGGCCGGCCCGGAGCCGTTCTGCGAGAAGTACCCGTCGTCCGCGGATCCGTCGAGCACGAACAGCTCCGCGCTCATGTCCGGGGCGAGCTGACTGCCGCGCATGTAGCCGACGACGCGGCGTCCGACGATCTCCTCGACTTCGGCGGTGAAGCGGTCGCGTATCGCCTCCTGGAAGGCGACGCGCTGCTCGAGGACGGCCCGGCCCTGTCCCATCTCCGAGAGCGTCTGCTCGGCGCGCAGCAGCGCACCCCTCAGCACGACGACCAGGATGTCGTCCTGCATGTAGCTCTTCACGCGCGTCGGGCCGCGCCCGTAGTACTCCTTGTAGAGCCCCACTACGCGGTTTGACACTGCAGCGAGCACACGCCCGTCCTCAGCGGTACGTTCGGGCGCTTGGTCTGTCACAGGCGCTCAGCTCCTTCCAAACAGTCTGTGCTTTGAAAGGCGGTCCGCCAGGCCTAAAACCGGGGCTCGCCGGACCCCCGTCTTTGATGCACGCCGTCCGGCTCTGCCCGCACCGGGCACGCCGTCCGACTGCTCCGAAAATCGTACCCCAGGCTGGCTCGGAACTGCCGCGTTCGCGCCCCTCGGCCGGGCGCGGGCCCGGCATCGCTAGACTTGCCCGCCGCATGGCAGTTCCGAAGCAGAAGCAATCGCACTCGCGAACCAACAAGCGGCGTTCGCAGCACAAGATCACGCCGCCGGCGCTGGGCACCTGCCCGCAGTGCCATTCGCCGCGCCTGCCACACCGCGTGTGCTCGGTCTGCGGCACCTACGGCGGCCGCGAGATCTACACCCCCTCGGGCTCCGGCGCCGACGAGTAGGCCGCGCCGGTGATCGCGCTCGACGCGAACGGCGCGGACGGGGGTCCGCGGACCGTCGCCGAGGGCGGACGCCGCTCCGGCGTGCCCGTCACGCTCTTCGGACCCGCGGCCGAGCTGCCTGACGGCGTCGAGGTGGTCGATGCCCCTGTCGCCGTCGGGAACCACGAGGAGCCGGTGCGCGCCGTGCGCTCGAAGCCCGACGCGTCGGTGGTGCAGGCCGCCAAGGCGGTGGCCGACGGACGCTGCTCGGCGCTCGTGTCCGCGGGCTCGACCGGCGCCGCCCTCGCCGCTGGGGTGCTCCACATCCGCCGTCTGCAGGGAGTGCATCGGCCGGGCGTGGCCGCGTTCCTGCCGATCCCCGGCGCGCCGACGCTGATGCTCGACGTGGGCGCGAACGTGGAGGTGCGCCCCGAGCATCTGGTGCAGTTCGCCTTCATGGGGTCGGCCTTCATGCAGACGATGCACGCCGTCGAGCGGCCTCGTGTGGGGCTGCTCTCGGTCGGTGCGGAGGCGACGAAGGGCACGCCCGACGTCGTGGCCGCGCACGAGCGCCTCGCCGGCGCCCCTGGAATCGACTTCATCGGCAACGTCGAGGGCACCGACGTGCCCGCGGGGGCGGCCGACGTCGTCGTGACGGATGGATTCACCGGCAACGTGGCGCTGAAGCTGATGGAGGGGACCGCGAAGACGGTTGTCGGCGCCGTCCGCGACGCAGTTCGCTCGGGCGCCGTGTCGAGCCTCGGCGGACTGCTCATCCGCCGCCGCGTCGGCGCGCTGCGCGAGACGCTCGACCCCAACGCCACGGGCGGGGCGATCCTGCTCGGGCTGCGCCACCCGGTCGTGATCGCGCATGGCGGCTCGAGCGCCGAGGGAATCGCGAATGCGGTGCGGCTCGCCGAGCGAGCCGTGCAGGAGGATGCCGTGGGCCGGATGGCCGCCGCTCTCGAGGCCGGCGGGGCATTGCGGTCCGCACCCGTTGATAGCGTCGAAGTCGCTCATGACTAGGGAAGAGGTCCTCGAGCGCATCCGCGCCCATCTCGCGACCGAGCTCGTGCGCGACCCCTCGTCGATCGTGGAGGACACCCGCTTCAAGGAGGACCTCGAGGCCGACTCGCTCGACCTGGTCGAGCTCGTCATGGAGCTCGAGGACAACTACGGCGTCCGCATCCCCGACGAGGAGGCGGCCAAGATCCTCACCGTCGGACAGGCCGCGGACTTCGTCGCCGCCCACGCCCCCCAGAACGCGCCCTGACCACTGGACACGCTCAGCTCACTACTCGACGAGCTACCCGATGACCTCGCACGGCAGGCCTTCACCCACTCGTCGTGGGTCGACAATCGCTGGGAGTCCTACGAGCGGCTCGCCTTCCTCGGAGACGTCGTCCTGAGCCTCGCTATCTCCACGGATATCTATCCCCGTTTCCCGCACTACGGCGCGGGCCGGCTCACGAAGCTGCGCGCTCAGGCGGTGTCGCGCCATGCCTGCGCCGAGGTGGCGCGCGACCTCGGTGTGCCCGACCGGCTTCGCGCCGCGGCGCCGGAGGGCACGGGCAAGAGCGCGGAGATGCTGATCGCATCCGACCGCATCCTCGCCTCGATCTGTGAGGCGGTCATCGGCGCCACCTATCTCGCGTTCGGCTTCGAGCGCGTCGCGCCGGCGGTGGTCGACGCGTTCGCGGAGCAGGTCGAGGAGGCCCTCGAGCACCCCGTCGACTACAAGTCGGTGCTCCAGGAGCGGCTCGCACGCCGCTCGCAGGTCGTGGCGTATCGCATCGAGGACGAGGCGGGGCCCCCGCACGACCGCAGCTTCGTGGCGGTCGCGGAGGTGTCCGGCCGCTCGATCGGGCGCGGCGAGGGGCGCACGAAGAAGAGCGCGGAGCAGGAGGCTGCCCTGCGGGCGCTCGATTCCCTCGACCAGGAGAAGGAGGGCTAGGCCGGTGCACCTGCGCTCGCTCACGCTCAAGGGCTTCAAGTCGTTCCCGGACCGCACGCGGCTCGACTTCTCGCCGGGCGTGTCCGTGATCGTCGGCCCGAACGGATCCGGCAAGTCGAACATCACCGACGCCGTGCTCTGGGCGATGGGCGAGCAGAGCCCGCTCGCCGTGCGCGGCCAGACGATGCAGGACGTGATCTTCGCGGGCGGTCACGGCATCGCGGGCCGGAACGCCGCCGAGGTGGAGGTCGTGATCGACAACTCCGACGGCGGCATCGACTCGGAGTTCTCGGAGATCTCGATCGTGCGCAAGCTCGAGCGCTCCGGCGACGGCGAGTACCGGCTGAACGGCGCCCGCTGCCGCTTGGTCGACGTGCTGGAGATGCTGTCCGACACGGGTCTCGGCAAGGAGATGCACTCGGTCGTGTCGCAGGGCCGGGTGGAGTCGATCATCCACTCGAAGCCGCGCGACCGCAGGTTGCTCATCGAGGAGGCAGCGGGCCTCGGCAAGCACCGCAAGCGCCGCCGCCGCGCCCAGCTCAAGCTCGAGCGAACACAGGACAACCTCGACCGCGCGCTCGACGTGGAGCGCGAGGCCCGCTCGCGGCTGCGGCCGCTGAAGCGCCAGGCCGAGGCCGCCGAGCTGCACGAGCGTCTGGAGCGGCAGTCGCTCGAGGCGCGCCTCGCGCTCGCACGCGACCGCGCCCGGGAAGCGATAGCGGCGCTTGCCGAAGCTGAGGCACTTGCCGCCGCTGCGGCCGGGCGCCGCGACGAGGTGGAGAAGGCGCTCGCGGAGGTGGCTCGGCGCCGCGAGGCGGCCGAGGAGGCGTTCGCGGCACACAGCCGCGCCCGCGAGGCGCTGTCCGCACGCGCGTTCGCCGCGCGCTCCGCGGTGGACAGGATCGGTCTGCGGCTCGAGCGCGCCCGTGAGATCGCCCGGGCCGCGGCCGAGGGCGCCGTGCGGCGGCGCCGCGAGGTTGAGGCGCTCGTGGAGCGCGACGGCGATCCATCCGAGGGCGGCGCCGCGGGAGTGGCAGACGCGCTCGAGGCGCGCGAGAGCGAGCACGCGTCGCGCATCGAGGAGCTCGAGCGCGAGCTCGTCGCGGTCGAGGCAGAGCGCAACGCGGGCCTCGACGCGGAGGTCGCCAAGCTCGCCGCCGACCGCGATTCGGCGGAGGGCCGCCGCGCTGAGGTCGAGTCGGCCGTGGCCGAGCGGCGTGCGGCGCTCGAGCAGGCGGAGCGTGGCGCCGCCGAGGCCCGGTCGGCGCGACGGGCGAGCGAGGGCGCGGTGGAGTCGGCGCGCCGCGCCGCCGCCGAGGTGGGGGCCGAGCTTGCGTCGGTGAATCACTTCCTGCGTGCGGCGGGGGCGGCTCCGGCGGGCGCTCGCTCGCTGGCCGAGGACGTGCGCGCCGACGAGGGCTACGAGCTCGCGGTCGCCGCCGCTCTCGGGTCGCTGCTCCGCGCGGGTGTCGTCGCCGACGCCGCCGAGGGCGGACGGCTGCTCGACTCGGCGGGCGGCCAAGGCGGCAGCGCGCTGTTGCCGCCGCCGAAGGACGAGGCCCGCCCGTCCGCTGCGGCGCCGGTGCCTGGGGCCGAGCGCCTGCTCGACCACGTGACGCCCACCGCTGCCGTCGCGGCACATGTCGAGCGTCTGCTCGCCAACGCGTGGGTGGTCGAATCGCTCGATGCCGTCCCGCCCGGCTTCGCCGGCACGGCGGTCACCCGTGGCGGTCGTGTCCTCTTCAGCTCGACCGGCGAGCTGCGCCAAGCGCCCGCGGGAGGCGACGAGCGCGTGCTCGAGGCGCAGGGGCGGAGGGAAGAGCTGGTGGCGGCCGCCGCCGACGCTGCGGGTGCGGAGCAGTCCGCCGCGGCGCAGTCTGCCGGCGCCGCTGAGGCTGTCGCAGCCGCCGACGCGGCGCGCGAGGCCGCCGCTACCGCGCTGCGCGAGGCGGCGAGGGACCTCGAGGATGCCCAGGAGGCCGTGAGCCGGCTGGAGCGCGCCATCGTGAGGCGCCGCGAGGAGCCCGCCGGCGGTCCCGCCGAGGTGCGCCACGCGCAAATCAGCGCGGAGCTGCGCGCCGAGCGCCGGCTGCTGGAGCAGGCGCGGCGCGAGCGCGCCGAGCGCACGGCGCGGATCGAGCGCCTGCGCGCCCGCATCGAACGCGACGACTCGCTCGCGCACGCGGCGGAGCGCGCCGCGGCGGCCCTGTCGGCGGCGGCCGACGCCGTTGCCGACCGGCGTGACCGGCTGACCGCAGAGCTCGAGGCCGATCAGGAGGCGGGGGATGCCACGGCCGCCGAGCTGCGCGCTTGCGCTTTGCAGGAGGCGGAGCTGCAGGAGAAGCTGCGCCAGGCATCGCAGGAGGTGACCGCCGCCGAGGTCCGCGCGCAGCAGGCGCGCGACGTCGGAGCGGAGGCCGGCTCCGAGCTCGAGCGGCTCGCCGAGCGCCTCGGGCTCGACCCGGCGCCCGCGTCCGAGCCGCTCGAAGACGAGCGCCGGACAGAGCTCGAGTCCCGCGTGGAGCGCCTTGCACGGCGCAGGGAGCAGCTCGGCCCTGTCAACCCGCTGGCGAAGCAGGAGTACGAAGAGGCTGTCGCGCACGTCGAGGAGCTCGAGGAGCAGCGGCGCGACCTCGAGGCCGCGCTCGCCGAGCTCGACGGACTGATCAAGGAGACGGACAGGCGCATCCGCGAGAGCTTCGAGGAGACCTTCGAGGCGGCGGCCAAGAACTTCGAGGAGGTCGTGCAGCACCTGTTCCCCGGCGGCCGGGGCCGCCTCCGCCTGGTGCACCCGGACGGGCCACGCGCGGTCATCGGCGGCGAGGAGGGCAAGGCGCCCGCCGGGTCGGTCGATGACAGTGGCGCCGACCCGGGCGACGCGGTAGCGGCCGAGCCCGATCCGGACGAGGCTCCCGCGGTCGACGAGCCCGGCGTGGAGGTGGAGGTCACGCCTGCCGGCAAGTCGATGAAGCGGCTGTCGCTGCTCTCCGGCGGGGAGAAGTCGCTGGTGGCGCTCGCGTTCCTGTTCGCGGTGTTCCTGGCGCGGCCCTGTCCGTTCTACATCCTCGACGAGGTGGAGGCGGCGCTCGACGACCTCAACATCGACCGTTTCCTCCAGCTCGTGCGCCAGTTCTCCGATCGCGCGCAGTTCATCGTGGTCACGCACCAGAAGCGCACGATGGACGCCGCCGACTGCCTTTACGGCGTGAGCATGGGCGGCGACGGCGTGTCGAAGGTGGTGTCGCGCAAGCTCGCCGCCGTCGAGGCGCCCGGTGAGGCCGAGCCGGCCGCGGCGCCGGGATCCGAAGCCGCGGCCTAACGCGCTCGGCCGAGACTCCGCAGGCCCTATCCTCACGCGGCCATGCCGCGAACCTGGACAGAGCTGTTCGTGACCGGCGCCCCGCCGGCGCCCGACGATGACGCCCCCGGGGCGCAGGAGGAGCAGCGCGGCTTCTTCCGGCGCCTGCGCGACAACATGTCGAAGACGCGCCAGGCGCTCGGCGCGGAGCTTCAGGCAAGCGTGTTCCAGAACATGGACGACGAAGCCTGGGAGCGGCTCGAGGAGACGCTGATCTATGCCGACGTGGGCGCGCCGACGACGGCGAAGATCGTCGAGCGGCTCGAGACCGAGGCCGCGTCCGGGGATGTCTCGACCGGTGAGCAGCTGAGTGAGCGGCTGCGCGAGCTGCTGGCCGAGTCGGCGCGCGCGGGTGACGCGACCATCGACCTGCGGCATCAGCCGACCGTGATCCTCATGGTCGGCGTGAACGGCACAGGGAAGACCACCACGATCGGCAAGATCGCGTGGCACCTCCAGAACGAGCTTGGCAAGTCCGTCCTGCTCGCTGCCGGCGACACCTTCCGGGCGGCCGCCGTGGAGCAGCTCACCGCCTGGGCGGAGCGCTCCGGAGCGGACATCGTGAAAGCGGAACAGGGGTCGGACCCGGGCGCCGTGGCGTACGACGCGATCGAGGCCGCCCGCGCGCGCGGCCACGACGTGGTGATCATCGACACCGCCGGGCGCCTGCACACGCAGGACCACCTGATGGATGAGCTCGCGAAGGTGCGGCGCGTGATCCAGAAGCAGATCCCGGACGCCCCCCACGAGACGCTCCTCACGATCGATGCCACAACCGGGCAGAACGGCCTGCGGCAGGCGCTCCTCTTCCGCGAGGCTGTCGAAGTCGACGGGATCGTGCTGACGAAGCTCGACGGCACCGCCAAGGGCGGGATCGCACTCGCGATCGCGCAGGAGCTCGGCGTGCCGGTCAAGCTGATCGGCATCGGCGAGTCGCTCGAGGATCTCCGCCCGTTCGACGCGGACGACTTCGCGCGAGCGATCCTGGAGGCCTAGGGCGTGGCGGACGAGTCGCGCGCGGGTTTCGGGGACGGCACCCGGGCGGTGCGCGCAGGGCTGCCCGAGGGCGGGCAGGGCGAGCCGTTCCTTCCCGGCCCGACCTTCGCGGCGCCCTACCACCTCAGCGGGCTTCCGGAGGACTCCGAGTTCGTCTACGGCCGCTACGGAAATCCGACGTGGTCGCGGTACGAGGCGGCGCTTGCCGAGCTGGAGGGCGGCGCCGCGGTCGTGTTCTCCTCGGGAATGGCGGCGGTCGCCTCGGTGCTGCTGCCGAGGCTGCGGCCGGGCGACGTGCTCGTTGCCCCCGCGGACTCCTACCGCGGCACGCGCATCCTGGTAGAGCGCCACCTGGCGCCGATGGGCGTAGAGGTGCGGCTCGCGCCCACCCCCGGAGATGAGATGGCGGCGAGGCTCGAGGGCGCCACGCTCGTGTGGCTCGAGACCCCCACCAACCCGCAGCTCGAGGTGTGTGACATCCGGGCGCTCGCCGACGCCGCGCACGCCGAGGGCGCGCTCGTCGCGGTGGACAACACCTTCGCGACGCCGCTCGGCCAGCGGCCGCTCGAACTCGGTGCCGACTTCTCCGTCGCGAGCGCCTCGAAGATGCTCACCGGCCACGCGGACCTGATCCTGGGCTACGTGGCGACCCGCGACCCTCAACACGCCGAGGAGGTCGCGGGCTGGCGCACGATGGCCGGCAGCGTCCCGGGGCCGTTCGAGGTCTGGCTCGCACACCGCTCGCTTGCCACGCTCGGCGTGCGCCTCGAGCGACAGACCGCCACCGCGCTGGATCTGGCGCAGGCTCTGGGCGCGCGCGACGACGTGACCGCGGTCCGCTACCCCGGCCTCGAGGGCGACCCGTCGCATCCGCTCGCGGCACGCCAGATGACCCGCTTCGGGTCGATCCTCAGCTTCGACGTGGGAGATAAGGAGCGGGCGGACCGCTTCCTGGCCGAGTGCCGGATCGTGTCCGACGCGACCAGCTTCGGCGGCGTGCACACGAGCGCGGAGCGGCGTGCACGCTGGTCGGGCGACGCGGTGAGCGAGGGCTTCATCCGCTTCAGCGCCGGCTGCGAGGAGACGGCCGACGTCGTGGCGGACGTGCTCCGCGCGCTCGACGCGACGCGTTCGGAGCCGGGAGGCGCCCGCTAGCCTCACCTGGGCATGTTCGAAGCCCTTTCCGAGCGCCTCGAGGCCGCCCTCGACGACGTCCGCTCCCGCGGCAAGCTGACCGAGGACGACATCAGCAAGGCGATGCGCCAAGTGCGCCTCGCCCTGCTCGAGGCCGACGTGAACTTCCAGGTCGTCAAGCGCTTCACGGCCGACGTGAAGGAGCGCGCGCTGGGCGCCGACGTGCTCGAGTCGCTCAATCCCGGCCAGCAGGTCGTCAAGATCGTCGGCGACGAGCTGACCGACCTGATGGGCGGTGCCGGCCGCGACCTCGTGTTCAGCCCGCGCCCGCCCACGGTGATCCTCATGGCTGGTCTGCAGGGCTCCGGCAAGACGACCGCCAGCGCCAAGCTCGCGCGCCACCTCCAGGAGGAGGGCAAGAGCGTCGCGCTCGTGGCCGCGGACGTGTACCGGCCCGCCGCGGTCGACCAGCTCGTGAAGCTCGGCTCCCAGATCGGCGCCGACGTGTACGAGCAGGGGACCGACCGCGACCCGGTCGACATCGCCGAGTGGGCGGTGAACCGCGCCAAGTCCGAGGGCAAGGACGTCGTGATCATCGACACCTCCGGCCGCCTCCACGTGGACGAGGCGCTGATGGACGAGCTGGCGAAGATCCGCAAGCGCACGAAGCCGCACGACGTGCTGCTGGTCGTCGACGCGATGACCGGCCAGGACGCCGTGAACGTGGCCGAGCGGTTCGCGGAGGTGGCCAACTTCGACGGGGTGGTCCTGTCGAAGCTCGACGGCGACGCGCGCGGCGGTGCCGCCCTCTCCGTGAAGGCGGTTACCGGCAAGCCGATCCTCTACGCGTCGACGGGTGAGAAGCTCGACCAGTTCGAGCGCTTCCATCCCGACCGCATGTCGCAGCGGATCCTCGGCATGGGCGACGTGATGACGCTCATCGAGAAGGCCGAGCAGCAGATGGACGAGCGCAAGGCCGAGGAGCTCGAGCGGAAGATCCGCAAGCAGCAGTTCGGGCTCGACGACTTCCTCGACCAGCTCCACCAGCTGCGCAGGATGGGCCCGCTCACGAGCATCATGAAGATGATCCCCGGGATGGGCAGCCAGCTCGGGAATCTCAAGGTGGACGAGCGCGAGCTCGACCGCATCGCGGCCATCATCACCTCGATGACGCCTGAGGAGCGCGCCAACCCCGCGCTCCTCAATGGCTCGCGGCGGAAGCGCATCGCGCGCGGCTCCGGGACCAACGTGAGTGCGGTCAACCAACTCGTGAAGCAGTTCGGGCAGATGCAGAAGGTGATGCGTCAGCTGTCCCAGGGGAAGATGCCCTCGCTGCAACAGCTTGCGCGGGGCCGCTAACGTTCCCCCGGCTCGTTCAAGAAACCGAGGTGACCTGAGACTTGGCAGTACGTGTGAGGCTGACCCGTGTGGGCAGCAAGAAGAACCCGATCTGGCGCGTGGTCGTCGCAGACCAGCGCTCGCCGCGTGACGGCCGCGTGATCGAGACCATCGGGCGCTACAACGCGCAGGTGGAGCCGTCGGAGATAGTGCTCGATCAGGAGCGTCTCCAGCATTGGCTCGCCCGCGGAGCGCAGCCGAGCGACACCGTGAAGAAGCTGATGCGCGCGACCGGGTTCCAGCAGGCCGGCGCGGGCGACACGACCGGCTGACAGCCCGATGGAGGATCTCCTCGAGTACCTGGCGCGCTCGCTCGTTGACGAGCCGGATCAGGTGTCCGTGGAGGCGTTCGAGGAGGACGACGGAACCGTCGTGCTCGAGCTGTCCGTGGGCGATGACGACGTTGGGAAGCTGATCGGCCGGGGAGGCCGGACGATCAACGCGGTGCGCACCGTGATCAGGGCGTCGGCGGTCAAGCACGGCTGTCGCGTCCTCGTCGACGTGGTGGATTGACGGAGGAGCGACACGTCGCCGTCGGGCGCGTGGGCCGCGCGCACGGTCGCGACGGCAGCTTCTGGGTCGAGACGCCCGAGCATCCGCTCGAGGTCGGCACGGACGTGCGCATTGGCGGCCTGACCGGGCGCGTAGAGCGCCGCGACGGGGGCGCTGACCGAGCGCTCCTGCGGGTATCCGGCGTGGAGGACCGCGAAGCGGCGGCCGCGCTCAGCGGCAAGCCCATCGACGTGGAGGAGACCGCTGCGCCGCTCGGGGAGGAGGAGTGGCTCGTCGAGGATCTCGTGGGCTGCCAGGTGCCGGGCATCGGAGAGGTGGTTGCCGTGCTTGCCGGGCCGTCTTGCGACCTGCTCGAGGTGGGCGAGCGGGGCGTGCTCGTCCCGCTCGTCTCGGACGCTGTGCGGCGGGTTGACCTCGAGACGCGGGTGATCGAGGTGGACCACGAGTTCCTCGCGCTGAGCGACCAGGACGCGGAAGGGTCCGACCGGTGAACATCGACGTGTTCACGCTGTTTCCGGGCTGGTTCGACTGGTTCCGCGAGCAGCGCCACGTTCGCAACGCGGAGGCACTGGGCCATCACGTCGAGGCGATCGACATGCGTGCAACCACGCCGCTCAGCGCGGGGCAGGTTGACGACACCCCGTACGGCGGCGGGGCAGGCATGGTCATCCGCGTCGACGTGGTCGAGGAGGCGCTCAGGGCCCGCTACGAGCACGATCCGCTCCAGCTCCCGAAGGAGCGCCGCGTGATCGCCCTCGCTGCGTCGGGCCGCCAGTTCGACGACGCGCTGGCGAGCGAGCTGGCCGCCGAGCCGGAGCTGACGATCCTTTCCGGGCGCTACGAGGGCTTCGACCAGCGGGTGCACGACCACCTCGCATCCGACGTCCTCTCGATCGGCCCGTACGTGCTCGCGGGCGGGGAGCTCGCGGCGATGGTGATCAGCGACGCCATCATCCGGAAGCTGCCGGGCGCGCTCGGACACGAGGACAGCGCGGTGGAGGAGTCGTTCAGCCCGGCGCTCGAGGGCGGCCCGGAATATCCGCACTACACGAGGCCCGCGGAGTGGCATGGCCACGCCGTGCCGGACGTGCTGCTCTCGGGCAACCATGCACGCGTGCGTGAGTGGCGGCTCGACCAGAGCCGCCGTCGCGCCGACGGCGGCTAGGCTCCTCCCGCGGCGACTTGCAAAGTCGCCTGCTCGGTCCCGCGGCCCTTCGCTACCATTGCCCGACGCGCGTCGGGTGAGGGACGAGCCCCCTCCTGACGCCATTCTTTTGCCATGAGCCGAGTAATCGAAAGTCTCGAGCGTGCCCAGCTGAAGCGCGTGCCCGCGTTCCAGGCCGGCGACCGCCTCAAGGTCCACTTCCAGGTGGTCGAGGGCAGCCGCCGCCGGACGCAGGTCTTCGAGGGCGTCGTCATCAGGCGCCAGGGCAAGGGCGCACGAGAGACCTTCACCGTGCGCAAGCAGTCGTTCGGCGTGGGGGTGGAGCGCACGTTCCCGGTTCACTCGCCGAAGATCGAGCGGATCGAGGTGGCCAGCCGCGGCGACGTGCGGCGGGCGAAGCTCTACTACCTCCGCGGCCGCGTCGGCCGCCGCGCGCGCGTCCGCGAGCGGCAGTACACCGGGCCGGAGCTTGCCGTGGCGAGGGACGAGCTCGGGTCGCAGGAGGCCGCGCCGCCGCCCGACGTCGCGCCTGAGACTGCGGACACTGGGGAGGCCGCCGCGGCTGACGCCGCGGTCGGCGAGGAGACCGTCGAGGAGGTTCCGGCCGGCGAGGCCGCGGTCGAGGAGGCGCCTAGCGAGGACGCCCCCGCCGCCGAGTCGCCTGCCGAAGACGAGCCGGCCGCCGCCGAGCAGGCCGATGGGCAGGAGGGCGCACCCGAAGACGCGCCAGCCGAGGAGCCCGTCGCCAGCGAGGCGAGCGAGGGCGGCGACAAGTCCTGATGGTGCGGTGAGCGGGTCTGTACGCGTGCCCGGGTCGCGCAAGTCGGACACGAAGACCGGCTCGCTCGTCGAGCTGGTCACGATCGTTGCGGTCGCCCTCGGGCTCGCGCTACTGATCCAGGCCTTCATCGTCAAGCCGTTCCGGATCCCGAGCGAGTCGATGGTCCCGACCCTGGCCGTCGGTCAGCGCGTGCTGGTTGACCGGGTTACGCTCCACTTCTCGGATCCGCACCGCGGAGACATCCTCGTGTTCAAGCCGCCGAAGGGCGCGGACACCGACAGCTGCGGAAAGGCGATGCCGGCCAACACGCCGTGCGACACGCCCACACCGCAGCACTCCGACACCAACTTCATCAAGCGCGTCGTCGGCGTCGCCGGCGACAAGCTCTTCGTGAAGGCGGGGCGCGTCTACATCAACGGGAAGCTCCAGAAGGAGCCGTTCATCCGCCCAGACGCGAGCTGCGAGATCTGCAATGAAACGAACCCCATCACGATTCCGGCAGGGCACTTTTTTATGATGGGCGACAACCGTGGGCAGAGCGCAGATAGCCGGGAGTGGGGACCCATCCCCAAGAAGTGGATCATCGGAGAGGCCTTCTTCACCTATTGGCCCCCGAAGCGCATCGGGACGCTCTAAGAAGCCCTCACACACGGGCCGCCGCCTGTTCGCCTTCGACCGCTCCCTGGAGCGGCGCTACGTGGCCGGCGCGGACGAAGCGGGGCGCGGCTCGCTCGCCGGGCCGCTCGTCGCCGCCGCGGTGCTGTTCGATCTCGAGCGCCTGAGCCTGTCCGATCGGCGCGCCCTCTCGCGCCTGAACGACTCCAAGCAGCACGACGAGGCGGGCCGGGAGGAGCTCTATCCGATCGTCATGCGGGCCGCCGCCAAGGTCTCCATCGTCTCCCGCTGCGTGCGCGGGATCGACTCGCGCGGACTGCACGTGACCAACATCGCCGCGCTTCGGGCAGCCCTCATGCGCGTGGCCTGTCCCGACTCCATCTGCCTGGTCGACGGCTTCAGGCTGCCGGATTTCGGCCGCGAGCAGCACGCCGTGATCGGCGGCGACTCGCGTAGCGCCGCCATCGCGGCGGCGTCGGTGCTCGCCAAGGTCACGCGCGACCGCTATATGCGCCGCGCGCACGAGCGCCATCCGGCGTGGGAGTTCGACTCGAACGTCGGCTACTCCACGCCCGAGCACCGCGCTGCTATCGCCGCCAACGGCATCTGCCCGCTCCACCGCATGTCGTTCGCGTCGATCGCCTATCAGCAGCTGGCGCTCTAGCGCGGTCAAAACGCGTCCTCGAGGTGGTCGAGCGCAACGAGGTTTCCGCTCGCGGTCAGGGCGACGGCGATCGCGTCGAAGCGCAGGTCTGGATAGTGGGGGCGATTGCTCGCGCCGGCGAGCCACTCGCGCGCGAGGAGGCGCACCTGCTGGCGCTTGCGCGGGCCGATCGCCGCGAATGGCCCGGTCGGGCCGCGCGTCGCCCGCGTGACCCTTGTCTTGACCTCACAGAACACGAGCACCCGCCCGCGCGCGGCCACGATGTCGATCTCGCCTGTGCGCGTGCGCGCGTTCCGCTCGAGCACCTCGTAGCCCGCGCGCTCGAGATGGCGCGTGGCGAGGTTCTCGCCGATCTGGCCAAGCCGCCTGCGGGGGTCTGATCCCATGGCGGCGAAGCTAAGGAGTCCCCTGTGACGGGTGGGATACAAGCGTTACAACTGCGCGAAAAGCGCCGGGTTTCAGAACTGTTGCGCTCGTAACACACCGGTCGCAGACGACCGCCTAGCTTGGCCGCCGTGGTTTCGAGAGTTTCGACATTCGCGATCGAGGGCGTCGAGGGGCGCGAGGTGACAGTGGAGGTCGACGTCCGCAGCGGGCTGCCGGTCTTCACGGTCGTCGGCTTGCCCGACGCTGCTGTCCGCGAGGCCCGCGAGCGCGTCAGGGCCGCGGTCCTGAACTCGGGCCTCGAATTCCCGATGCGGCGGCTCACCGCAAACCTCGCGCCCGCGGACATTCGCAAGGCCGGTCCGGGATTCGACCTCGCGCTCGCCGTAGCGCTGCTGGGCGCGAGCGGACAGCTGCCGGGCGTCGATCTCCACGAGTGGGCGTTCTGCGGCGAACTGGCGCTGGAGGGCCACCTCAGGCCCGTACGCGGCGTCGTGGCGATGGCCGCGGGCGCCCGCCGCAGCGGTCGGCGGCGCCTTGTCGTGCCGGCCGAAAACGCGGCCGAAGCCGCGGTGATCGACGGAATCGAGGTCTACGGCCTTCAACGGCTGCGCGACATCGCGGCCCTCCTGGCGGGTGAGCTGGAGGCATCACCGCCACCACCGGCGGCGCGCCCCGACGGCGACGCGCTGCACGGTCCCGATTTGGCCGAGGTCCGCGGGCAGGAGGATGCCCGCCGCGCGCTCGAGCTGGCCGCAGCCGGGGGCCACAACCTGCTGATGTTCGGGCCACCAGGCTCGGGGAAGACGATGCTCGCCCGCCGGCTGCCTGGGATCCTGCCTCCGCCGAGCCTCGAAGAAGCACTCGAGATCACGCGCATCCATAGCGTTGCCGGCCGAAGCGACGGCACACTCGCGAGCCGGCGACCCTTCCGCGCGCCGCACCACACGATCTCGCCGTCGGGCCTGATCGGCGGAGGAACCACGCCACGGCCTGGCGAGGTCACGCTTGCGCACCGCGGCGTCCTGTTCTGCGACGAGCTCGCGGAGTTCTCACGTCCGTCGATCGAGGCGCTCCGCCAGCCGCTCGAGGACAAGCGGGTCGAGATTGTGCGTGGCCAGCAGTCGCTGACCTTTCCCGCCTCGGTGATGTTCGTGGCCGCGTCGAATCCCTGTCCCTGCGGGCGCTCGCTCGAGAAGTGCGAATGCAGCGATACTGAGGTGCGGCGCTACCAGCGGCGGCTTTCCGGCCCGCTGCTCGACCGGCTCGACCTGGTCTGTCAGGTGCAGCCGCCCTCGGACGCGCCTGGCGAGGAAGGGGAACCCTCCCGCGTCGTAGCGGCTCGGGTCGCGGCTGCGAGGCAGCGCCAGACGACGCGCCTGGCGGCGAGCGCCGCACTGTGCAACGCCGACATGGACGTTCGCGAGACGCGCCTGCACGCCCGACTGGACGACGCGGCGGCTCGGCGGCTCGGCCAAGCCGTTGTGGCGGGGCGGATCTCGGAGCGCGGGCACGACCGCGTGCTCCGCGTCGCACGGACGATCGCCGACCTGGAGGGGCGCGAGGCAATCTGCGACGAGGATGTCGACGAGGCGCTCGCCTACCGCATCCTCCCGCCGTCGCTGGCGGTTGCGGCGTGAGCGCATGCGACGCCTGCCTGCGGCGCAGCCATCTGATCGCGTTTCTCGCCGCACGGGTGGCGGCGGTTCTCGCCGAGCCGCGGCCGCGCCCGTCGGCCATCCTCGGCTTGCCCGAGGATCAGTTCATCGCGGCGGTGGCCGGCCCCCGCAAGGAAGCGGCCGAGCGCTTCGTGGAGGACTTCGACGCGGACGTCGCCCGAAATGTCGCCGCGAGTGCCGAAATCGGCGAGCTGTGTGCCCACGACGCGCTCTACCCGGAGCGCCTGCGAGACCTGTACGACCCGCCCGCGGTGCTCTACCACACGGGATCCGCCGCGCGGCTCGCGCAGCTTGCGGAGCTCCCGGCCGTCACCATCGTCGGCGCCAGGCGCGCGTCTCCCGCAGGGATCGCGATGGCGCACGAGCTAGGCCGAGGGGCCACCACGGCGGGCATCACCGTAGTGAGCGGCTTGGCCCTGGGTATCGACGGTGCTGCCCACCGGGGAGCGCTCGACGGCGGCGGTGCCCCGCTCGCCGTGCTCGCCGGAGGCACGGACATTCCGTACCCCCGCAACCACGTGCGGCTGTACGAGCAGGTTCGGCAGCGCGGCGCGGTCTTGTCCGAGCTCCCGCCCGGCGTAAGGCCG
>JBJMLG010000037.1:0-19111 GCA_045805385.1 Thermoleophilaceae bacterium
AGCTCGAGGGCGAAGTCGCGCAGGCCGACTGGCGCGAGGCCGGCGAGCTCCTCTACGGCGGGCCGTGGGACCTCGTCCTCGCAGCCGACGTGCTGTACCTCCGGCACAACGTCGAGGCGCTACTCCGAGTGCTCCCGGGACTGCTCGGGCGCGAGGGCGAGGCGCTGATCGCAGACCCGAACCGGGCGGGAGGCCGCGACTTCGCCGCGGCGGCCCGCAGCATGTTCCGGCTGGAGAGCCGGCCTGACGCCGAGCGCGAGAAGATGACGCTGCACCGCCTCAGGCCGCGCTAGCACGCGACCACCCCGCACCGATCTGTCCGATACTCCCTCGCGATGCGACCGCACACCGGCCGCCGAGCACGACCTACGACGTGCATCATCGCCGTGCTCGCGGTGCTCGCGGGCGCGCTCGTGGGCTGTGGAGGCGGCAGCGGCTCGGCGACGGGCGCACGCGTGGTCGTCGGGCTCGACTTCACTCCCAACGCCGCGCACGCACCGATCTACCTGGCCGCGCACGAGGGTTTCGACCGCCGCCACGGCGTGCGGCTGTCGATCCGCAAGCCCGGATCGGGCCCGGACTCGCTCAAGCTGCTTGCCGCCGGACGAGCCGACATCGCGGTGCTGGACATCAACGACCTCGGCCTCGCGCGGGAACGCGGCGAGGACCTGATCGGCGTTGCGGCGCTCGTTCAGCGCCCGCTCGCGGCGATCATCGCCCAACCCTCCATCCGGCGCCCGCGCGACCTCGAGGGCAAGCGAGTCGGCGTGTCGGGCCTGCCGTCGGATCCGGCGTTCCTGCGCGCCGTGCTCTCGCGCGACGGTGGCGACCTCTCGAAGGTCCACCAGGTCACGATCGGATTCGGCGCCGTGCCGAACATGATCACCCGGAAGGTCGCGGCCGTCCCCGCGTTCTGGAACGCCGAGGGAGTCGTGCTGCGCCAGCGCGGGCTGCCGGTTCGCGAGTTCCGCGTTGAGGACTATGGCGCTCCGCGCTACCCCGAAGTGGTGCTGGTCACGACGCGGCGCACGCTGGAGCGCCGCCGCGACACGATCGCCGGCGCTCTCGCGGCGATAGCGCAGGGAGCGCGAGCCACGGTCTCGGACCGTCCACTGGCGACGAGCGTGATCGCGGCGGCAGCCGGCGCCGACTCACGGCTCGTGCGCGCGCAGGTGGACGCGATCGCGCCCGCGCTGCTGCCTCCTCTGCGGCTCCACCGCGGCATTCTCGAGCAGTGGTCGGCCTTCGACGCGCGCACCGGTCTGCTGCCCCACCGGCTCGACGTCGAGCGGGCGTTCGACTTCACGCTCGTTCGCTAGCGGCCTCGGTGCGTGCACCCCCGCCAAGGGTTCGGCTTTTGGAACCAGAAGAAGGGTGTGAGCCACCTTTCTGCCGTCCGGCCCCGGGAGCACACTGGGGATAGGAGTGATTGGCGTGACCCTTCCCATCCAGATCATCTACGAGGAAAGCGACATCCCCGCCGAGATGACGCTTCGCGAGTATCGCCGCACGCTTCGCGAGTCTCGCCGCACGCTGCTCGCCGAGCGCCACGAGGCGCGCGCCCGCCAGGGGCTCCGCCGCTTCCTCGCCGCCTTCGTGCGCTAGCCGCCGCCGACCTGGTCGAGGTACTCCTCGGCCGCCTCGGCAAGGGCGCGGTGGTAGCGGATCCCGGCTCTCAGCGTCCGCTCGGGCCCTGTAAGCGCCCCTTCGCCGCGCGCTTGCACGTCCTCCAGGTAGCCCTCGAGCTCGGCCTGCTTGGCCCGGTGCCAGCGAATCCGGTCGCGCAGGATCGGCCCTGGATCGCTCCCGAAGAAGACCTTCAGCAGGCCCTCGTCCCGTAGCTGCGGCATCGCCACGCCGTCAGTGACGGCGACCCACTCGTCGAGCGCCCTCTCCCCCTTCTCCGTGATCTTGTAGGTCTTGCGGCGCCGCCCACCGCTCTCCTGGCTCTCTGTGAGGTACCCCGCCCCCGCGAGCCTGGTCGGCTCCGCATAGAACGTGGTGTGCGGCACCGGCCAGAAGTTCTCGATCGAGCGCTCGAGGAAACGCTTCAAGTCGTACGGCGTCGCCTCGCCGAGGTAGCGCACGAAGCCGAGCACGGCGTACGAGGTGGCGCTCAGCCGGAATTCCTTATCGCTTGACATAGTTCGGGCCGAATAGTTCAATCCGTATGGTGCAGGTCACACTACAAGCGTACTCGGGAGACTCGGCATGAAACTTGAGCGGCTGGACTACGACGCTGTAATCGTCGGCGCGAGCCTCGCCGGCTGTTCCTCGGCGATCCTCTTGGCGCGCGACGGTGCGCGGGTCGCGCTCGTGGACAAGCGGCCCGAGCACACCGCATTCAAGCGCGTATGCGGCCACTTCATCCAGTCCTCCGCTGTGCCCTCTCTGGAGCGCATCGGCTTGCTCGAGCCGATGGAGAAAGCCGGCGCGGTGCGGAGCCAGATCCGCATGTGGACGCGCTGGGGCTGGATCGTGGCGCCACCGGACACGAAGGTGCCGGCCTGCGTGAACCTGCGGCGGGAGGTGCTCGACCCGCTTGCGCGCGACCTGGCCGCTTCGACTCCCGGTGTGGAGATGATGCTCGGGCAGACCGTCGACGAGCTGCTGCACGACGGCGACCGCTTCGCCGGCGTCGCCGTGCGCGATCGCGCCGGCAACCGCACGCGCATCACCGCCGGCTTCGTGGTGGGTGCCGACGGGCGCGACTCAAAGATCGCCGAGCTCGCGAAGTCCCCGGCGAAGGTGAGTGCCCACGGGCGCTTCAGCTACGGGGCCTACTTCGAGGGGCCGGGACCCGACAAGGCTCCCGATGGCTCGATCTGGATGCTCGATCCACACTGGGCGGCCGCGTTCCCCACCGACAGCGGGCTCACGCTGTACGCCTGCATGCCCACACACGCCCGCCTGCCGGAGTTCAAGCAGGATCTCGACGGTGCGCTCCGCCGCTTCATGGCCGAGTTGCCGCAGCCGCCGCCGATGGCCGAGTCGAAGCAGGTGTCGGCGGTCATCGGCAAGGTGAAGATGCCGAACGTGTACCGCTCGCCGTCGGCGCCGGGCCTCGCGCTTGTGGGCGACGCCGCGCTCGCCACAGACCCGCTCTTCGGCGTGGGTTGCGGCTGGGCATTCCAGTCGGCCGACTGGCTCGCCGAAAGTGTCACGCCTGCGCTACGTGGCGAGCAGCCGCTCGACGACGCGCTGGCGACCTACCGACGCCGGCACCGCAGCGAGCTGGCGGCCCACGCCCACATGATCCACGACTACGCCACCGGCCGGCCGTTCAACGTTGCAGAACGGATTCTGTTCTCGGCAGCCGCCCGAGATGAGGAGATGGCGGAGCGCTTCATGATGTTCGGCACGCGCAACGCGAAGCCGACCGGCTTCCTCAAGAGCGGCTTCCCGCGGGCGCTGAGGGTGCACGCAGCCCGCGCCGTGCGGCCGCGCCTCAGGAGCGCGCGATCACAACGACGAGGGTTGCCACAGACAGCAGAAGGCCCGCGACCGTGAGCGCGATCACCCACGGCCCGCCCACTCCCACGTAGCCGCCGCGGGCGAGCGCACGCTCCACCTCGCGCTGCCTTATGCCGGCGCCGATGAACACGGCGGCCGCGAGCACCGCGTACCCCGCACCGAGCACGACGTACGGCGTCCTCGAGCCACCGGCAAGGTGCGCCACGACGCCGCCGACTGCCACCGCGGCGGCTGAGCTCGCGATGCCTGTACGCCACCACGCGAGCCACGTCCGCTCGGCGGCGAGCATCGTACGCCGGGTTGCGTCTTCTGGAGGGTCCGGTGTCACCTCAGGCTCCCAGGTCCTCGCGCAGGCGCAGGAGCTCGGCACGAAGCTCCGCGACCTCGGATTCGAGTTGCTCGACGCGCTCGCTGAGGCCGTCCGATGACGCGGGCGCGGCCGCAGCGGCAGGTGTGGACGCGGGCGGCGGCCCCTCGACCGGCGCCTCGTCGGCTGCACCGATCAGCTGTGCGTAGCGCTCCTCCTTCTGGCCCGGCCGGCGCTCGAGCCGCGCCACGAGCTCGCGGCCGATCAGGCCGTCGAGCGTGTCCTGCAAGGCCGCCATGTCGTCGAAGTGCTGCAGCCGCTCGCTGCGCTGCTTGAGCTCGCCCGGGGTCTGCGGCCCGCGCAGCATCAGCACCGCGAGCAGCGCCATCTGCGCGCGGTCGATGCCGAGCGCCTCGTCGAGCAGGTGACGGAACTTGGGCGCGCGGCTGCCGTGGCCGCTCGTGAGCCTCGTCCAGCGGCGCCGCCCGAGGCGATCGAGCGCCGAACGGACAGTCGCCTCGTCGTAGTCCACGACGGGGTCGCGGTTGGTGGACTGGTTGCACGCCAAGCGGAGCGCGTTCAGCGTGAGCGGATAGACGTCCGGCGTGGTGCGCTGCTTCTCGACGAGGCAGCCCAGCACGCGGATCTCGACGGGATCGGCGTTCACCCGCTGAGATCCTAGGGCGGAACAACGCCCTGAGTACCCTGTGGCACGTGCTGAGCCTGAGCGTGCTCGACCAATCGCCGGTCTCCGAGGCGTCGTCCGGAGCCGACGCACTGGCGAACTCCATCGATCTCGCCCGCCTTGCGGACGACCTTGGCTACGAGCGCTACTGGGTGGCCGAGCACCACGGCACGCCGATGCTGGCGTGCGCCGCGCCCGAGGTGCTGATCGGGCCCATCGCAGCGGCCACGAGCCGGATCCGCGTGGGCAGCGGCGGCGTGATGCTTCCGCACTACAGCCCGCTGAAGGTGGCCGAGAGCTTCAGCGTGCTGAGCGCGCTCTATCCGGGGCGCATCGACCTCGGCATCGGTCGGGCCCCCGGCACCGACCCGATGACGATGTACGCGCTCCAGCGCGACCGGCGCCAGGCTTCGCCCGACGACTTCCCGCAGCAGCTCGCGGAGCTGCTCGGCTACCTGAACGACACGCTCCCGGACGACCATCCGTTCCGGCGATTGTCGGCGCTGCCCGGCGGCGAGGCGCGCCCCGAGGTGTGGCTGCTCGGGTCGTCGCTCCAGAGCGCCGTGTGGGCAGCCGAGCTTGGCCTGCCCTACTCGTTTGCCGACTTCATCAACCCGAACGGCGCCGAGATCGCCGCGGAGTACCGCAAGCTGTTCAAGGAGACCGAGGCCAACCCGGCCCCGCGGCTGAACGTCGCCATCTGGGCGATCTGCGCCGACACCGACGAGGAGGCGCAGCGGCTCGCCTCGAGCAGCCGCATGGCGCGGGCGCTCATGAACAGCGGCCGCCTCATACCGGTCCCGCCGGTCGAGAAGGCGCTCCGGTTCCTCGAGTCGCACGGTGAGGACGGTGAGCGCCCCGGCGGCGGCCGCCGACGCGCCGTGATCGGCTCGCCTCCGAAGGTGCGCGAGGGGATCGAGCAGGTAGCGCGCGAGTACGGCGCCGAAGAGGTGATGGTCGTGACCATCACCTACGAGCACGCCGCGCGCCGCCGCTCTTACGAGCTGATCGCCGAGGCCTTTGGCCTCGAGCCCGCGGCGGAGCCGCCCGGCGACCGCGTAGCATCCCGCCGGTGACGCACGCGGTGGTGCTCATAAGCGCGGAGCGGGAGGCTCTGCCGGTGCTCGGCAGCAGGCTCGCCGACCTCGAGGGCGTGGCCGAGGCCTACTCCGTCACGGGCGAATGGGACTTCGTCGCCATCCTGCGGGTGCCCGAGCAAGACCAGATGGCCGAGCTCGTCACGAACCGGCTCGCCCGGCTCGACGGGATCGCGCGCACGTACACGATGGTCGCCTTCGAGGCCTTCTCGCAGCACGACCTCGAGGCGATGTTCTCCCTCGGGAGCTAGCGCGGCTCGCCCGAGCCGAAGCGGCTGGTCTCGCCCTCTGGGAGCTGGCCGTCGCGGCCCACGTAGCCGCCCTCGCCGCCCACGATCACGTACACGGCATCGCCGTCGCCCACGTTCCGGATCCTCCTGATGGTGGGAGCGTCCACGCGCGCCACCCCGCCCTCACCGAGGACGTGCCGGCTGCCGTCGCCGAACTCCATCTCGATGCGCCCGCGGTGCACGAAGTACACCTCCTGCTGGCGTTCGTGGAAGTGACGGCCGGTCTCGAATCCGGGCGGGAGCGCGATCGCGTTCATGCCGAGCTCGGTGACACCGATGCCGCCGCGAATCTTGCGAAAGCCATACTGGTCGCCGAGTGCGTCGATGTTCGCGACGGCGTAGCCGTCACCCTCGACCGGTTCGCGCACCTCGTCCGCCAAAGCAGCGCGAAGCCTACCGTCCGGCGAGAATCAGCTCCCGCATGCGCCCGTGCTCGTCGGCGCGTGCGGGCTTCGTGTCGCGGATGAACTCGGTGAGCAGCTCCGCGAAGCGATGTGGCTCGTCCCTGTAGGGGAAGTGCCCCGCGCCCTCGAAGAGCTCGAAGCGACTGCCCGGCATCAGCTCGTGCGCGTCCTCGCCGTGCTTCGCCGGGATGATCGGGTCGCGCTCACCCCAGACGATCAGCGAAGGCACCTCCTGCGCGAGATAGAGGCGGTCACGCGCGTCTACGCGCTGGCCGGTCGGGTCGATCACCGAGCGCACGGTGTGCACGAACGCGGCCCGCGCCTCGTTGTCGGCGAGCGAGGCAAAGCCCCGCGCCATCTCCTCGAGGTCCGGCCCGAGCTTCAGCCCGAGCGCCGCGAGCGCACGGCCCACGGCGGTGCCCGCGTCGCGCAGGAAGCCGGCGCTCAGGAGCGGCAGGACCCACTCCGAGCCGGGCAAAGAGGCGGCGCGCAGGAGGAAGTGCACGTCGCGCCCGAGGCCGCCGCTCGAGACGAGAACGAGCCGCTCGACGCGGTCTGGGAACTGGTAGGCGAGCTGCATCGCGACTCCGCCGCCGAGCGAATGTCCGAGGACCGTGAAGCGCCGGTGGCCGATCGCGGTCATCACGTCGCGCACGCCGGTGGCGTAGGCGCCCAGCGAGTAGTCGCCTCTCGGCTTGGCCGACTTGCCGTGTCCGAGCAGGTCCGGCGCCACCACGCGGTGGTCGCGCGCGAGCAGCGGGATCACCTCGTCCCAGGTGACGTTGCTGCTCGTGATGCCGTGGATCAGAACGAGCACCGGCCCGCGTGTGCCCGCGGTCGTGTAGGTGACCGAGTGGCCATGCAGGCTCAGCTCGTGGTGCTCCGGCTTCGGCGCCATCAGCGGATCTGCATTCCCGAGATGGCGCGTGAGATCACGAGACGCTGGATCTCCGAGGTGCCCTCGAAGATCGTGTAGATCTTGGCGTCCCGGTGCATGCGCTCGACAGGGTACTCGCGTGTGTAGCCGTTGCCACCGAGGATCTGGATCGCCCGCTCGGTGGCCCAAACGGCGACCTCGCCGGCCTTGAGCTTCGACATCGAGCCCTCGGCGTTCTCGAAGCGCTGGCCGGTGCGGCCCATCCACGATGCGCGCCACACGAGCAGGCGGGCGGCGTCGATTTCCAGCTTCATGTCCGCGAGCGTGAACGCGATCGATTGATTCTCGATGATCGGCCGGCCGAACTGCTCGCGCACCTTCGCGTACTCGAGCGCATACTCGTACGCGGCCCGCGCGATGCCGATCGCCTGAGCGCCCACCGTCGGACGGCTCACCTCGAAGGTCTGCATCGCGGCCTGGCTGTTTGCGCGCGTGCCCTCGCGCGCACGGGCGAGGCGCTCGTCGAGCTTGTCCTTGCCGCCCAGCAGGCAGCTGCCCGGGATGCGGCAATCGTCGAGGAACACGTCCGCGGTGTGCGAGGCGCGTAGTCCGTGCTTCTTCACCTTGGTGCCCATCTCGAGGCCCTTGGTGCCGGGCGGGATCACGAACGCCGCCTGGCCGCGCGACTTCAGCTCGGGATCCACCGACGCGACCACCACGTGCACGTTGGCGATGCCGCCGTTGGTGGCCCAGGCCTTCTGGCCGTTCAGCACCCACTCGTCCTTGGCCTCGTCGTACTTTGCGCGCGTGCGAAGCGAGGACACGTCGGAGCCGGCATCCGGTTCGGAGACGCAGAAGGCGCCGACCTTGGGGTCGTCCTCGGTGCCGTAGCACTGGGGGATCCACTCCCCCATCTGCTCCGGCGTGCCCGAGGCGAAGATCCCGGCGACCGCGAGCGTGGTGCCCATGATGGACATGCCGATCCCGGCGTCGCCCCAGAACAGCTCCTCGTTCACGATCGGGAGCGTGACGCCGGTCTCATCCGCCCAGAACTGAGCGATCGACTCGAAGCCGTAGAGCCCGATCTTGGCGGCCTCCTGGATCACCGGCCACGGCGTCTCCTCGCGCTCGTCCCACTCGGCGGCGGCCGGGCGCACCACCTTCTCGGAGAAGCCGTGGACCCAGTCGCGGATCTCCTTCTGGTCGTCGGTCAGGGCCATCGAGAACCCCGTGCCCGTGGGGTCGGCGACGGGCGTCGCCGCTGCTTCGGCAGCGGCCGTGGCCTCTGCGCCGTCCGGCATTGTCGTGGCCTGCTCCATCTCCGCGGTTACCTCCTGGGCCGTACTGACCAATCGTTCAGTTATGTACCCAGATTACCGCGCATGGTCACACCTGAACGTGCTCGCGAGTCGACAGGCGCGCGGCAAGCCAGCCACACCAGAGGGCGAACACTCCGGCGCCCACCACCGCGCCGGCCCAGTGCACTCCCACTACGACCGCGACCACCCCCGGCAGGCCTGCAAGCGCGGCGCCCGCGAGCACCGGCAGCCACGGCAGGCGCACCACGCGCGAGGTGAACAGCGCCGCCAGCGCCCAGGCCGCGGGCCCCGCGAGCCAGCCCCAGTCCTCGAAGAACGAGTGCGGCAGCGACAGGCCCAGCGCCAGCCCGAGCAGGGCGACCGCGGCAAGCTGGGCCGCGAGCGATTTCCAGGCGACGGTGCGGTCCACGTCCCCGATTGTGGCACCGGCCGCTTCCGCGTAGCATCGCGCCATGCCAGATCCGGGCCTGCACCGCGACGAGGTCGAGGCGGCGCTGGAGCTGGCTTCCAGCGAGGTGCGCCGCTACCTGGACGGACTCGACGAAGCGCACGTGCAACCAACGGGCTCCATCGCGCGCCTCGCCGGCCTGTACCCGCCGTTTCCCGAGAAGGGGGACGGAGCGCTCGCCGCGTTGACCGAGCTCGCGGACATCGCTCACGAAAATGCCACGCGTTCGAGCGGGCCGCGCTTCTTCCACTTCGTTATCGGCGGCACCACGCCCGCGGCGCTCGGCGCCGACTGGTTGGCATCGGCGGTCGACCAGAACGCCGGCCCCTGGGCGGCCTCACCGCTCGGCGCCCAGCTCGAGGTCGTCGCCTGCGACTGGCTGCGCCAGCTGTTCCGCCTGCCCGATGGCTTCCGCGGCGTGCTCGTGACCGGCGCCACCATGGCGAACTTCACAGGCCTGGCCGCCGCGCGCAGCTGGTGGGGGCAGCAGTCCGGCGTCCCGGTGGACCAGGACGGTATGGCGGGCGCTCCCCCGGTCCCGGTGTTCACCAGCGGAATCGTGCACGCAAGCGCCGTCAAGTCGATCGGCATGCTCGGCATCGGCCGCTCGAGCGTGCGGAAACTCGCCGTGGACGGCACCGGCCGGCTCGACGTGACGGCGCTCGAGCGCGAGCTCGCCGCGCTCGAGGGCGCTCCCGCGATCGTGATCGCGAACGCGGGCGACGCCAACTCCGGCGCGTTCGACCCGATCGACCACATGGCCGACCTCGCCGAGCGCTACAACGCCTGGCTGCACGTGGACGGCGCCTTCGGCATCTTCGCGCGCGTGTCGCCTGAGCTCGACGGCATCGCACGGGGCATGGAGCGCGCGATGTCGGTCGGCGGCGACGGGCACAAGTGGCTGAACGTGCCCTACGACTGCGGCTTCGTGTTCGTGCGCGACTGGCAGGCGCTCCAGCGCACCTTCGGCGAGCGCGCCGATTACCTGCCTCCGCTCGACGACCCGAATCCGAGCTACGCCTACCTCGCGCCCGAGAGCTCTCGCCGCGCCCGCGCGTTCGCCGTGTGGGCCACGCTGCGCGCGTACGGGGCCGACGGCTACCGCGCGATGGTGGAGCGCCACGTGGGCCTCGCCCGCCACCTGGCTCGCCTGGTGGACGACCAGCCCGAGCTCGAGCGGCTCGCCGAGGTGACACTCAACATCGTGTGCTTCCGGGTGCGGCCGGACGGCGTTCCCGTGGAGCGCCTCGACGAGCTGAACCGCCGGGTTGGCGAGGAGCTTCTGGCCGACGGCCGGGTGTTCGCGGGCACCACGATCTACGACGGCAAGGTCTGCTTCCGCCCCGCGATCGTGAACTGGCGCACGCGCGAAAGCGACGTGGAGCTGCTGGTGGACGTCGTGCTCGAGCTGAGCGAGCGCCTGCGCGCCGCCGCGGTCTAGTTCGGCCGCGCCGCGAGCGCGAAGGTGCCGGGACGCAGCCCGCGGAACGTAGCGACCGCGGGGTTGTCGCCGGCCTCCAGCCGGATAGTGAACGTCACGTGCCCGTCGGCCTTCGTGATTCCGCTCTTGCCGCGCGCGGTCACGCGCGCCCCCTGCAGCGGCCAGGTCCTGTTCCCGATCCGGTAGCTCGCGTGGAACTTCACGGTGCGCAGCCCCTCGCCGATCACGCGCGGCCCGGTGAGCCTGATCACATAGCGCCTGGCCGGCACCAACTCGAGCAGGGCACCCTGGTTGCCGAAGGTCGGCGGGCCGGAGCCGAACGGCAAGATCATCCAGTGGAGCAGGCCGCCCATGTACGCGCCGACGTCGAGGCCCTCGGACTCGCCGTTGAACCTGCGCTCGAGCTCGAGCCTGCGGCTGCCCGTCTTCGTGTCGATCGACCAGATCTGGAACGGTCCGGCACCCGATCCGGCAACGAACAGTCTGCCGCCGTAGAACACGGCGCCGGTTATGCCGCTCGGCGGCACGGCGCCCTTCAGCCGCTTCACGGCTGCGATCGGAGCTGCGCCCGGCGCGGCGTTCGCGGCGGTCACATCCGCAGAGCGATAGGCCAGCAGGTCCCTGCCCGCCGAGGTCCAGAGCAGCTTCCCGTCCGGCGAGGGCTCGACCCACATGGCCTTGGCGATCTCGGCCGGACTCAACTTCACGTGGTAACGCCAAGCGAGGGTGGCCGGGTCGGCGACGGCGAACGAGCCCGTCCCGCAGGTATTACCGCCGTTCGCCGCCCCGGGCGTGTAGCACTCGAGCGGGAGCAGGACACGGCCGCCCACGGCCCGGTCGAAGCCGATGTCGCCGATGTGGTTGTAGCCCTCCTGCAGCCGGACGTCCTGCGGAATGATCCCGGTGTTGCCGCTCACCTCCTCGAGCGCGAGGCTGTTGCGGAAGAGCGCGGCGTACGACGCGCCGATGGCACCGTCGAAGAACAGGCTCCGCCCGCTCGATGTGATGCCCTGGTTGTAGCCGCCAGAGAACGCGTCGTGTCGGAGCATCGCCCAGCGCCCGGGATCGCGCGCCAGCGCGCTCGGCGCCAGAAGGGCCAACAGGGCCAAGCCCCCGAACAGGGGCGCGAGTCGCCTCATGCGCCGAATCGTAGGATGCCCGCATGACGGTGGAGCGAGTGCGAGAGGCCGACCTGCCCGACCTGCTGCCCTTGCTGCGCGGCTACTGCGACTTCTACGACGTGCACCCGTCCGACGCCGCGCTGCTCGCGATGAGCCGCGAGCTGATCGCCGACCCCGCGAAGGAGGGCGTCCAGCTGCTCGCGCGCGACGACGGTGGCCGCCCGATTGGCTTCGCCACGATCTTCTGGAGCTGGTCGACCTCCGACGCCGCGCGGCTCGGCGTGATGAACGACCTCTTCGTGGCGGAAGCGGCTCGGGGCAGCGGCGCCGCCGAAGCGCTCATCCACGCCTGCCTGGATGAGTGCCGCGCTCGCGGAGCGGGGCGTCTCACCTGGCAGACGGCGCTCGACAACCACCGCGCGCAGGCCGTGTACGACCGCGTCGGCGGCGTACGCGAGCGCTGGCTCGACTACTGGCTCGAAGCGCCGGCCTGAGCCCGCGCCGCGTCCCGGCCATTGCGGCGCGCGAGCGCATGCCGCAGGTTCACCCGCAACATGCGCGCGACCTGGCGCGGGGTGAGCATCTGAGTGGGCGTGATTCGCCGGTCCCCGAAGCTGCGCATGTGTCGCGCCAGCTCGTGATCGCGCGTGGCGGCTGAGAAGGACGCCCGCTCGAACGGATTCATGCGCCTACCGGTCGAATAGCTCGACATGACGCGATGGTGGGCTGCCAGCCCGGCGGTATGGCGCTTGCGATAGGCCGCGAGCGCCTTGTCGAGGTCGCCCTCGCCGCGCAGCGCACCCGCGGTCGCGTCCGCGAGCCAGGTGGCCGACTGGAAGGCGAAGCCGCAGCCGACGCCCCAGAGCGGGTCCGCCGCGAGCGCGGCGTCGCCCACGAACGCGATGCCGGGAGCCGACACGCGCCTGCGCAGGTTCGGCATGTCGAGCTTGCCGATCCAGGGAGTCTCGCGCTGGGCGTCGTCGAGCACCGGCGCCTCGGGCAGTGATTGGAAGAGGCGCCGGACCGCGCCCTCCACGTCGGCCTTGAACTCCGGAAGGCGCTTCCTGTCGATGAACACGGCGATGGTCGTGAGCCCGTCGTCCGTCGGGAACGCGTAGGCCACGTCGGGGTCGAGCAGGTACATCTGCGCGGCCCCGTCGCGGCGCATCTTCACGCCGCGGAAGTTCGCGTAGTAACCGAAGCGGTTGTTCTTCGACACCTTCGCCGGCATGCCCGCGAGCTCGCCGACCTTCGAGTCGCGGCCGTCGGCGCCCACCACGAGCCGCGCCTTGATCTCACGCGATGAGCCGTCGCGCGACTTCGTGCGGACACCGGCGAACCGCTCCGCGTCGCCGAGCAGCCCATCTGCGCTCTCGCCGAGCAGCAGGTCCACCCCTTCTGTCTCTGCTGCGATCCGCCGCAGCAGCGGATCGAGCTTGGCCCGCCGAAGGTTGTAGGCGCGCGGCTCGTCGTCATCGGCGGGCAGCGTCCAGCCCCACTTCGTCCAGATGTCGACGTACGTGCGCGTCGCGCCCGCGGCCTCCATGGCGGGGAGGATGCCCAGGCGGTCGATGCCCTCCGCGGCGCTCGGCTGGACGTAGTGCGTGCAGACCCGCTTGAACTTCGCCGGATCGGCGTGGCTCTCGATCAACGCGACCCGCGCGCCGGCCCGCCCGTACAGGATCGCCGCGCTGCAGCCCGCGATGCTGGCGCCCACGATTGCGACGTCGTACTCGGGAGGCGGCGCCATGGCGGTGTCCAAGCTATCCGCAAGGCCCCGCCCCGGCAAGCGCGGGGTCAGGCCGTTCGCGAGGCGTGCCAGCGCCCGTCCGATCGCTTTATCTCGCCCACGCGCTTCGAGCCGTCGAACACGTAGGCCTCATGCGGCCCCGCCGGCGTCACGTGCACCTGCGTCGCTTCCTGCGGCGCGCCCAGGGCATCGTTCACGATGTGCTGGACCCTCGAGGGGTCGAGCGTTTCGGGCTTCTGCTCGCTCAGCGTCGTGGTGATCGACGCGAGCACGCGGTCGATCTCGCCCTCGGTTGCCATCACATCTCCTCTTCCCCGAGCTTGTAGACGACGTTCAGGCCGTCGGCGATCGCGTGGGCGGCGAAGATCGAGGCGACGAAGCGCGTGGTGCGCGGCGCGCTCACGAGCCCTGCGGCGAAGCCGGCGGCCACCCACTGGCCGAGGCAGAAGGGGCAGCTGACCAGCTCGCCTACCGCCAGGCGCAGTCCCGAGCCGCGCGGGCTCTCATCGACCTCGCTTGGCCCCGCGTCGCCCTCGTAGCGGACGAAGGGAGCGCGCGCGAAACTCGTGACCTTGTCCTTGGCGATCAGTCGCGCGAGCTTGTGGGTCGCGGCGCCCATCAGCGCCACGTCGCCCGGCCCGATGCGCTCCGGCAGGTCCCGCCCGGAGCGCCTGCGCGCGGCGATGAACCCGGCAAGCGCCGCGTTGAAGCCGCCCGCCAGCACGGCGTATGAGCCGAGCGGCTTCGGCTCCGCGGAATATCCGATCCTCTGGCTGATGCTCATGCGCACCGGCTACCCGAAGGCCCGGGTTGCAAACAGCGCGGCATGCGGGTAGACAGCGCTGCTCGTGGAAGAGGAGCGCAACGGCACCGGAGGCCAGCCGTACGAGTCGGAGAAGGAGCGGATCGACCGCGAGCTGATCGAGCTGCTCAACGAGCTGCGCGTCGCACTTCCCGGCGTGCAGGTGCTGTTCGCGTTCCTGCTCGCGGTGCCGTTTCAGCAGCGCTTCTCGACAGTGTCGGCGTTCCAGCGCGATGTCTACTACGGCACGCTGCTGATGACCACGATCTCAGCGGCTCTGCTGATCGCGCCCAGCGCTTACCACCGGCTCAACTTCCGTAAGCAGGACAAGCGACGAATCATCTTGCACTCGAACCGGCTGGCGATCGGCGGCCTCGCCACGCTCGCGTTCGCGATGACCGGCGTGGTCCTGCTCATCACCGACTTCCTGTTCGACACTCCGCTCACGATCGTCGCGACCGGCTGCGCGATGGTGATGTTCGGGACCTTCTGGGCGGTGCTGCCGCTGCGCCGGGACTAGCCCGGGCGATTGCCGGGCATCCGCGCCGCCCCGAGCGACTCCCCCTTGCGGACGCGCTCGCGCTGCGGGCCTACGGTGTACCGCGGCTCTGCCGCGGATTTGAACCCTGCGCGGAAGATGGCCCAGCGCTCGGTGAACGCGCCCGCCAGCAAGAGTCCCGCGCCGATCTTCGCCACCGTGCGCTCGCCGCGCCGCTTGCCGCCCTTCGCGAGCAGCCCCGCCCCGGCTGCGGTGCTCAGCGTGGCCGCCTTCGACAGGGCGCCGGGCAGGCCCTTCTTGTACGGCTCCCCCTCGATGCCGGTCGCATGCTCCATCGTCTGGGCAGCGCCGAGCTCGAGCGCCGCTCCAATCACGGCGAGGCGCCGAGCGGGCTCTGCGTGCTTCGCCGGAGTGGCGAGCACAGCGGCTGCCCCCGCGCTCGCGGCAGCACCGCCGGCGAACACAAATGGCAGGAAGTGCCGCGCCGAATGCCAGGCGGGGACGGCCGTGTTCGAGATGAGAGCGCCCGTGTAGGTGGCGAGCGGCATGCCCGCTAGCGCCGCCAACGGCCTGCCGCCGCGCGCGAGCCCCGGAAGCAGGCCGGTCCATGCATGCGCCGCCGAGACGGTCACAGCCCCGCCGGTGATCGCGAGCACCCAGGAGCCCACGCTCATCGGCGAGGTGATCTTGAACATCCTCAGCATGTTCAGGAAGCGCGCCGGCTTCCCGAGATCGGAGATGAGGAGCATCGGGCTCAGGCTGATCCCGCCGAGTGCGATCGCCCACGCCCTGCGCGAGAGCTCCCTGTTGCCCTGCAGGTGCGCGAGGTAGGCCAGCCCCGCGCTCGCACCTGCCGCTCCGCCTACGAAGAAGTACACGGGGATCTCCCAGGTCCAGACCGGCTCCTGGATCACGGGCTGGTCGTAGTAGCTGCGCGGCTCGGCCTCCGGCACCATCGCGCGCTCGCCCTTGCCGTTGCGGCGCCGGCCGCCCTCGACCGTCGCGCTCGGAACGTCTGGCCTGCTCATTTGCGGCCTCCGATGAAAGCGGCGGCGATGCCCGCGGCGAGCGCGACGGCCGCAACCCCGGTGGAGGCCCAGATGCCCGGCAGGTCGCGCGTCGTCACGACCGGGTCGGGCGGCAAGCCGTACACCTCCGGCTCGTCGAGCAGCAGGAAGAACGCGCCGAACCCCCCTACCCCGTCGTCGGGATGCGCGCCGTACAGCCGCGCCATCTCCTGCCCGGCGTCTTGCAGCTCCTGCACCCGCGCCTCCGCGCGCTCGTGCAGCTCCGCGACCTCGCCGAACTGGATCGAGTTCGTGGGGCACGCCTGCGCACAGGCGGGCTCCTTGTCGTCGCGCAGACGGTCGTAGCAGAGGGTGCACTTCCACACGCGCCCGTCGGGCTTGCGCTTCGAGAGCACGCCGAACGGGCAGGCGGGCACGCAGTAGCCGCAGCCGTTGCACACGTCGGCCTGTACCACGACGGTGCCGTACTCGGTGCGGAACAGCGCGCCCGTCGGGCACACGTCCAGGCAGGCAGCGTGAGAGCAGTGCTTGCACACGTCGGATGCCATCAGCCAGCGCAGGCCCTCGCCCTCCTGCAGCGTGTCGAGCCCCGAGGCGTCCTCGAGCTCGCGCCGCGCCGCTAGCTGCACCAGGGAGTCGGTGGCGGTGTCGCCGTCGAGCGCGCCCGGAAGGCGCTGCTCCACGAACGCAACGTGGCGCCAGTTGTCCGCGTCCAGGTGGAGGGTGTTGTCGTAGGACTTGCCGGTGAACCCCTTCATGTCGTCCGGGACGTGGTTCCACTCCTTGCACGCCACCTCGCACGCCTTGCAGCCGATGCAGATCGACGTGTCGGTGAAGAAGCCCATCCGCGGCTTCGCCATCTCGCCGTAGGTCTCCGGCCAGGCATCCGCCTCGAGCGTGAGCAGCTTGGCGTTGGAGCTCACTCGCCCTCCACCTTCACACCTGCGCGGCGGTTGTAGTCCTCGACGAGGCGCAGTACGTCGGGTCCGCGCGGCCGGCGCCCGGGGCGTATGTCGCAGGTCGCGGCCTTGACCTCCTGGATGTGCACATTCGGGTCGAGCGCGAGCGAAAAGAGGTCGTTGGCCGTGTCGCCCTTCACGATGCCGCCGGGACCCCAGTGATACGGCAGCCCGATCTGATGCACGGTCCGGCCCTCGATCTTGAGGGGCTTGACGCGGTCGGTCACGAGCGCTCGCACCTCGATCGCGGTCCTGCTCGAGACGATCGTCGCCCAGTCCCCGTGCTGGATCCCGCGCTCCTCGGCGAGCTCGGGGCTGATTTCGCAGAACGCCTCAGGTTGAAGCTCGGACAGGAATGGCAGCGTCCGGCTCATGCCGCCCGCGGTGTGGTGCTCGGTGAGCCGGTAGGTGGTGATCACGTACGGGAACACGTCCCAGCCCGGCTCCGGCGCGCTCGGGTTGTACGGGTTCTCCGGCCGCTTGAAGCGCTGGCGCAGCGGGTTCTGCTGCTGGACGTAGAGCGGGTTGGTGGCCGGCGACTCGTGCGGCTCGTAGTGCGTCGGCATCGGGCCGTCCATCAAGCCGGCGGGCGCGTACAGCCAGCCGCGGCCGTCGGCCTGGATGATGAATGGCGAATCGCCGCGCAGCGCGTCGAGGCCGATGTCGTCCTTCTTCGGCTGGTAGTCGGGTGGCTTGTCCGGCACGAAGTCCGGATCGTCGAAGCCGGTCCACTTCTGCTGCTCCTCGTCCCACCAGACGTACTTCTTGCGCTCCGACCACGGCTTCCCGCTCGGGTCGGCGGATGCGCGGTTGTAGAGGATGTGCCGGTTCGCGGGCCAGGCCCAGCCCCACTCGGCGGCCACCCAGTCCTGCTCGGTGTGGGGCCTCTTGCGGGCCGCCTGGTTCACGCCGTCGGTGTACACACCGGCGTGGATCCAGGAGCCGCAGCTCGTAGAGCCGTCGTTCTTCAGATCCTGGTACTTCGCCACGAAGCTCCCGTCGGCGTGGCGACCGCCGATTTCCTGGAGCACCTCCTCGGCGTCGGGCTCGTCGTGCGGGCCCTGCGTCGTGTAGTCCCAGGTCAGGTCGAGCAGCGCCCGGTCGCGCGGCTCAACGGAGTCGGCGAGCTTCCGGCGCAGGCGCCGCCCGAGATCGAAGATCCACTGAAGCTCCGAGCGCGCGTCCCCCTCGGGCTCCACCGCCTTCCAGTGCCACTGGAGCAGCCGCTGCGTGTTCGTGAAGGAACCGTCCTTCTCGGTGTGCGCCGCAGCCGGCATGAAGAACACCTCTGTCCCGATCTCCTCGGTCTTGAGCTCGCCCGTCTCGATCTCGCGGCTGTCCTTCCAGAACGTGGCGGTCTCGATCATCTGCACGTCGCGCACGACCAGCCATTCGAGGTTCGCCAGGGCCATGCGCTGCATGTGGCCGTTGCCGGAGCCGACCACCGGGTTCTCGCCCACCACGAAGAAGCCGGGGCACTTGCCGTCGACCATCCGGTTGATCGCGGCGTAGTGCGAGTGATCGCCGTCGATGCGCGGGAGGACGGCGAAGTGGAAGTCGTTCTCCGGCGTTGCGGCGTCGCCGTACCAGGCCTTCAGGAGGCTGACCATGTAGTTGCGCATGTCGCCCCACGCACCCGTCTTGGGCGACGTGTTCTCGATGTAGGTATCGAGGTCGCCGCCGGCCTGCGGGTGCGGCATCGGCAGGTATCCCGGCAGGATGTTGAACAGGGTCGGGATATCCGTGGAGCCCTGGATGTTCGCGTGGCCACGGAGGGCCAGGATGCCGCCGCCCGGGCGGCCGATGTTGCCGAGCAGCAGCTGGATGATCGACGCGGTGCGGATGTACTGCACGCCGACCGTGTGCTGCGTCCAGCCGACGGCGTAGGCGAAGGCCCCGGTCCGGTCCCGCCCGGAGTTAGCGCAAAGAGTCTCGGCCACCTCGAGGAACGTCTCCTTCGGCACGCCGCATACCTGCTCCACCAGCTCGGGCGTGTAGCGGCTGTAGTGGCGCTTGAGGATCTGGAACACGCAGCGCGGGTGCTGCATGGTCTCGTCCTCCTCGGGCGGCCGGCCGCGTTCGAGCTTCATGCCGTGGGCGCCGTGCGCCTGCTCGCCCGAGACGGCGGCGCCCTGCTCCTTGTGGCCGCCGGCGGTTTGCTCCTCTGTGCCGGCGTAAGACCAGGAGGAGATGTCGTACTGACCCGTCTCGGGGTCCCAGCCCGAGAAGAAGCCGTCCAGGTCCTCGGTGTCCTTGAAGCCCTCGTCGATGATCGTCGTCGCGTTGGTGTAGTGCTTGACGTACTCGTCGAACCAGCGCTCGTTCTCGATGATGTAGTTGACGATGCCGCCGAGGAACGCGATGTCGGAGCCGGCGCGAATGCCGATCCACCGCGTCGCCATCGCGCTCGTACGGGTGAAGCGGGGATCGATGTGGATGACCTGCGCGCCGCGTTCCCGCGCCTCGATCACCCACTGGAAGCCGACGGGGTGATTCTCGGCCATGTTCGACCCCATGATCACGATGCAGTCCGAGTTCATGAGGTCCATCTGGTGGTCGGTGGCGCCGCCGCGCCCGAACGAGGTGCCCAGACCGGGCACCGTCGAGCTG
>JBJMLG010000038.1:0-6258 GCA_045805385.1 Thermoleophilaceae bacterium
CATGGCGTTCCTGTACACCGGCGTGGGCGACCACCACATCCTCCAGTCGCCCACGCCGGCCTGGCTCAAGACGGTCGCGGAGATCTCTTCGTGGGCACTGCTCATCCCGGTGTTCGCGTTCACGATCAACATCCTGGGGACGATGAAGGGCAACTGGGACAAGTTCTTCACGAACTTGACCATGCGCTTCACCATCACCGCGTTCTTCTTCTACTTCCTAGTGAACGTGCAGGGGGCGTTCGAGGCGCTCCAGCCGTTCAACAAGCTGCAGCACTTCACGAATTTCGTGGTCGCGCACGCCCACCTTGCCCTCCTGGGCGCTTTCACGATCTTGGGCATGGGGGTGATCGACTACGTCGTCGCCCAGATGTTCCGCAAGCCACTGTGGAGCCGGAACCTCTCGGAGTGGCAGTACTGGCTCGTGACCGTGGGCTTCACGGGCTTCTTCAGCGTGCTCACGCTGGCCGGCTTCCAGCAGGGCTTCAGCTGGCAGGACGGCATCCCCGAGGTGAACGTGCTCGACCAGCTCCACCCCTACTACATCGCGCGTGGGGTCTTCGGCGCCATGATCGTCGTCTCCGGGATCGTCCAGATGATCAACATCGGGATGACGATCATCGGCAACACGCACGAGCGCCGCCGGCGCGAGACGCTGCGGACCGCCGAGGTCATCGCCCCGCCGCCGGTGACGAGCTGAGGCCATGGTCGACGAGCGCGGACCAGATCAGGCAGGCGACTCGCAGCCGCCGATGGGCTGGGCGCCGCACCCGCCCGAGAAGATGCTCATCACGCCGTGGGTGGCCGGGATCGGCGGACTGCTGGTGTTCCTCGTGGTCGTGTTCGTGGTGGTGTGGCTGCCGGTGCACACCTTCGACCCGCCACCGTCCGGGGACTGGGCGCCGCTCAACAATCAGGCGGTGAAGGGGCGCAACCTGTTCGCGTCCAACAACTGCTTCGTCTGCCACTCCGGCTACTCGCGCCCGCAGGACGTGCGCGAGGCGCTCTACTTCCTCTACCCGAAGGTCTCGCAGCCCGGCGACTTCTACGGCAGCGACCAGTCGCCCAACCTGCTCGGCACGGAGCGCACCGGCCCGGATCTCTCGCAGGAGTCGGGCTGGCATCCGGATGACTGGCAGTACGCGCATTTCTACGACGCGCGCTTCGTGGACCCTCGCTCGCTGATGCCGCCGATGAAGGCCGTCTTCTCGAATTCCCAGGTGCAGAACCTCACCCACTTCGTGGAGACGCGCAGCGGCAAATCCGGCCTGCTGCGCTACGCCGGCCAGCTCTACGCGAAGAAGGTCGTGCTCACGGTGCAGGGCTTCCCGCCGCCCTACCTTGGATTCCGGGGCGCGCGCAAGCCGATCGTGCCGCAGAAGAACGTCAAGCCTCCGCCGAACCAGCTCGAGGAGGCCCCGAACCTGTCGCAGATCGATCGCAGCTACTGGATGTCCGGCAATCCGCTGCCGGTCACCGAGAGCAACCTGCTGCGCGGCAAGGAGGTGTTCCTCGCACGCTGCGTCGGCTGCCACGGGCCGAAGGGCGACGGCAAGGGACCGGCGGCGACGTTCATGTCGCCGCCCCCTGCCGACTTCACCGACAAGGACGATGCCTGCTGCGGCGGCGACACCGGGCCGGGTGACTTCTACTACCGCATCCTCCGAGGCTGGACCGGCACCGCCATGGAGAACTTCGGCGAGCGCCTGTCGGTCGACGACATCTGGCGCGTGGTGCTGTTCGTCAAGACGATCCCGAACGGCACGCTTGCGAAAGACCGCATACCGGAGCCGAAGGACTACATCCCCTGGGCGCCGTCGAAGCCGCTGCTCGCCTGGGTGAAGTCCCGGCAGAAGCTCCAGAACAACGTGTCGTTCACGAAGGCGCAGCAGTCCGACCCGTTCCTGCAGGAGGCATCGCGTGTCTTCCCGGGCCTCAACCCCTCGGACAAGCTCGTCGTGAACGGTCTCGGCACTCCCTTCACGCTGAGTAACGCAGCGGCGGGAATCCGGGCGCTCTACCAGCAGATGCTCAACCAGGCGTGGGTCGATGCGAAGCGCCGCGGCGACAAGCTGCCGCCGGCGTCGCAGAAGAATGTCCCGCCTCAGGTGGAGGGCCAGCAATGAGGCGGCGGCTGGCCGTGCTGGGACTCGTCGCCGGGGCGGTGCTCGCGTCACCGGCGGCGGCGCTTGCGCACGACGCGCCCGAGAGCGACCAGTCGAAGTGGGTGATGACGGACTGGATGATGGACACGTTCTTCCTGTTCGCCGGCATCGCGCTTGTCGCGTTCATCGTGGCCTGGAAGCTCGGTCACTTCCACGATCTCGAGAAGGCCGCGCGGATCCCGCTGCTGATCCACGAGGAGGACTACTACACGCCCGATTGGGCGCTCGACGAGGAGGAGTGGGCCGATGGCGATGCCGAGAGGTGACTCGCCCCAGAAGGTGCAGGAGTACTACCACTACCTCCAGAGCCACCAGCTCGAGCCGCACGGGCGCACCCAGACCTGGCACGTGGACTGGACCTCGCTCCACTGGATGTGGGGGTTCGTGATCGTGCTCGCGGTGCTCCTCGGGGTGTGGGTGCGGGATTACCGGAGCAGCCACCCGCCGACGGGCATCGCGCCGCTCGACCGCTTCGGGGGCTACACGACCGAGGCGGCCGGACGGGTGCCGTTCGCCTTCTGGGTTATCACGCTCATGGTCGTCGGGTTCGGGGCCGAGTTCGTGATCGGCCACCTGATCTCGGGACAGCTGTTCTGATGTGGACCGAAGCGCTGCCGATAGTCGTCTACTCCACCTGCACCGAGGTGGTGGCGAGCGCACCCGACTGGCCCAGGCTCTACGCGTCGCTCCAGGCGCTCAAGGGCCATGCCCAGGAGTACCCAGGCTGCCAGCGCTTCGACGTCTACTTCCGGGCGGAGCCCGATGAGGGCGTGCGGATCCACTGCTACACGTCTTGGGACACGCTCGCACAGCTCGAGGCGTTCCTCGAGCGCGGCTACACCTTCGAGCGGCTGCTCGGCGACTTCGGCGGAGAGATCGAGCTGGAGAGGAGCCTCGTGATGGAGAAGATCTTCTGATGGCGGCGGAGGACCATCGCCGGAGACTGCGCCCGGCGCGCCCGCTCTATGGCTACCGCGACATCGGGGCGGCCGGCGCCCGGTACAGCCGCCGGGCGACCTATCGCGCCTGGGCGATCCTCGCCGTGTTGATCGTGCTCTACCTGGCCATCATGCTCACGATCTACTTCCTAGAGCCCGGCCTGCGCTGAGCAGCGCGTCGTGTACCTGAAGCACCTCACCTCGCTTCAGTTCCTCACGTACGTGGCCTTCTTCGCCGTGGTCGTCGCCGCGGTCAGCCGCCTGCTGCCGGGCCGCGCGCCGCCCGTGCGCACCGAGCCATACGAGCACGACGAGCTCGCGGCCCATGATCGCAAGCTCGCGAAGTACTTCCTCGCCGGCGGCGCGTTCCTCGCGCTCGGCTCGCTGCACATGGTCGTGAAGAACCTTCCGTGGAGCGCGGAGTGGGAGGCGCGCTCAGGCTACGCCGGGCACCTCGTGCGCGACCTCTCGAACACGCACGTGATGATCGTGGGCGGGGGCACGCTGATCGCGACGGGCGTGTGCTGGTACGTGCTACCGCGGGTGGTAGGGCGGCCGCTCGCCAGCAACGGCCTGGCACAGGCGGCGTTCTGGTTCACCGCGGTGGGACTGCTCGGGTTCTACGTCGCGCTGATCGCCAACGGGATCGCGATCGGGCATCTGATCCAGCAGGGCTGGGACTACCAGTCCGCCAAGGATCAGATGGGCAATTGGTACCGCGTCCCGGTCGGTGCGAGCGCGGGGGTGATGGGGGTCGGCTACTGGTGCTTCGCGGCCAACGTCGCGCTCACGATCTTCCAGGCGCGCCTCGTGCGCGTTCCGAAGCCGAGCGCGTACCTCTGGAAATTCCTGCTCACCGGAGCCGCGGCGCTCACTGTCGGCACGGTGCAGGGCGTGATCCAGGTGCAGCCCAAGAACGCCGAGTGGCTGTACACGGCCGGGCACGCCGGCGAGTGGATCGACCCGATCAGCCACGCGCACATCAACCTCGTGACCGGGCTCACCATGCTCGTCGCGGGCGGGTTCTTCTACATGGTGCCGCTGCTCGGCGGCGCGCCGCCTCCGCGGCGGCTCGTGAACCGCTGCTATTGGCTGCTGCTCGGCGGGTCGCTCGCGTTCTACGCAACCGCGCTGTACCTCGGCTTCCACGAGGGTCATCTGGTCGTCCTCCACCGCATAACGCCTGAGCAGGCGGAGGAGGCGACTCCGCTCCACCCGTTCCTGATCATGGGGGCGGGCTTGGCCATGCTGACCGGTTTCTGGCTGCTGCTGTGGATCGTCGCGCGCTCGGTGTGGCGGTCGCCGAGCCCGGTGCGACCGCTCGTGCTCGCGGGCTGCGGGGCGCTCGCGGTGGGCACGCTTCAGGGCCCAGTTCAGGCATTCCCCGCGGTGAACGAGCTGCTCGACCGCAGTGGCGACGCGGGCGATGTGATCGTGAACCTGCACGCCCAGCTGAACATGCTCGGCGGGCTGATGCCGATACTGCTCGCGCTTGCGCTCGTGCTCCTGCGCCGGCAGGCGGGCGAGGTCTGGCCACGGCGGCAGATGCGCATGGCCGCTTCGGGGATCGCGGTGGGGATGGGCGTCTACTACGCGGCGGGCATCGGCTTCGCTGCAGTGGCCGCGCACCGCGTGTCCGGCGGTGCGACCTTCGGCCGTGCCGTCGCTTCGCTCGAGCCGTGGTCGGCGATCGTGCTCGTCCCGGCGGCGCTCCTCGCCGGCGCGGGCTTCGCGGCCTACGGCCAGGCCGCCTGGCGCCTGACCGCGGGCTACCGGCGTGACAGCGAAGCCCGCATGCGGGCCGCTCCGGCGGCATACACGGGCAGGATCCCGCGGCGGGTCCGGCGGCTGAGCCCGGCGGCGCTCGCCGCCTACGAGCTGCCGATGGGATTGCTCGGCTTCCCCGGCGTGGGGTGGCTGTTCGCCGGCTTCCCGGTCACAGCGCTCGTGCTGCTCACCGCCGGACCGGCGCTCGCATGGGCCGCGATCCCACTGGCGTTCTCGCCCTTCGGCCAGGGACCGCTGCGCCACCTGGGCTGGCGGGTGGAGTTCGTCTGGCTTCCGCTGAGCGCGCTGCTGTCGGCCGCGATGCTGTACCGCGCGCACCGGCGCCGGCTGATCCGCACGGATGGGCCGCGGCCGCCGCGGCCGCGCCGCCGCCGCGTCCCCGGAAGCTCACGCTCGAGGGTGGTCGCCGGCGTGGGGACTATCGCGCTCGTGCTGGTCGCGCTGCCGCTCGTTCCGGCGGTGAGCGGCTTGGGGACGAAGTCGCTGCGTTACTCGTACCAGAACCGCCTCACCAAGGAGATAACGGGCCAGTTCCTGAACACGCCGCGGGGCAGGGTGAAGCTCTATGGCTGGCGTGACCCCCAGAACCCGTATCCGAGCGACGCGCTCAGGGTTCACGCACGCGACGTGCGCGGGCTGTTGATCCGCTCCGCGGCGGTCGACGCCCCTCGCGCCTACCAGCTGTTCGACGTGGACCGCGGCCGCACAGCGCCGCTAGCCGTGCTGCGCCGCTCGCACACCGCGCTCGTACTGGCGCCGAAGAAAGGCCTTGCTCCGGGTCGCTACATGATCGTCGCGTCGCACGAGGGGATGTTCGGCGACCGCGACTTCGTCTACGTGCGGGTGGTCCCGCCCGGCGCGCCGGTCACGCCGATCGCGCACGACTCGAGCCGCTCGGCGCCCGCGGTGTCGAGCACGCTGCTCCCGATCACGGCGTCCCTGCTCGCGGCGCTGTTCGCGCTCTCGCTCCTGCGATCGTTCCGCCGCCGCCCGGCCGGGCAGAAGCTCCTCTGGGCGACAGGCTTTGGGCTGTTCGCCATCGCCACCGCCAGCGAGGCGATCGCGCAGGGCTCGGGCTGGACCGCGGGCCTCTTCCGCGCCTACTACCTGTGCGGCGGAGTGCTCACCGTGGCGTGGCTTGGCGCCGGATCGGCCTGGCTGCAGCTTCGACCGCGCGCGCGTGACGCACTGCTGGGCGGGCTCATGGTCGCCACGCTGGCCGCATCCGTCGCGGTGGTGCTGGCGCCCGTGCATGCGGGCGCCCTCGCACACGCGCCGAGCGGCGGGCCGCCGGCCGACAGCGCGCTCGCGGGCCGCGCCTACCTCTGGGCGATCGCACTCAACTCGGTGGGCACCGTGCTCCTTCTCGG
>JBJMLG010000039.1:0-22866 GCA_045805385.1 Thermoleophilaceae bacterium
CGGGGCCGAGGCGCAGGTGCGGGCGGGCGACCGCGAGCAGGCGGCGGCATGGGCCGGCGAAGCCCTTCGCGCGGCGCGCGAGCTCGGCGCCGGCTGGCTCGAGCGCGAGTTGGAGGGCCTGGTCGCGCGGGCGCGCCTGCGACTCGAGGACGAGCCCATCGCCGAAGACCCCGACCCCCCCACCGAGGACGACGAGCCGTTCGGGCTCACACCGCGCGAGCGTCAGGTGCTCGCACTGGTGGCCGAGGGCCGGACCAACCGCGAGATCGGTGACACGCTCTTCATGGCGGAGAAGACCGCCAGCGTGCACGTGTCGCGCATCCTGGCGAAGCTCGGCGTGCGCAGCCGCACCGAGGCAGCGGCCGTGGCTCACCGGCTCGGCCTCGACTCGGGCGAGCCCTCCGGCGCAGAAGCCTCACGCACTTAAGTGACATAGGGCACATGCTGCCTTGGGCCGTCTTGACCTGGCCTGCGCACCGATCTAGCGTCTCTGTGACCCCAGAGCGCACACACGTAGGTGGTGGCCCGTGGCTCGCAACACCCCACCGATTCCCCAGGACACACGCGCCAACGGGGCGACGAGTAATGACGCGCGGCTCCTGAGGAATCAGCTCGGCGGCGAGCTTGGCCACGCCGAACCGTGGAGGCCGCGCGCGAGACCCGATGCCGATCCGCATGCCGCGGCGCATGCATGAAGGAGCAACGATGCGCTACGAGCTCATCGACCAACGGCCGGTCCCCTCTGCGCTCGCGCAGGACATGCGCGAACTGAAGTCGGCGACCGGCGCGACGCTCACCTCCTGCCTGCGTAACCAGCAGGCGGTGGACTTCGCACGGGCCCAAGGGGCTCACCTCATGTCGCAGCAGGAGCTCTACGACGGCTTCATCCACCACCTGCCGGGCTTCAACCCGGCGAACAAGCCGGGCGCTTCCACGCACGAGCTGCGCAATGACGGCGCGGCCTACGTGGGCCCGGCCCGGATGCCCCTCCGTTACTGGCAGGTGGGCCAGGACTGGGGCTCGAAGGCGGGCGCCGAGGCGACCGTTCGCGCGGCAGCTTCGCGCGGGTGGATCGCGACGGTGACCTACCCGCACAACCCCAAGGAGCAGCACCACGTGAACTTCCGGAAGGAGCCGAAGCTCTCTCTGATGCGCGTGCTGATGCTGGGCATGAAGGGCCCCGACGTGGCGATCATGACGAGGCGGCTCGCGTTCGTGCGCATGGTGCACGACCACAGCAGCCACTACCTCGGACACGCGCAGCGCACCTTCGACGAGCGCGTGGAGACCGCGCTGAAGCAGTTTCAGCGCGACCACGGCCAGCTCGACGACGGCAAGTACGGAACCCAGACCGCCAAGCAGCTTTCGGCGTCGGTGAGGTACGAGAAGAAGCGGCGCCACCACGCGGAGCACGGGGGAGGACCCGAATGAGCATGAACGCCCAAACGATCCGCGACGTGTTCCCAAGCCTGCCGGCCGACAAGGCCGTGGCCTACTCGCCGCTGCTTGTGGCGGCCATGCGGGAGGGGAACATCACGACGGAGCCCCGCGCAGCGGCGTTCCTCGCACAGCTCGGGCACGAGTCGATCGACCTCCGCTACTTCGAGGAGATCGGTCCGCAGCCGTACTGGAAGAACTACTCCGGCGGCGCCCGCTACCACGGGCGGGGTCCGATTCAGCTCACGCACGACTACAACTACAAGGCGTGCGGGAAGGCGCTCGGGCTACCGCTGCTGGAGCAGCCTGAGCTGGCCGCCAGGCCCGAGAACGGATTCCGCGTGGCGGTCTGGTTCTGGGTCACGCATGGCCTGAACGGTCTCGCCGACAAGGGCCGGTTCCGAGCGATCTGCGTCGGCATCAACGGCGGCGTGAACGGGCTCACCGACCGCTTCGCGCGCTGGAACCGCATACGCAAGCTCGGCGACGAGGTCCTTCCGATCGAGACTCGCGAGCAGAAGTGGATCGAGTCGCGCGGGCGCAAGCGCGAGTCGCTCCGCAGCCTGCTGCTGAGACGTCGCCAGCTGCGCGCGGAGCATCACGACCACGGGCCGGTCTACGAGGCGACGACCCGCATGATGCGAAAGTTGAAAGTGGAGATCGAGCGGCTCACACGGCTCATCAGCCGCGAGCAGGCGAAACACCACGCCTAGCCCGCGGCCGGGCCGTTCCGATCAGCCTGCGATGCGCTTGCGCAGGAGGTCCTTGCCCTGCTGGCCGCCCTTGCGGCTGGCCTCCTGAGCGCGGCGGAAGAACTCCGCGAGCTCGGAGTCGCCGTCGCGCTCGGCGTCCTTGATGTAGGTCTCGAGCCGCAGCGCGTTGCTCAACGACTGCTCCGTGAACCAGATGATGTTGTAGTCCTTGTCCTTGACCCCTGTGACCTGACCGGTCTCCTGGCTGGCTTCCATCCCGTCTCCCTTCCTCGCTTGCGTCTTGGGGCGCGGTTACCCGTTCTGGCGGGTGTGGACACGCGGTTCAGGTCGCCTGCACGACGGCGATGCCGTACAGCGGGCGACCGTCGGCCCCGTGCACGGTCGTGCCGGTGATAGCGACCGGCACGGTGTCTCCGCGCTTTGTGACCAGACGAGCCGCAACCCGGCGGTGGGGCCGGTGGCCGTTGAAGAGCACGGGGGCGAGCTGGTCCGCGAGCCGGCCGTGGTCCGGAACCGCGAGATCGGGAAGCCTGCGGCCGGAGAGCTCCTCCGGCGCGTAACCGGTGATCTCCCCGAACGCGCGGTTCGTCTCGTTCACGAGCAGGTCATGGCCGATCAGCGCGATTCCGAACGGGCTGTGTTCGAACACACCGCGGAAGCGCTGCTCTGCCTCCCTCAGCGCGTCCTGCGCGGCCTTCTCGGGAGTCACGTCGCGCTGCGCGGAGATCCAGACGGTTCCGTGCTCCCGGTGCTCGAACGTGGAGATCTGGGCGGCCGTCCAGATCAGAGTTCCGTCCCGTCGAACGTTGCGGAGCTCTCCGCTCCACACCCCGTCGCGTTCAAGAGCGCCGATGATCTCCTGCGCCCGCTCCTCGGGAGCCTGCTCGGTCGGGGCGTTCACCACCGAGATGTGCTGCCCGAGCAGCTCGCCGCGCCGGGCGCCGAAGATCCCCTCCCAGCGGTCGTTGGCGTACACGATGATGCCGTCGCTGGCGCGGATCAGGGCGATGCCCTCCGCCATCTTCTCGGCGATCGCGCTTTGCAACCGCAGCTCGTTGTCCATCGCGACCCGCTCGGTGATGTCCTGCATCACCACCACCGCGCCGTCCACGCGTCCTCGCCTGTCACGAAGCGGCCCGCCGCTCACGTTCAGCAGCAGGACCGGACCGTGGGGCGGGCGGATCTCCACCTGTTCGTTGACCACGTCCTCGCCGCGAAGGGCGCGCGTGAGGGGCGCCCAGGAGTCGATCGGCGTGCCAAGTGCCGCCAGGTGGTCGCGGGCGAGGCGATTCAGCACCACGATCCTCCCGTCCGCATCGCACGCAACGACCGCGTCGGCGAGGTTCTCGAGCAGCGCCGGCGTGAGGTCGGCCGCCAAGACGGCGCGCTTTCGGCCGGCCAGGCTCACGACACCACCGCGAGCGGGATGCTGCCCGATACCGTCGTGCCCGTGTCGGGTGCGGAGCGGATCCGCAACTCGCCGCCCACGGCGTCCAAGCGGTCGCGGAAGTTGACGAGGCCGACGCCCCTGAGCGCCGCGTCAGGGGCAAAGCCCGAGCCGTCGTCGTGCACGTCGAACTCGAGGCGCTCGCTCGCTCGTACGCGGATCGTCGCGCCCGTAGCTCCGCGCGCATGCTTCGTCGCGTTCTGGAGCGCCTCCGCGACCGCGAAGTACACGGTCGCCTCGATCTCGTCCGGGTAGCGCGAGAGCCCCTCGGTGTGCACCGTCGTGGGGAGCGGGCAGTCGCGGGCCCTTGCCCGCAGCGCATCGTCGAGCCCCCGTTCGGCGAGCAGCGCCGGGTAGATGCCGCGGGCGAACGAGCGCACCTGTTCGATCGTGGTCTCCACCTCGTCCTCGAGGTCCCGGAGCGCGGCGGCGTCCCTCGGGGACTCATCCTGGATGCGCTCGGCGATCAGCTCGAGCTTTATGCGAAGTGCGACGAGGCGCTGCTGCGCGCCGTCGTGCAGGTCGCGTTCGATCCTGCGGCGTTCCTCATCCGCCACGGCCACGAGCCGGGTGCGCGACTCCGCGAGCTCGCCGACCGAGTCGCGCAGCTGGCCGATCAGTCGCTCGTTCTCGAGTGTCGCGAGCGCGTACACCGAGGCGGCCTCGACGAATTGAGGATCCTGCGAGAGGGCGGCATCGTGCACCACGGCCGCGACCAGACGGTCGCCCGCGGTCAACTCGGTCACCACCTGGCCGTTCTCCGGTTGCGGCGCCTTCACGGGCCAGCCGGTCTCGTCGATCCAGCGGCCAGGGTCGCCGGGCAGCCAGTACACCACGCGCAGCGCCGGGTCGTCGAGCTGCTCGGCCATGGCGACTCGCACGCTCGACGCTTTCGCGCGCGGCCCGAGCTCGAGTGCAAGGCGCTCGAGCGCCCCGGCGGCGAACACCCGCTGGCTCACGATGCCGGTTGCGAAGCAGATGGTGATCGCGGGGAGGGTGAGGAAGTACATCCAGCCGATCACCTCGGTGAGGCCCGATGCGCCATCCGCGGCGCGCAGGATGCCGTATGAGCCGATCGCAAACGTGCGGAAGACCGCGATTGCGGCGACTGGCACGAGCGCGCGCTGCAGCATTGGACGGACACGGCGCGTGCGCCGCCAGAGCACGATCGACACGGCTCCGAAGACAAGAACGCCGAGCACCTCGCGCAGCGGCCGCACCACGTCCATCACGCCGGCGGCCGAGCCCAGGGCGAGCGCGTTGTGCGGGCACTGCTCCCCGCACGTCGCCCACGGGTTGGGCACCGGAAAGCCTTCGGCGATCAGCGCCGTCGGCAGGTAGAGCACTCCGGCGATGAGCACGGTCGCCCACACGAGGCGACGCTCCACGGTGGTGGCGATCCGGCCCGACGGGAACGCGAGCAGCAGGTAGACGACGACCGGCTCGACGACCCACACGAGCACCCTGCCGATGCTGTACGGCACCGCCCCGCGTGCTTCCGCGAGGCTCGTGAGCGAGAACAGCAGGCCCGCGCCCACGAGCAGCTTGGCGAAGCGGTCATCCGCATTGCGGCTGAGCCGGAAGGCGCCGAGCCCAATCGGGAGGCAGATGGCGAGGCCGTGGGTAACCAGCGAGATTCCGCGATGCTCTGGGCTCGCGTCGGTCGCCACGAGCCACAATGCGGCGGCCGTTACCAGGACCCCAAGCAGTGCGACAACGGTCCCGGTCGGCGTTCTGCGTCGCAGCCCCGTCGACGAGGTCTCGGCAATATCGGCCATGGTGGCGCTTCTCCTGGTAATTCTACCTCCGGTACAGCCGGCGTGTTGGGATTTCTACGAGCCGTACGTCCGCCACAGCCCACGCAGCAACGCCGCGCCGAACTCATGCTTCGGCACGATCGCCGCCGCGCCGTCCGAAGCGACGCGCTGCGCGATCTCCGCCGGGCGGTCCGTCGAGATCAGCACTACGAGTTGCTCCGGGTGCGCCTTGCGCAGCCGTGCGGCAGCCTCAAGTCCGCCCATGCCCGGCATACGTACGTCGAGCAGCACCAGATCAGGGCGGAGCTCGTCCGCGGCGCACAGCGCCTGCTCGCCGGAGACCGCCTCGCCGACGAGCTCGAATCCCGGCGTGGCGGCGATCACGTCGCGCGCAACCTGGCGGAAGAGCAGCTGGTCGTCCACCACGAGCACGCCGACCTCGCGGCTCCGGCCGCGGCCGTCCGTCAGGGTTCCCGCCGGGGCAGCTTTTCGAGTCTCGCTATGCGGTGGCCGGCGCGCCGTGGAGTGCCTCCTGCAGACCCCGGAACATGCCCAACGACGCACCACCGCCGACGGGATGGTGATCCGTAGTGACGTGGTACTGGCCTATGAGGTCTGCCATCTGTGCTCCTTGGGTGGTCACAGCCGTCCGTGGACGGCGTACGGCACCGCGTTTCGAACCTAGGCCAGCGCGGGCGCACCAGCATCATCCGAAGCGGATGAACCTCGTGCGCGAGTCGCACAATCGCGTCGGGGGTGCACGCCCCATCAGCAGAGGCTGGCAAGCCTCCTTGCCCGCCGCCTCTCACCCCGAGAAGGTTGTGCACAACGAGAGGACGGCACATGGGCGAGCGAAACCGAGCAGGCGCCGCGCGCGCAACGCGCGCTGCCGCGCTGCATACAGTCACACCGGCCGAGCCGCGCAAACGGCGACACAGCGTTGACCGGGACCGGCTCGTGCGCCGCCTCATCGACGCTCGGCACGCGACATGTGCGGTGGTCGCGGGGCCGCCCGGCTACGGCAAGACCACGCTTCTGACCCAGTGGGACGCGCGCGACGGTCGCCCGTTCGCATGGGTGACGCTCGACGAGTCGCACGACGACCCGGCCGCGATGCGCGCCGCCATCGCGAGCGCCCTCGACGCTCTGGAGCCGTCCGGCGACGGCGTGGTCAAGGCGCTTCCGCGGCGCCACTCGACGGCCGGGGCCCTGCTGCCCCGGCTGGCGCGCCACGCGCCATTCGTGCTGGTTCTCGACGACGCTCACGTGCTCCAGGATCCAGCGGCTGTCGAGGCGCTCCGCGCGGTTGCGCTTCACGTCCCTCCAGGCTCGCAACTCGCGCTCGGGAGCCGCACCGAGCCGCCGCTGCCGATCGGGCGCATGCGCGCGAATCGCGAGCTCGTGGAGGTGCGTGCGCGTGACCTGGCGATGACGACGGCCGAGGCGACGGCGCTGCTCAGGAGCGCCGGTGTGACGTCCACTCCCCACGAGCGCGAGACGCTCATGCGCCGCACCGAAGGCTGGCCCGCAGGGCTCTACCTGGCAGCCGTGTCGCTCCGCGAGCAGGGCGACTCGGCCCATGCGGCGACTCGCTTTCGGGGCGACGACGTGGTGGTGTCCGACTACATGCGCGACGAGCTGCTCGCCCCGCTCCAGCCGTCAGCGTCGGACTTCCTCGTCCAGACCTCCGTGCTCGAAGAGCTTTCGGGCCCAGCCTGTGACCTCGTTCTCGGGCGGAGCGACTCGGCGCACGTGCTGCAAGGCCTCGCGCGTCGCAATGTGATGCTCGTGCCGCTCGACCGCAACGGCGGCTCGTACAGGTGCCACGGCATGTTCAGGGAGATGTTGCGCGGCGAGCTTCGCCGGGGCTCGCCGGCCCAGGTGGCCGAGCTCCATCGCCGGGCGAGCGAGTGGCACGAGCTGAACGGCGACACGGAGGCGGCGTTGCGCCACGCCGCCGCCGCCGGCGATACGGAGCGGGCAGCGGGGCTGCTGTGGGAGAGCGTGCCGCAGCATCTGAGCAGCGGCACCACAGAGGTTCTCGCCCAGCGCCTGCGGCACTTCACCGAGGGCGAGGTGCGTGCGCATCCCGCGCTGGCGCTGACCGCGGCGCATCTCCATGCCGCACGCGGCCGCTTCGAAGCGGCGCAGCTGTGGGCGCAGGCCGCGCGCGAGTGCGGTGACGCCGTCGCGGCACCGTCCGTCGAGGCCGGATTCGCCGCCTTCGACGCGATGCTGGCGAGAGAGGGCGCCTCGACGATGGCTGCCGACGCGGCGCGCGCGTATGACGTGGCACCCGACTCGAGCGGGTGGCGGTCGATCTGCTGCCTGCTCGAGGGGGTTGGGCTGCACCTCTCCGGCGAACCCGGCCTCGCGCGGCAGCGTCTCGAAGAAGGCGTGCGTCGCGGCGCGGCGTCCGCGCCGCTGCTGCAGTCCCAGTGCCTCGCTCAGCTCTCTCTCCTGGCCATCGAGCGCGACGACTGGGACGGCGGCGCGGCGCTGATCGCCAGAGCCGCGGCGCAGCTCGACCGCCACTCCCTCGGCGGAGAGCGCTCGTCCGCGATCGTGTTCGCGGCGGCCGCGGCGATACGTGCTCAGCTCGGGCGGACCGACGATGCTCAGCGCGACGCGAGACAGGCATCCCGCCTGATGCGCTCGTCGATGCTGTTTCGGCCCTGGTACCTGGTGCAGGCCGAGGTGGCGCTCGCTCGCGCCGCGCTCCGGCTGGGCGACCTCGCCGACGCGCGCAGGTTGCTCGACGAGGCGGTCCTCCGGGCCGGCGAGGCGGGTGATGCTCCCCAGCTTCAGGCATCGATAGCCGCCGTCAGGGAGGGCTCCGAGTCGGTGTCGGGGTCGGGCGGCCGCGGACGCTCGCCGCTCACGGCGGCGGAGCTCCGCATCCTCGGCTTCCTGCCGACTCACCTGTCGTTCCGCGAGATAGCGGGACGACTCTACGTGTCGGCGAACACGGTGAAGACCCAGGCGCACTCGGTGTACCGCAAGCTGGACGCCTCGTCCCGCTCGGAGGCCGTCGCGCACGCCGCGAAGCTCGGCCTGATCGACGCCTGACCAGCGGCGCCCGCGGGCGGTTGACTGGCCTGTTGCCGGACGCGTACGCTCGGTGAGAGATGAGCATCCGCCTAGTCATCGCCGAGGACAGCTACCTGGTGCGCGAGAGCCTCACGCAGCTGCTCGACTCGGATCCCGAGATCGACATCGTCGCCGTGGCGGAGGACACCGAGGGCCTGCGCGCCGCGATCGAGCGAGAGGAGCCGGACGTCGTGCTCACCGACATCCGGATGCCACCGTCGCTCGAGCGCGAGGGCATCAGGATGGCCACGCACCTGCGGGAGACCCGGCCCGAGATCGGCGTCGTGGTGCTCAGCCTGTATGCAGAGCCGGGCTTCGCGCTCGAGCTGTTCGACGGTGGCTCGGCCGGCCGCGCCTACCTGCTCAAGGAGCGACTCGGCAACCGCGGCGAGCTCACGGCGGCGATCCGCGCCGTCGCCGAGGGCGGCTCGGTGGTCGATCCGAAGATCGTCGACACACTCATCGCGGAGCGCTCGCGCGTGGCCGACTCGCCGCTCGCGGACCTCACCGTGCGGGAGCGCGAGGTGCTCGCGGAGGTGGCGACCGGCAAGAGCAATGCCGCGGTCGCCTCGTCGCTGTTCCTCACGAAGCGCGCCGTGGAGAAGCACATCAACGCGATCTTCATGAAGCTCGGCCTGCGCGACTCCGAGGACGTGAGCCGCCGGGTGAAGGCGACGCTGATCTTTCTGGCCGAGGACCAGGAAGGACGCGCGGCGCCTCCACCCGCTGTCTGACGGCTAGACGGCAGCCTCGTGCCGCCCGTAGGCGATGAGCCCGTAGATCACGAGGATGTCGAGCGTGAAGAGCGCGAGCGACAGGAACGGATACGCCGGCAGCAGCAGTAGCTGCGCGATGGAGTTGAGCCCGGCGAAGCCCACGCCGAGCCACCGCGCGAACTGGTTGCGCGCGAAGATCCCGAAGGCCGCGAGCAGCTGAATCGCGCCCATGATCAGCACGATCCATCCCCACGTGTTCAGGTTGCTGATGATGAACTGCGCGTTGCCCACGAAGAACTTGGAGTTGTCGATGGCCCCGATGCCCTGGATCACGTTGAGCGCGCCCACGATGATCAGCATGGTGCCGGCGAAGGTGACCCAGCCGCTTCCGTGCTCCTCGTAGTTCTCGGGGTAGGTCGATGACCGATCCGCCGCTGGAGTCTGGACTGTCATAGGTCCTCCTGTTGTGGTGGAATGGCCGGCGAGTCGAGCGCTCGTACGCGCTCGCGGTCGACCTGGGGCAACGCTCGCATCGGGCCTCAGCACGCTCAAGGGTGCGCTCACCACGCTCCGGGTGGGGTGCGCACACAGCGGGATTCATCCCTTTCGGGCGATGCGGCCGGGCCGGCCGCGAGCGATGTTCGGAGGGTGAACTGGGATGGCTGAGACCCGCCCCGGAGCGCGCGGGCACAGGGTGCTCGTGGGAAGCCTGATGGCGCTCGCGTTCGTGACCGGGCTCGTCGCGATGTTCTCCGTCTGGGCGAACCGCCAGGCGCTCAACACCGACAACTGGACCGGCACGAGCAGCAAGCTGCTGGCGGACCCGAAGATCCAGGCCGCCGTGGGCGCCTACCTCGTGGACCAGCTGTTCGGTTCTGTCGATGTGGCCGCGCAGGTCCGCCAGGTGCTTCCGCCGCGCGCATCGGCGCTCGCCGGCCCGGCGGCGGCGGGGCTCAGGGACCTCGCCGACCGCGCGGCGCCCCGCCTTCTCGACTCGCCGCGCGCGCAGGTGTTCTGGGACAACGCCAACCGCGCCGCGCACAAGCAATTGCTCGCGATCCTGAACGGAGGCGGGAAGAACGTCTCGACCCAGAACGGGGAGGTCGTGCTCAACCTGCACGGGCTGGTGAACCAGCTCGCGACCGGAGCAGGCCTGTCGCAGAGCTCGCTGAACGCCGCGCGATCCAAGCTTCAAGGGGGCGCGGGCGCCCAGGCGCAGCAGAAGCTCGGCGTGACGTTGCCGCCGACGACCGGGAAGCTCGTGATCCTGCGCTCCGACCAGCTGTCGGCTGCCCAGAACGTTGCGGACGTGATCCGCCACCTCGCGTTCTGGCTCACCGGCATCAGCCTCGCGCTGTTCGCGCTCGCGGTGTGGTTCGCAAGGGGCTGGCGGCGCGTGGCGTTCCGCCGCGTGGGCTGGTGCTTCATCGCCCTCGGCGTGCTCGTCCTGGCCGGGCGCCGCGTGGGTGGCAACGAGCTGGTCAACGCCCTCGTGTCGGCCGAGACGGTCAAGCCCGCGGTACACAGCGCCTGGACGATCGGCACGTCGCTGCTCTACGAGATCGCCATCGCGATGCTCGCGTACGGCGTGGCGTTCGTGCTGGCGGCATGGCTGATCGGCCCGACCGTGCTGGCGGTCGGCGCTCGCCGCGCCCTCGCGCCGCCGCTGCGCTACAACCTCGCGGTCGTCTACTCCGCGGTGGCCTTCCTCTATCTCCTGCTCCTGCTCTGGGGGCCCACGCCGGCGCTTCGCAAGCCGATCGGCATTCTCGTGTTCGCAGGCCTGATCGTGCTCGGGGTGGAGCTGCTGCGCCGCCAGACCAAGCGCGAGTTCCCGGATGCCGAGTCAGGCGACACCGCGGCGCGCATCAGGCGGAGCCTGGCGGAGCGGCGCGGCCGCGGTCGTCCGCGTCCGAACGGGGCGGACGGATTCGCGGGCGGAGGGGCAGATGAGACTCCGAGTGAGACCTCAGCGCCCCCCGCCGGACCCGCCTGATTGTCCTGGCGCCGCCGGGCTGAAGGCTCAGCGGAACTCCTCGAGGCGCTCGGCCACGATGATGCGTGCCGCCGCCTCGAGCAGCGCCAGATGCGAGAACGCCTGCGGGAAGTTCCCGAGATGCCTGCCGGTCTCCGCGTCGAACTCCTCGGCATAGAGGCCGAGTGGCGAGGCGACCCGAAGCAGCTTGTCCATCAGGTCGCGCCCACGCTGCATCTCTCCAACGAGCGCCAGAGCCGACACCAGCCAGAAGGAGCAGATCAGGAACGACCCCTCCTTGCCGGACAGGCCGTCGTCGGTTTCGCCTGTGCGGTAGCGCAGGACGAACCCGTGATCGGTGAGCTCGTCGGAGATCGCAAGCACGGTCGCCCGCATGCGCTTGTCGTTGCCGGGCAGGAATCCGAACAGCGCGGCCAAGAGGGTTGAGGCGTCCAGAGCGTCGGTGTCGTAATGCTGCCTCAGCACGCCGCGCCCGTCGACCCCGTGCTCGAGGATGTCGGCCTTGATCTCGTCGGCCGTCTGGCGCCAGCCGGCGCTCCGATGGTCGTGGCCGCGAATCACAGCCAGCTTCGCCGCGCGGTCGAGCGCGACCCAGCACATGAGTTTCGAGGACACGTAGTGGCGAGGCTTGCCGCGGGCCTCCCAGATGCCCTGGTCCGGCTGGCGCCACACCTCCGCTGCGCACGTCGCCTGCGACTCGACGATCGGCCAGAGGCGCCGGGGCAGCCGCTGACTGCGGCGCGTGTGGAGGAGGATCGAGTCGAGCACGAACCCGAACACGTCGTTCTGCCGTTGGTCGTACGCGGCGTTTCCCACCCGCACGGGTCGCGCGCCCGCGTAGCCGGACAGCTCGTCCACGGACCACTCCGTCAAGTCGCGGCGACCGTCGATGCCGTACATGATCTGGAGCGCCCCGTCGTCGTTCGGCTCGAGGTCCGCGACGAACTGCATGAACTCGTCCGCCTCCCAGTCGAGATTCAGGTAGTGCAGCGCTTGGAGCGTGAAGGTGGAGTCCCGCATCCAGGTGAAGCGGTAGTCCCAGTTGCGCTCTCCGCCCGGTGTCTCCGGGAGCGACGTGGTGAGCGCCGCGACGGTGGCGCCGGTGGGCATGTAGGTGAGGCCCTTGATCGCGAGGGCGGAGCGCTCCACGATCTGCCGGAAGCGATGGTCGGGCAGGCGGGCGGTCGCGAGCCAACCGCGCCAGAACCGGCTGGTGAGCTCGAGCGCCTGCTGGGCTTCCGAGACGCTCCCCGGACCGGCTAGTCCCTCGGCCCACGACAGCGAGGTGTACAGGGTCTCGCCCTCGTGCAGCACGTGCCGCGCTCGCGCTCGGCTCACCTCGATCCCGAGCGGGACGTCGGTGCGCAGCCGCACGGTCTGCCCGCCGCCGCTCGCGTCCGCGGTGAGCCGGTCGTCTCCAACCATCTTCCATTCCGCCGGCGTTCGCCCGTAGTCGAAGACCGGCTCGCACACGATGTCGATCTCCACGCTGCCGCGGATGCACTCCACCGTCGTGACGAGCACGTGCTCGCCATCCTCGTCGGCGGGCGGGCGCGTGTGCGCAGTGATCGTGTCCTCGCCGCGACGCGGCCCCATCGTGAGGCTGTCGCGCACGACGGCCCATCCACTCGGCGTATTCCAAGTGGTGATGAGCGTGTTCGTGCCCGGCTCGTAGATTCGCTGCGAGGTGCTGTTGAGGCCGAACGGCCCGACGCGGAAGTAACCGGCCTCGCGGTCGAGCAGCGTGCCGAAGATGCTGGGGGAGTCGAAACTCGGCAGGCATAGCCAGCCGATCGACCCGTCGGGGGCCACGAGGGCGCCCGTGTGGCAGTTGGACAGAAGGGCGTAGTCGGCTATGGGCGGGAACGGCGAGGGCGCCGCCGCGCTGAGTTCGGTCGCCTGCCGCTTCGCGCGCGCTGCGGGCGGCTTCCCGTCTGCGCGTGTCTCCTTCAGCGTTGCACCAGTCATGGATCCCTCCGGTGGGCGGTTGCGGCTCGCGGAAAGGTATGGCGCTGCCGGCATGACGAGGGGGCAGTTGCCGGCAGCGCCGCTGGGGCTCGGCGGAGGTACACCGCGCCCCGGGTCCGCTGAATCCTGGTCTGCTCGCGGGTGGCTGGCATCACCCGAAGGAGGTGAAATCGGTCCGGATCAGACTCCGAGCTCGGCTTCTACACGGCCGTGCTTGATCGCATCCACGAGAGCGCCGTGGTCGCGCTCCGTCTGGTCCGCGTAGCGCACGGCGAACTCCGCCACCGCCGCCGAGAAGCGGGGACCGGAGCCGAGATACGCGGTGAGCGTGGCCGCGTCGAAACAGCGCGCGTGAGCCATGCCCAGCGTGCCGCCGACCAGCACGGCGCAGTCGCGCAGCTCGCGGGGACGCTGTAGCTCGTTCACATCCACCGAGCCATTCATGTCCTTGAGCTCGCGCACGTAGTAGTCGCGGCCCTCGATCGCGGTCCAGCCGAGGAACGGGTCGGAGAGCCCCTGCATGGCGCGCTGAGCCTCCACCACGCGCCGTCCCTCGTGGCGCCTCGGCTGTGAGGCGAGCTGGGGGCGGAGCTGGGAGCCGGGCGCCTCCTTGATCTGGAGGAAGAGCGCGTCCGAGTCGCCGTTGCCGGTCATCATCGCCACCATGCCGCGCGTGCCGACGCTGCCCACGCCCACCACCGTGAGCGCTGCGTCACGCAGGCCGTAGCCGCGGACGAGGCGCCGCAGGTCGCTGCGCAGCGTGGCGATGTAGCGCTCGAGGGCGCCCAGCACCCGGTCGGTGTGCTCGCCGCCGAGCCGCACGAGCAGGGGAGGCGACTCGTCGAAATGCCAGCCGCCGTTCTCGCGCTCCACGGTGAGGCGCGCAAGCACGCGGTCGTTGGTGCGCGTCGTTGCCTTGCCCGTCTCGATGCGAAGCGCCTGCTTGCTGCGCCTCGACAGGGCGTTGGCGAGATCGCCCTCGTGCCAGCGGGCGCGGTGCAGCTCGATCAGCTTGCTCGATGCCATCTCGCTGAGGCGGCGGCGGTAGGAGCCGATTGCGGCCCCGACCGCCTCGCGGCAGTCGGCGTCCGCGAAGCCGCGCTCGCGCCCGGCGACCACGATGCTCGCGGACATCCGCTTCACGTCCCACTCCCACGGGCCGACGATCGACTCGTCGAAGTCGTTCAGATCGCACACCAGGTCCTGCTCGGGCGAGGCGAAGAGCCCGAAGTTCGAAAGGTGGGCGTCCCCGCAGATCCAGCCGGTCAGGCCGGTCATCGGCGAGCCCGCGAGGTCGATCGCCATCTGCGCCGCGCTGCCGCGCAGGAACGCGAAGGGCGAGGCGGCCATGCGACCCACCCGGATGGGCACGAGCTCGGGCATGCGGCCCTGGTTGGCCGCCGTCAGGAGGTCGACCGGATCGGGCCGGTCCGCCGGGGGCTCCCAGCGGGCGTGGCTCCCCCGCGCCGCGCGCCGGCGCAGCTCGCGGCCGGCGTCGCGCCTCTCCGCCGCCGCGTCCATGCGCTGGCGCGGGCCCGCATGGCGGGACGCCTCCTCCGCCGCAGCGGTGAGCGCAGCAGTCGTCGTCGCCGGCTCGATCGCGAGTTGGGGCGCTCGCGCGCCTGCGGGGACCGCCATCGGGCAACACTGACGCACCACAGGCACGCACCGCAATGGTGCGTGCCGAACGATCTCGTTGGTGTGTGCGTGAGCGATTCGCCCCGGCGCGGAACCGTCGGGATCCCACAGATGGTGTACAGGGCGGACGCGCCAAGGCGGTCTAAAAACCCGCAAATACCGTAAAGCGACCGGCGGCCTCTCCGATAACCCTCGTAATGAGGATCACAAAGACACTCGCACTCGCCGCCCTGTTGGCACTCGCGCTCAGCGCACCCGCCTTCGGGGCGACCAACGCCTCCGGCAGCCAGGCCGTGACCGGCGCACCCGACCCGACTCTCACGGCGAGCTTCCCTTCGGACTACTCCTGGGGCAGCTGGGCGATCGGCTCCGGCAACGTGTCGGGAGAGCAGATCACCAACGTGAAGTCGAACGAGCAGTGGGGCCTGAAGGTCTCCTCTGATCAGGCCGGCGGCCTGATGCGCCGCTGGAACGGCTCCAGCTACGTGACGGGCCAGCTCGCCAACCCGCTTCAGTGGGCGAACACGAGCATCGGCGCAAGCGTGGTGGGCAGCCCGGCGTTCGGCGACCTGAGCAGCACGCCTGCGCTGGTTGCCGGCTCGCAGGCGATCACGGCCGACAGCGGCACCGACGTGGGCGTGAAGTTCAAGCAGCTCGTGAGCTATGCGGACGACGCCAGTCTCGGCACCGACGTCTACCGGATCCTTGTGAGCTACGACGCGGCTCAGGGGTTCTAGGCGCGCATCGCGCGGGACTTTCCCGCAACTGTCCCGCATCTCCCCTCCGGGTGCATGACCCAGTCCACTGAACTCGCACGTCTCGAAGCCCGGCAGCCGCCGGGCTCGAGGCTTTTGGCGGCGCTGATCGCCTTGGCCGGCGCGCTCGTGCTCGCCGTGCCGGGCTCCGCGCTCGCGGCCGGTGGCGTTCAGGTTTCGCCGAGCCGGATCGATGCTCGGGTGAAGGTGGGCGGCAGGATCCCGCGCGTCACGGTCCGCAACACGAGTGCGCTCCCGGTCAGCGTCTCGGCGCAGCCACTGCTCGCCACGCAGGATCTCTCGGGCCAGCCGTCGTACGACACCTCCGCGGCGAGCCGGCGTCGCGGCTCGCGGCTGCTGCGACTCGCGCCGAGCCGCTTCACGCTTCCGCCGGGTGGCGCGCGCCGCGTCTCGGCCACGGTTCTGGCCTGCCCGCAGGTCGGGGTGGGGAGCTACGGGGTGATCCTCTTCAGCGGCCGACAGGCTGCCGGGCACCCGCCGAGTGGTACGACCGCCCAGGTCACGCCGGTCCTGCGGCTCGCCACCACCTTCCTGTTGTCGTACCCGGCCACGCCGTGTATCGACGGCGAGGTGAGCGCGCTGCGCGGCGACCAGGTCGCCCACCGCGTGCTCGGTTTCTTCGCGCGCGTGCGCAACCTGGGCGACCTCCACGCGAAGCCGGCGATCCGGCTCGCCATCGTGCGCCACGGCCGCGCGGTGTTCCGAGGCGCCTTCGGCGCCGAGAACGTGATCCCACGCGCTTCGCGCGACTACGAGCTTGTGCTGCCGGCGCGCCTGAAGCTCCCCAAGGGCCGCTACGTGGCGGTCGCCGAGGCTCGGATGGGCCCGCGGCGCTCGCGCATTCGCTGGCCGTTCGAGCTCACGGGCACGAACCTGCTGCCGAGCGCGCGGCTCGCGCTCAGCCACATCGCCGTCAGCCACACCGCGTCGGGCAGCGCTCCGGAGATCGCCGCCGTGATCCGCAACAGCGGCACGGCGCCGGCCCCCGCGACGGTGCGCCTCACGCTTTCGAAGCTCGGGGGCTCGCCGCTCGAGACGCGGGTCGTTCGCATCCGGTCGGTGGCCGTGCGCGGCGAGGCAACGGCGCGGACGGGGCTCGCCAAGCTCCCGCGCGGTGAGTACGAGGCGGCCGCCGAGCTGCTCTCGAACGGCGACGTGATCTCCGTCAAGCGCCTCACCTTCGGCGTGGCCCCGGCACCGTCGCTCGTCGCACGCGCCGTCGACTGGGTCGCCGCGCACGTGCTCGCCGTCGCCGCCGCGGCCCTCGGGCTGCTTGCCTTCCTGCTGCTTCTGGCCGTCGCGCTGCTGCTGCGGCGCCGGCGCCGTCTCCGGCGCCCGCCGGTGGACACCGGAGCCGCCCCGCGCGCCCCCGAACCCGAGCTGCTCGACATCAAACGTGAGCTCGCCGAGCTGCGCGAGCTCGCACAGGCCCGCGATCTGGCGATCGCCGAGGAGCGGGTGGACGTGCACGTGCCCGAGCAGCCGCCGTCCGTCCTGGACGGGCTCCTGCTCACCCGCCGCGCCGTGGCCGCGAGCATCCACAGGCGCCGGCGCGTGCGCTCGCGCGCGGGCGACTAGATCTCCAGCCGCTCGTCCTCGAGGTCGAGCTCGCGCTCGATGCGGTGCATCACGTCGTCGGAGATCACGCCGCGCCTGCGCAGGTCCCAGATGGTGGCGCGCTGTACCTCGAGGACAGAGCGCTGGGTGCGCTGGTAGGCGAGCGAGCGCGTCTCGATTCCCTCCGGGTCGTCGCCGTCGGCACGGGCCGCGAAGCGGCGCTGGCGGTACTGGTAAAGCGCTCGCATGCGATCGATCGTGTCGTCGCGCGTCCACTCCTCCTGCTGCAGCTCCTCCAGGCGCTGGAGCGCGGCATCGGCGGCGGCGAGCCGCGCCGTCACCTCCTCCTGCTGCTCGGCCGAGCCGTCATCGGTCACGCCGAGTGCGCGGATCACGGCGGGCAACGTCAGACCCTGCAGCACGAGCGTCACGAGGATCACGGCGAAGGTGAGGAAGATGACCAGATCGCGTTGCGGGAACGCGGTGCCCGCGTGCGTTTCGAGCGGGATCGCGAGCGCCGCGGCGAGCGACACGGCGCCGCGCATTCCCGCCCAGAACACCACGAACCGGACGCGCCAGCTCGCGCGCCGGGCACGCTGTTGGGGCCGCCGGTCGAGCAGGCGGATGATGTACGGCGTGGTGTTCACCCACAGGAGGCGCGCGCCGATCACTGCGGCGGCGATCGCCGCGGAGTACCCGGCCAGGGTGGCGGCCGAGTAGCCGCCGAGCCTCCCGGTGATGACCGGCAGCTGCAGCCCGATGAGCACGAACAGCACCGCGTTCAGGAGGAACTGCAGCGTCTGCCATACCGCCGCGCCCTGCATTCGCATGCTCGGCGTGGAGATCTCCGGCGCCCGCCAGCCCATGTAGATGCCGGTTGTGACCGCCGCCAGCGCACCGGACACTCCAAGCGCCTCCGCCGGCAGGTAGGCGGCATAGGCGGTGCCGAGCGAGATCGTGATCTCCACCGGCACGTCGTCGAGCCGCCGCCGCACCTCGGCGACCAACCAGCCTACGACGAGCCCGATCGCGATGCCACCGGCAGCGCCGCCGAAGAATCGCAGCAGGGTCTCTCCCGCCGAGAAGCCCCCGCCAACGGCCGCAGCGATCGCGACCCGGTAGATCACCAGGGCCGTGCCGTCGTTGAGCAGGCCCTCGCCCTCGATAATCGAGACGAGGCGCCGAGGCGCGCCGAGGCGCTGGGCGATCGTCGTGGCCGCCAGCGGATCGGTGGGCGCCACGATCGCTCCGAGCGTGAAGGCGACCGCCCACGGCAGTCCGTCGATCAGGGCGTGGGCCACGACCGCCACGAGGACCGCCGTGACCACCACCAGCCCCACCGCAGCGAGCGAGATCGACCTCAGGTCCGCCCGCAGGTCGCGCAGGTTCGCGAAGAAGGCGGCCGAGTAGAGCAGCGGCGGCAGGAACAGCGCCAGCACGAGGTCCGGGTTCATTGCCACCTTGGGCACTCCCGGGATGAGGCTGATCACGAGCCCGCCGAGCACGAGCACGATCGGGTAGGGCACCCCGGCCACCCGCGCCAGCACGCTCAGGGCCACGACGGCAATCGTCAGCCCCAGGACGATCTCGCTCAGATACTGCATCAGCTCATGCGGTACGGAGTAGCCCGCGGCCTTGGCCGAGGCCCGTCTATTGCACCTGAGCCGGCTCGCGGACGAGCAGCGACGCGCCGATCGCCCCCCCGAGGTCGCCAAGCTCGGCGAGGCGGAAGTCCGGTGGGCGCGAGTCCATGAACAGGTGGGGCATCACGGCCTTCTCGATCCTGCGCACGTATTCGTCACCAAGGCGCACGCCCAGCCCTCCGCCGATGATCACGGCCTCGGGGTCGAGCACGTTGAGGCACGACGCGATGCCGGCGCCGAGCGCCTCGACGGCGCGGTCCACGATGCGGTGTGCGAGCGGGTCGCGGTGTTCGAGCGCGCGGGCCCAGACGCTCGAGGTGAGCCGGTCGCGCCCGCGTTTCTCCATGAAGTCGAAGAGCTTCGTCTCGTCGCCCTTCTCCACGCGCTTGCGCGCGTAGGCCTCCATCCGCGCCCGGCCGGCGTAGGCCTCCATGCAGCCTCGGCGGCCGCAGCCGCACCGCGCTCCGTTGATCCTCACCACCACGTGGCCGATCTCACCGCCGGCGCCGCGCCCGATCCAGTCCTGACGGTCGAGGACGATGCCGCCGCCCACGCCGGAGCCCCAGAAAACCCCCAGCACCGAGGAGTAGGGCCGGCCGGCGCCGAGCTTCATCTCCGCGTTGGTGGCCACCTGCACGTCGTTGCCGAGCCTCACGACCGTGCCGAGCTTCTCGGACAGCAGCGAGGCGAGCGGATACGGGCCGTCCCAACCCGGAAGGTTCGGCGGGTTCGCCAGCGTGCCCGCTTCGGGGTCGACCGCGCCCGGCGACCCGACGCCGACGCCTATCAGCGAGTCGGTCTCCACTCCGGCGGCTCCGGCTGCCTCCGCGAGCGCGTTCGACATGGCCTCTGCCACGTCGGGCGGCCCGCCCTTCGTGGGGGTGTCGTGGCGCGCCTGGCCCAGCACCTCGTTCGAGGCGTCCAGTACGACGGCCTGGATCTTCGTGCCGCCCAGGTCGATCCCGCCGCGAGCAGCCACGCCTCGAACTCTACGGAAAGCGCCTAGACGCGGAGCACGACTTTGCCGCGCGCCGACCCCTCGTCGAGGTACTCGTGTGCGGCCGCGGCCTCGTCGAGCGGGAAGGTGCGCTCGACCACGACGCGCACCCGTCCGTCCCCGATGAGCGCCGCGATCTGGTCGAGCGTGCGGCCATCCGGCTCGACGAGGGGCTCGATCACGTTCACCGCGCGCCGTTCCGCTTCGAGCTTCGTGGCGTCGTCCGCGCCGTCCGCCACCGCGACGAGTACGCCGTCCTCGCGCAGTGTGGCGAGCGCCGCACCGGTCGCCTCCCCGCCCACGAGGTCGATCACCACGTCGGCGTCGGCCGCGAACTGCTCCACCGGCACCGAGGTGCGGTCCGCCACCTCGTCGGCGCCGAGCTCGCGCAGAAAGTCGTGGTTGCGCGGGCTGCCGGCGGCGATCACATGCGCCCCGCGCAGCTTTGCGAGCTGCAGCGTCAGGTGGCCCACTCCGCCGCTCGCGGCCAGCACGAGCACGCGCGTGCCTTCGCCGGCGGCCGCCGAGTCGAGCGCCTGTGTGGCGGTGAGCGCGGCCAGCGGCACGGCGGCCGCCTCCTCGAACCCGATCCCCTCCCGCATGCGCGCGAGGTGCATCGACGGCGCGGTCACATACTCGGCATAGGCCGACGCGGCGCGCGGGAACCAGGGCATGCCGAACACGCGGTCGCCGGGCGAGAAGCGCGTCACGCCGTAGCCCGCCCCCTCGACCACGCCGGCCACGTCCCAGCCGGGCACGAACGGCGGCGGCCCCACCCAGGCCGACACGCCCGAGCCCCTGCGCGTCTTCGAGTCCACCGGGTTCAGGCCGGCGGCGTGAACCTTCACGAGCACCTCGGTCGAGATGGGGGAGGGCCGCTCGAGCTCCACCGGCTCGAGCACCTCCGGCCCGCCGTAGCGGGTCACCTGGATCGCCCGCATCAGCCGGTGGCTATGTAGACGTTCTTGAGCTCCGTGTAGTAGTCGAGCGCGTGCGGCCCGAGCTCGCGGCCCATGCCCGACTGCTTGAAGCCGCCGAACGGTGTGCTCACCCGCACCGAGGTGTTCGAGTTCACCGAGATAGTCCCGGTCTCGAGCGCCCGGGACACGCGGAGCGCGCGCGCGGCGTTCTCGGTCCAGATCGAGCCCGACAGCCCGTAGATCGTGTCGTTGGCGATGCGGATCGCGTCGGCCTCGTCGTCGAACGGGATCACGCAGGCCACCGGCCCGAAGATCTCCTCTCGCGACGCCCGGTCGTCGTTGGACATCGGCGCGAGCACCGTCGGCGGATACCAGTAGCCAGGGCCGTCGGGCACGTGCCCGCGGATCGCCACCGGCGCATCGTCGTCCACGTAGGACGCGACCGTGTCGCGCTGGTCGGCGGAGATCAGCGGGCCCATTTCGGTGGACTCGTCGAGCGGGTCGCCCACGCGCATCTTGTCGACTGCCTCCTCGAGGCCCTCCATGAAGCGGTCGAGCACGCTCCGCTGCACGAGGATGCGCGAGCGCGCGCAGCAGTCCTGGCCGGCGTTGCCGAACACGGCAATCGGGGCGGATGCCGCGGCCTTCTCGAGGTCGGCGTCGGCGAACACGACGTTGGCCGACTTGCCGCCGAGCTCGAGCGTGACCCGCTTGATCGACTGCGAGGCAAGCTCGCCCACGCGCCGGCCGACCGCCGTCGAGCCGGTGAAGGCGATCTTCGCCACGTCGGGATGCTCGACCATGCGCTCGCCGGTCACGCGGCCCGGGCCGACGACCACGTTCAGCACGCCCTCGGGCAGCCCGGCCTCGACGGCCAGCCGCTCCAGCTCGAGCGCGCTCAGCGGGGTGAGCTCTGCCGGTTTGAGCACGATCGCGTTGCCGGCGGCGAGGGCGGGCGCGACCTTCCAGGAGGCGATGGGCAGTGGGAAGTTCCACGGCGTGATCAGCCCTACTACCCCGAGCGGCTCGCGGAAGGTCATGTCCACGCCGCCGGCGACCGGGATCGTGTCGCCGAGCAGGCGCTCGGGCGCGCCCGCGTAGTAGTTGAACACGTCCGCGACCATGCCCACCTCGCCGCGGGCATCGGCGATCGGCTTGCCCACGTTGCGGGCCTCGATGCGCGCCACCTCCTCGGCGTTGTCGCGGATCTTCTGGGCGATGGAGCGAAGGATCTCGGCGCGCTCACCCGGTGAGACGTCGCGCCAGGCCGGGAACGCGGCCTTGGCGCGCTCGATGGCGGCGTCGGCCTCCTGCGCGCCCGCCTCGGGGAGCTCCGCCATCACCTGCTCGGTCGCCGGCTCGACGACCTTCAATACCTGGTCCGCGCTGATCGCCACGGGCACCTCCGGGGTGAGCGGTCGAATTGGAAAGGTCTGCAGACAAGTCCTTTAGCAGCTTCGTGTCCCGGCCGTCAAGGCGGGCGTTCGGTCGACGCTCTCGACGGCGCCTGATATAAGGACCTTGATCTGGTCCTACTGAGAAGTCCGACCAAACTGGAGGAATGTGCGCGTGAGCGAAGCGCTCGTCGATAGCTCCTCGACCCGGGTCCTGCCGCCTGAGCTCGACCGGCGCTATCCCGTGATCGTGCGCGGCGAGGGCGTCTGGATGGAGGACTCCACCGGCAAGCGTTACCTCGATGCCATGAGCGGCGGCTCGATGGCATTGACGCTCGGACACGGCCGCCGCGACCTGATCGAAACGGCGCGCGAGCAGGCCAAGCGCCTCGCCTACGTGCACAACGAGCGCCTCACCAACCCGGCTCAGGAGCGGCTCGCCCACGAGCTCACATCGGTCGCCCCGGACGGTTTCACGCGCGCGCGCTTCGTGACCGGTGGCGCCGAGGCGAACGAGATGGCTATGCGCATGGCGCGCAGCTACCACGTGGAGCGCGGCGAGCCCGGGCGCTGGCGGGTGATCTCCCCGGCGCAGTCCTACCACGGCCCCACCATGGCCACGCTGGCGCTCACCGGCCGGCCGGGACTGTGGGGCCCGTTCGGCCCGTACCTCAGCAGCCACCTGCACATACCGCCCGCCACCTGGCGCTTCGACCCCACCGGCGAGCAGGCGCTCGAGGCACTCGACCGGGCGCTGGACGAGGCTGGGCCCGAGACCGTCTCGGCGTTCTACTCCGAGGCGATCACCGCGGCCGCA
>JBJMLG010000040.1:0-16602 GCA_045805385.1 Thermoleophilaceae bacterium
AAGTCTTCTTCATCTCCGCGGGGACGTCGTCCCACGAGTTGTAACGCCCTGCCTCGGGCGGGCTGTAGAGCGTGAGCTCGTCGAAGTCGAGGCCGGAGAGATCGACGCCCCAGGTGGGGATCGGCTTGCGCTCGAAGATCTCGAGCGACTTCAACCTCTTGTCCCGCATCCACTGCGGCTCGCCCTTGATCTTCGAAAGCTCCTCCACGACCTCGCGCGAGATGCCCTTGCGCGCGACAAGCTGGCCCTGCTCGTCCTCTGAGATCGCGCTGGGCTTCTGAATTCGCGTCTTGTCAGTGGCTGCCATCTAATTCCTCGTTCCGAAGTCGGTATTCGACTCTGAATGATAGAGATCACCGGGGAGGGACCGGGCGAAACCGCGCTCGGCTGCTAGGGCGCCAGCATGAGGCAGGTGCTCGTACCGTGGGCGAGCACCTGCCCGTCGCTCACGCGGCGCACCCGGGCCTCGGCGGTTGCGATCCGTGAGCCGGAGTGGATCACCGTGGCCTCGCACTCGATCTCGCCGGTGTCCGCGTGGATCGGCCGCACGTAGGTCACGTTCAGATCCACCGTCGTGTAGCCCACGCCGGCCGGCAGCTTGGTCTGCACCGCGCAGCCGGTGGCGGAGTCGATCAGCGTGGCCGCGAGCCCACCGTGCACCACGCCGATCGGGTTGTAGTGGCGCTCGTCGGGCCGCACGCCGAACACCGCGCGGCCGTCCTCCACCTCGACGATCGTCATGCCGAGCAGCAGCGCGATCGGCGGCGGCGGCAGCTCGCCCTCTTTGATCGCCCGCAGGTAGTCGATGCCGGGGAGCTCGATCCCGCGGGAGGCGGCTCCGACCGGGTCCTCCCACTCGACCTCGAGCCTTCGCGCGCGGCCGTTGCCGCTGCTCACGCGCCGGCCTCCGCGGGCACCGCGCCCGGCACCCGCGCACGCACGCGTCCGAGCCCGGCTGCGAGTAGAGCGGCGGCTCCGCCCGTGGCGCCCACGAGCGCCCAGCCGTGGCGGAACACGCTGAGTGCCTCCGAGGGAGCCGGGGTGCCGATCACGGCGATCAGGAGAGCCACTCCCAGGACGGCGCCCACCTGCCGGGCGCAAGCGAAGATCGCGGTGCCGGTGGCAAAGCGCATCGGCGGGAGCTCCGCCACAGCCGCGCTCGAAAGGGAGGCGAAGCTGAGCCCGATACCGATGCCCGTTACGAACTGCAGTGGAAGCAGCTCGCCGGCGTAGTCGCGCTCGGCGCCGATCACACTCGCCATGAGAAAGCCGCCGATCGCGAAGAGCGCAAGCCCCGGCACCGCGATCACCCGCTGACCGAACCGGTCCGCCAAGCGGCCTCCGACCGGAGCGGAGAGCGCGGCCATGATGGGAGCCGGGGTGAGGAGAACCCCGGCGGTGAGCACTGAGTAGTGCCACACCTGGGTCAGGAAGAGGACGTTGCAGAGAAGCAGGGCGTAGAAGCCGGTGGAGAAGAGAACGATCGACGCGTTCGCCACGGCGAAGGAGCGCACCCGGAAGAGTGCCGGCTCGAACACCGGAGCCGCCTGCGTGCTCGAGCGCGCGACGGTCGCGATCAGCAGCACCGCGCCCGCGGCGAGGGAGGCGATCGTCCGCGTGCTGCCCCAGCCCCAGTCCGCGCTCTTCACGATGCCGAGTGACACGGCGGCGACGCCCAGACCGAGCAGGACGACGCCGACGGGGTCGGGCAGCCGCCCGGCCGACGGCTCGCGGCTCTCGCGGAGCAGCCGGCGTCCGGCGACCAGCGCAGCCACCGCGATCGGCACGTTCACGAGGAACACCCAGCGCCAGCCTGCGGCGTGAACGAGCAGCCCGCCGAGCGACGGGCCGGTGGCGGCGGCCACGGCGCCGGTGGCTCCCCAGATCGACGTGGCCGTCGCGCGCTGCTCGATCGGGAACTCGGGAAGCAGCAGCCCGAGCGACGCGGGCACGAGCAGAGCGCCGCCGACCGCCTGCAGCACGCGCGCAGCGACCAGCACTGGCAACGTCGGCGCGACGGCGCACAGCAACGAGGCCAGGCCGAACAGGGCGAGTCCCGTCATGAACATCCGCTTGCGACCGATGCGGTCGGCCAGGCGCCCCGCCGGGATCAGAAGCGCCGCGAAGACGATGTTGTAGGCGTTGAGGATCCAGGAGAGGTCGGCGAGGGTGTCGCCGCTGAAGTCCTTCCGGATGTCCGGGAAGGCGATGTTGACAATCGTCACGTCGAGGAACCCCATGAACACCGCCGCGGCCGTGACGATCAGGACCTTCCAGCGGCGCTCCATTCAGGCCGCCTTCCGCTCGGCGGGCTCGCGCTTCGGGAAGGGCGCCGGGCGAGCGACCGCCTGCAGCTCGGCCACGATCTCCTCTTCGGTGACGTCGAGCTCCCGAAGCGGTGTCCATAGCGTGATGTCGCGGGGGAGGCGAAGGCCGGCGATGTTCTCGGGTGTCATGGCGCTGCTCCAGTCGTCCACAGAGGGTGGGTTGCTTGGAGCAACGCACTATGGCAGACTCAGTTGCATCACGCAACCAACGGTGACTACAATCACGTAACGATGCTGAAGCGCGAATACGAGACGCAGGTGTGCTCGATAGCACGCGCCCTCGAGGTGATCGGGGAGCGCTGGACCCTGCTGATCCTGCGCGACTCCTTCATGGGCCTGAGGCGCTTCGACGATTTTCAGCGCAGCCTCGGCATCGCGCGCAACGTGCTGAGCACGCGGCTGCAGAAGCTCGTGGACGAGGGCATTCTCGAGAAGCGGGCGTACGCCGAGCGGCCGGTGCGATACGAGTACCGCCTCACCGACAAGGGCCGCGACCTCTGGCCGGTGCTCATGACGCTCCTCAAGTGGGGGGATCGCTACGAAGCTGAGGGCGGCGCTCCCTACGTGTTCATGCACCGCGGCTGTGGCGGCCAGGTGGACGACCACCTCTCCTGCGACCGCTGCGGCCAGGCGCTCGGCCCGCGCGACCTCGAGCGCAAACCGGGCCCGGGCCATCCGCGCGTAGAGGCCGCCTGATCCTTTAGCGACTCGGTGGGTTTCCTGCCCGGTGGGGCGGGCAAGTCTTCACCCGTGGAGGTACGCGATCTCCCCAAGGGGCCTGTTGCGCCCCCCAAGGACCTCGCCCGCACGAAGGTGCTCGTCTCTCTCGCCGCCGGCCTCGCGGTCGGGATCCCCGTCGCGTTCGCCACGTCCGCGGAGTTCCTGCCGCTGGTGGCGTGGGACGTGGCCTGCATCGTCTTCATGGTCTGGGTGTGGGGAAAGATCTGGCGGACGGATAGCGAGGAGACCGCGGCTCTCGCCGTGCCCGAGGACCCGACGCGCGCGTTCGCGGACCTGCTGCTTCTGATCGCGGCGGTGGCAAGCCTCGTGGCCGTGGGCGTGATACTCGTGCACGCCGCTCACAGCCACGGTTTCGCGAGGGGCGGCCGCGCCGGGCTCGGGGTGATCTCCATAGCCCTGTCCTGGGGGATCGTGCACACGGTCTACATGCTGCGCTACGCGCGCCTCTACTACACGGGCGCGGACGGGGGAGTGGACTTCCACGGCGACGAGCCGCCGAACTACAAGGACTTCGCGTACCTCGCGTTCACGATCGGCATGACGTTCCAGGTGTCCGATACCGACCTCGAGACCCGCGATTTCCGCGTGGCGGCGCTCCACCACTCGCTGCTGTCGTTCGTTTTCGGCACCTGCATCCTCGCGAGCGCGATCAACCTGGTCGCGCAAATCACCGGGCAGTAGCGGTTGACCGCGCCGAGCCGCGCCTTACTCCACTAGAAGGGAGATAGCTGCTTGGCTCTGGATCAACCCACCACCGTCCGGCCCCTCACCGGCGCCCCCGCCGACTACGACGGGCTGGTCGAGCGATCGGTGGGCGCGCGCTACGTGATGATCGGCGAGGCGTCGCACGGCACGCACGAGTTCTACCGGCATCGCGCGGAGATCACCAAGCGCCTGATCGCGGAGGCCGGCTTCGGCGCCGTCGCCGTCGAGGCCGACTGGCCCGACGCTTATCGCGTGAACCGCTACGTGCGAGATGCGAACAGCGACTCGAGCGCCGAGGAGGCGCTCTCCGACTTCCGCCGCTTCCCGGTCTGGATGTGGCGCAACGCGGATGTGGCCGACTTCGTGGGCTGGCTCCGCGACTGGAACGACTCGCTCGGCGCCGACCGTGCAAAGGCCGGCTTCTACGGGCTCGACCTCTACAGCCTCCACCGCTCGATGGAGGAGGTCGTCGCCTATCTCGAGCACATCGACCCGCCCGCCGCGGCGCGCGCGCGTGAGCGGTATTCCTGCTTCGATCATTTCGGCGCCGACCCGGCGGTGTACGGCTACGAAACCGGGATCGGTGGCGGGGAGCCCTGTGAGCAGAAGGCCGTGGACCAGCTCACCGAGCTGCGGCAGATGGCCGTCGATCCCACGATGCGCGCCCTGCTGGACGAAGACCGCCACTTCTACGCCGAGCTCAACGCGCAGGTCGTTGTGAACGCCGAGGAGTACTACCGCTCCATGTTCCGCGGAGGTGTGGAGAGCTGGAACCTGCGCGACCGCCACATGGCCGAGACCCTGGAGGCGCTCGCGAGCCACCTGCGGCAGCGTCAGGGGGAGACCAAGGTGGTGGTGTGGGAGCACAACTCGCACATCGGCGACGCGCGTGCGACCGAGCTCGGTGCGACCGGCCAGTTCAACGTCGGCCAGCTCGAGCGCGAGTTGTACGACGGCGAGACCATGCTCGTCGGATTCACGACCTACTCCGGGACGGTCACGGCGGCATCTGACTGGGGCGGGGTCGCCGAGCGCAAGCGGGTGCGCCGGGCACTCGGCGGCAGCTGGGAGGAGCTGCTCCACGAGCAACGCGGCCAGGACATGATCGTGGAGACCGCGGGGATGCTCGGCCCGCGGCTCGAACGTGCGATCGGGGTCGTGTACCGGCCGGAGACCGAACGCATCTCGCACTACTTCCGGGCGCAGCTCGCGGACCAGTTCGACGCGGTGATCCACATCGACGAAACGCGCGCCGTCGAGCCGCTCGAGGTCACGGGCGAGTGGCAGCGCGGCGAGCTGCCCGAGACATATCCGTTCGGCGTGTAGGCGAAGGAGGAGGACTCATGAGCGTTCGAAGCGTTGACACGGTGGAGCGCAACGTGCACAAGACCAACGAGTGGCTGAAGGAGATGGCGCGCCTGCTCGGGACCGATGACAAGGACGACGCCTGGTCCGCTCTTCGCGCGTACCTGCAGGTGCTGCGCGACAGGCTCACGCTTGAGGAGGGCGCTCAGCTCGCAGCTCAGCTTCCGGATCTGCTGCGTGGCGTGTTCTACGAGGGCTTCGACCCCGGGCGCCAGCCGGAGAAGATCCGTCACCGGGAGCAGTACCTGGAGGAGCTCGCCGAGCGCGCGGTGGCTGCCGACACGGCCCACGCTGCGCTCATCGCCACGGCAGGAACGCAGGTGCTCCGCGACCACGTGACCGAGGGCGAGATGGAGGACGTGCTGGCGCAGCTGCCGCAGGAGATCCGCGAGCTGCTCAGTACGGCTAGCGGCTAGCCCTCGGGCCAGGAGGCGTCGCCGGTGGTGGCGCCGCGGAGGACCTTGAGGTTGAGCAGGGCGCACTTGCGGCGCGTGGGGGAGATCTCGATGCCGAGCTGCTCGATCACCCAGCTCGCCGGGAGCTGCCCGACCTCGTCGACGCTCATGCCCTCGAGCTCCTCGGACACGATCGACGCGGCCGCCTGTGAGATCGCACAGCCCTGGCCATGGAAAGCGACACCGGTGATCTTGCCGTCGTCCACCCGCAGGTGCACGCCAAGCTCGTCGCCGCAGAGCGGGTTGTGGTCGTGCGCCTCGAGGTCGTGCGGCTCGAGCTCCCCGAAGTTCCGCGGGTTCTTGTAGTGATCGAGGATGAAGTCTCGGTAGAGGGCGTCCATCGCTTACGAAGCTACTCGGTGAGCCCGAACACCCGGCGCGCCTCGTGGAGCGCCTCCACCAGGCGGTCCACCTCCTCGCGCGTGTTGTAGACCTGGAACGAGGCGCGTGCCGTCGCCGGCATGCCGATGCAGCGCATCAGCGGCTGGGCGCAGTGGTGACCCGCTCGGACGCAGACCCCGAAGCGGTCGCAGATCTCTGCGATGTCATGCGGGTGGATGCCGTCGATCCCGAAGGAGACGACTCCGCCGCGCTGGTCGGCTGGGGGCCCGGGGATGTGAATGCCCGGGATCTCCGGCAGGCGCTCGAGCGCGTAGGCCGTGAGCTCCGCTTCGTGCGCACGCACGTTCTCCATTCCGACCGAAGAGAGATAGTCCACCGCCGCACCCAGGCCGACGGCCTCGGCGATCGGCGACGTGCCGGCCTCGAACTTGGCCGGCAGCTCGTCCCACGTGGAGCTCTCGGCGCTCACCGAGGAGATCATGTGGCCGCCCGAGAGGAACGGCGGCATCGACTCGAGCAGCGCGCGGCGCCCGTGCAGCACGCCGATCCCCGTGGGCCCGAGCGCCTTGTGGCCGGTCCACACGTAGAAGTCGGCGTCCACGTCGGACACGCGGAAGGGAAGTTGGGGCACCGCCTGCGAGCCGTCCACCAGCGACGTTGCGCCGGCCGCCTTGGCGCGCGCCGCGATCTCCGCGACCGGGTTGATCGTGCCGATCACGTTCGAGATGTGCGCGACAGCCACCATCTTCACCCGCCCGCCCGCGAGCAGCTCGTCGAGCTGATCGAGCGAGAGCAGGCCCTCGTCGGAGACGCGGAGGTAGCGCAGCTTCGCGCCGGCGCGCCGGCAGGCCTCCTGCCACGGGACGAGGTTCGAGTGATGCTCCATCTCGGTGACGACCACCTCGTCGCCCTCGGACAGGTAGGCCTCGCCCCACGAGTACGCGACCAGGTTGATCGCCGCGGTGGCGTTCGCGGTGAAGATCGTGGTCCTTGCGCCCCAGCCGGCGAACTCCGCGACGCGGTCGCGTGCCCCCTCGAACAATTCGGTGGCCTCGCGGCCGAGCTCGTACACGCCGCGGTGCACGTTCGCGTTCGACGCCCGGTAGTAGGCATCCATCGCATCGAGCACCGGCCGCGGCTTCTGCGACGTCGCCGCGGAGTCGAGGTACGCCAGCGGATATCCGTTCACCTCGCGCTCGAGGATCGGGAAGTCGGCGCGCACGCCGGACAGTGGCCTGTTCGCGACCGTGGTCATCAGCGCTGAGCGATGTACTCCTCGACCTGCTCGGCCGCCTCGGTGAGCTTGCCCGCGATGCGCCCGCGCACGAGCTCCTCGAGCCGGTCGTCGTCGAGCTTCTGGATGACCTCCTCGAAGTAGCCCTCGACGAGGATGCGCACCGCCTCGAGGCGCGGGACCCCGCGGGTCATCATGTAGAAGACCTGGTCCTCGTCGACCTCGCCGACCGTGCCGCCGTGGGAGGCCGACACGTTGTCGGTCTTCACGATCAGCGACGGGATCGAGTCCGCCTTCGCCTTCGGCGAGAGCAGCATCGAGTGGGTCTGGAGATAGGTGTGCGAGTTCTGCGCTCCGAACACGATCTCGATCAGGCCCTCGTACGACGCGCGCGAATCGCCGGTGAGCGCGCCCTTCCAGACGGTGTCGCCGGTGGTGTCGCCCGCCTCGTGGAGGTCGGTCGTGAAGATGTCGAGGTGCTCCGTTCCCTCGGTGAAGTAGAGGCCGTTCTGGCGCATGTCCGAGCCGCGCTCGTGCGTGACGATGTCGAGCGTCTGCTTCGTCAGGTGACCGCCGAGCAGAGCGGGGACCCAGCCGCAGTGGGCGTCCGCCGCGATCTCCACTCGCTTGGTGGAGATGTCGTGCACCTCGCCGGCGCCCCAGTCCTGGAAGTGGGCGAGCTTCACGTTCGAGCTCGGGCGGCAGTAGAGCTCGAAGCCGCCCGCGTGGAGCGCCTGGCCCTCGAAGTCGGGGGCGAGGTTGTATTCGCGGATGTAGGCCTTCGAGCCGTCCTCGACGATGCCGAGGGTGTGCGCGTACTGCGCGGTGCCGGGCTCGTCGATCAGCCACACGACCTGGATCGGCTTGTCCACGACCACGTCGCGGGGCACGTACACGAACGCGCCGCCGGTCCAGAACGCCGCTGACGCAGCGGGGAACTTGCCCTCGTTCTCGGACAGCCGCTTCATGTACCAGCGCTGCACGAGCTCGGGGTGCTCTTCGAACGCCTGCTCGAGCGGCATCACGATCACGCCCTGCTCGCCCACGGCGGGGTCGAGCTCCGTGTAGACGGTGCTGGCGCCGCGCTGCACGATCAGGCCGGCGAGCTCCTCGCCGGCGAGCGCCTCGGACACGACCGGGCTGAGCTCGTCGAGCGAGCTGACGGCGTCGTAGCGCTTCGGCTCGAGCTCGTCGAGCCCGAGCTTGCGCAGGCTCGTGGTCCAGAAGCCCGAGCGCCGCCACGTGGGCAGCGGCTCGCGCTCGAACACCTCGAGCGCGGCCTTGCGCCTCTCCTCGAGGAAGGTGGGGCTAGGCACCGGCGCCGACCTCCTCGCGGATCCAGTCGTAGCCCTGCTCCTCGAGGTGGTCGGCGAGCTCGGGGCCGCCCTCGCGCACGATCCTGCCGTTCAGCATGATGTGCACGAAGTCGGGCTTCACGTAGTTCAGGATGCGCGTGTAGTGGGTGATGATGAGGCCGCCCATTTCGGGGCCGCGCAGCGCGTTTACGCCATCGGAGACGACCTTCAGCGCGTCGATGTCGAGCCCCGAGTCGGTCTCGTCGAGCACGGCGAAGTCGGGCTTCAGCATCGCCATCTGGAGGATCTCGGCGCGCTTCTTCTCACCGCCTGAGAAGCCCTCGTTCAGGTAGCGGCTCGTGAACTGCGGGTCGATCCGCAGCAGGTCCATGTTCTGGCGCAGCAGCTGGCCGAACTCCTTGACCTTGATCGGGTCGTCGCCGCGCTTGGCGTTCACCGCCATGCGCATGAAGTTCGCCACCGACACTCCCGGAATCGTGGCCGGGTACTGGAACGCCATGAACACGCCCGCGCGTGCACGCTCGTCCGGGTCCGCCTCGGTGATGTCCTCGCCGTTCAGGAGGATCTTGCCCTCGGTGACCTCGTAGTTGGGGTTGCCCATGATGGTGTTGGCGAGCGTCGACTTGCCGGAGCCGTTCGGCCCCATCAGCGCGTGCGTCTCGCCCTTGCGCACGACGAGGTCGACCCCGTGAAGGATCTCCTTGTCCTCGGTGCGTACGTGAAGGTTCTGGATCTCCAGGCTCATACAGCCGCTTTCTTCCTCGCTACTGGTCGGATCAGTTCTGACAGGGTCACGTCCTCGAGCGTGTTGACGATGGCGCCCTGTACTCGCGTCCAGAGCAGCTTGCTCGGACACGGGCGCTCGCCGTTCGCCTCACGCGCGCACATCACGCGGCCGTCTGGATCGGCCGTGATGCACTCGATGGGGGCGATCTCGCCCTCGAGCGCCGAGACGACCTCGGCCATCGTGATCTCGTCTGCCGGCCGGGCGAGGGTGTAGCCCCCGTGGGCACCACGCCGCGACTCCACGAGCCCCGCGCGGCGAAGCCGCTGCACCAGGTGCTCGAGGTACGCGAGCGGCAGGCCCTCGGACTCGGCGATCGAGCCGAGCGCCACCGGCGCCGTGCCGTCGTGCGCGGCCAGGTGCGCCATGATGCGCACGCCGTACTCGGCCTTTGTCGAGAACATCATCGGTGAATACCTACCTGGAAGGTAGGATACGCACCCGCGCGGAGAGGCCCGTCCGCGGTCGGCGGAGCCGCCGCTTGTGCGCCCTTCCGCCGGGCCTATCCCTTCTCGCGTGGAGCACTCGGGCCCCATCGTCGTCGGCTACGACGGTTCGCCCTCGGCGGACCACGCGGTCAGCGAAGCGGCCCGGCTGTTGTCGCCGCGCCGGGCACTCGTCGTTGTGGTGTTCAAGGAGGGGGTCGGCTTCGAGCTCCTCGAGGCGCCCACCATCACGGGCGTGCCGCCGGCGCCGATCGACGTCCGCACCGCGCTCGAGGTGGACCGCTCCCTGGCCGAACGCGCGCAGCGGCTGGCTGAGCAGGGTGCCGAGCTCGCACGCCAGGCCGGGCTCGAGGCCGAATCCCTGGCCGTGGCCGACGAGCCGAACGTGACGATCGCGGAGACGCTCGTGGACGTCGCCCGCATCCGCGACGCCACAGCGCTCGTGGTGGGCGCGCATGGGCACAGCCGCCTCGGCGAGGCGATCCTCGGCAGCACCTCACGCGACGTGATCCGCAATGCCCCGTGTGCGGTGCTCGTTGCACGGGCAGAAGGCGACTGACACATGGATGGAGCTTGCGCGAGAGCACAGTGACGGGGGAGCTGCGGGAGGCGCTCGAGGCCAAGTAGCGGCGCGCGATAATCGGGGTGTGCGGCGAGTCGCCGGCGCGGCAGTGATCGCGGCCCTCGTGGTCGCCTCCTCCGGCTTTACCGGCCGCCGCGACCGTGCCGTCCCGGATCCGCTTGTTCGCACCCGAGTGACGCTCGGCCGCTCGGTGGAGGGCAGACCGATCACGGCCGTCGAGCTCGGCGATCCGAACGCCCCGCGGCGCGTTCTCGTTGTCGGGATCATCCACGGGAACGAGACCGCCGGGCGCCGGATCACCCAGATCCTCGAGCGCGGGCGGACGCCGGCCGCGACCGACCTCTGGGCGGTCGACAGCCTGAACCCGGACGGCGTCGCGCGCGGCACGCGCCAGAACGCCCACCGCGTCGACCTGAATCGCAACTTCGCCTACCGCTGGCGGCCGCTCGGCCGGCCCGGTGACCAGCAGTACTCGGGGCCGGGTCCGCTGTCGGAGCCGGAGAGCCGGATCGCGCACGCCTTGATCTCGCGCCTCCGGCCCGACGTGACGATCTGGTTCCACCAGCCGCTCGGGCTCACGGACCTATCCGGAGGCGACTCGCGGATCGAGCGCCGCTTCGCGCGGCTGAGCGGACTGCCGGCGCGGCGGCTGCAGCGCTATCCGGGTAGCGCCACCACGTGGCAGAACCACCGCTTCCGCTCGGCCACGGCTTTCGTGGTCGAGCTCCCGCCCGGGCCGCCTGCGCCGTCCGACGTCGCGCGCTACGTGCGGGCCGTGCGGTTCGCCGGCTCGGTGGAGTGACCTAGCGCCGGACGCGGATCCACAGGTAGCCGTAGCGGCCGAGCTTCACCTCGAGGCGTCCGCCCTCGAGCAGCTCGTGGTCGCGCCGCTCGAGCAGGTCGTCCACCCCTGTGGCGTCCTCGCCCAACTCGAGCGTCGCCGACTCCGTGCCCTCGCCGAGGTTGTGGACCGCGACCACGGTGCTGCCCTCCCAGTCGCAGCGATGCGCGAACAGCGCAGGGGCGCGCGTATCGAGCAGAGTGCTCGAGCCCCACCCGAGCTCGGGGCTCTCCTTGCGCGTGCGGATCACCCGCTCCATCCAGTTGAGGAGTGAGTCAGGATCACGACGCTGAGCGTCGACACTCACCTGGTCCGGCCCGAAGTCGCCGTCCGCGAGGGGCCGCACGAGCTGGTCCGGAGGCGCGCTCGAGAAGCCGCCTCCCGGGCCGGGCGACCACTGCATAGGCGTGCGCACACTCATGCGATCGGGCAGCTCGAGCTGCTCGCCCATGCCGATCTCGTCGCCGTAGAGCAACATCGGCGTGCCGGGCAGCGTGAACATGAGGCTCCACGCCATGCGAAGGCGGTCCGGGTCGCCGCCGAGCATGGAGGCGACTCGCCGGCGCAGGCCGTGCCCGTAGAGCCGCATGTTCTCGTCGGGCCCGAAGGCCGCGAACACCTCATCCCGCTGGGGAAGCGTGAGCTTGTCGAGCGTGAGCTCGTCGTGGTTGCGCAGGAACGTGACCCAGCCGTTGTCCGGCGGGACCTGCGGAAGCTCCCGCACGACGATCTCGAGCGGCTCGGCCTCACCGCGCGCGAGCGCCAGCCACAGGTGCTGGTTGAGCAGGAAGGCGAACTGCATGTGCAGCTCGTCGCCGTGATCGCCGAAGTAGCGGGCCAGCTGGTTGAGCTCGACGTTCACCTCGCCGAGCAGCATCGCGTCGCCGCGGCGCCGGTTGGCGAAAGCTCGCAGGCTGCGGAGCCACTCCTGCGGGTCGTCGTCCACGTGCTCGGGCAGGCCCGCGGTCTCGAGCATCGACGGAACCGCGTCGATCCGGAAGCCGGAGAAGCCGACCTCGAGCCAGAAGCCCATGATCCGTGCGATCTGGTCGCGCACCGCCGGGTTGGCCGTGTCGAGGTCGGGCTGGAAGTGGTAGAAGCGGTGCAGGTACCACTGGCCCGACTGCTCGTCGTACTGCCAGTTGCTCGACTCCTCGCCGGGGAACGAGACTCCCTTGGGCTCGTCCGAAGGCTCGTCGCGCCACACGTACCAGTCGCGGTGCGCTGCGTCGCGGCTCCGGCGCGCGTCGACGAACCAGGGGTGCTCGTCCGAGGTGTGGTTCACGACGAGGTCGCCGATCACCCGAATCCCGCGGTCGGTCGCCGTGCGCACGAGCTCCACCACGTCGCCGTGCGTGCCGAGCCGCCGGTCCACGCCGAAGTGGTCGCTGATGTCGTAGCCGTCGTCGCGGTTCGGCGTCGGATGGAACGGCATCAGCCATAGGCAGGTGACGCCGAGCCCGGCGAGGTGATCGAGCTTGGCGATCAGGCCCTGGAAGTCGCCCACCCCGTCACCGTCGGAGTCGAAGTAGGTCTCGACGTCGAGGCAGTAGATGACCGCGTTCTTCCACCACTGGTCGCTCGTCTGGTCGACCCGCATGGCTAGGTCCTCGAGCCGGCCAGCTCCACGAAGTGGTCGAGGGCGGCTGGGTTGGCGAGTGAGTCGCGGCTCGCGGCCTTCGCCGGATCGGCCCCCATGAGGATGCGCTTCACGGGCACCTCGAGCACCTTGCCGCTGAGCGTCCGGGGCACCTCGGCGATCTGCGAGATCTCGTCGGGCACGTGGCGCGGCGAGCAGTCCTCGCGGATGCGGCGCCTGATTCGCTCGCGCAGGTCGTCGTCGAGCGGGAGGCCCTCCCGCAGCACCACGAACAGCGGCATCCACGAGGAGCCGTCGCCGCGGTTCACATCCACGACCAGGGCGTCGGTCACGTCGTCGAGGGCGAGCACGGCCCGGTAGATCTCAGACGTGCCCATCCGAACACCGCCGCGGTTGATGGTGGAGTCGGAGCGCCCGTAGATCACCGCCGTGCCGCGCGGGGTGATCTTGATCCAGTCGCCGTGGCGCCACACGCCGGGGTACATGTCGAAGTAGCTCTCGCGGTAGCGCGTGCCGTCGGGGTCGTTCCAGAAGAAGACGGGCATCGACGGCATCGGCTCGGTGATCACGAGCTCGCCCACCTCGTCCACGAGCGGATGGCCGTCGGGATCCCAGGCCTCCACCTTGGCGCCGAGCGCCCGCGCCTGGATCTCGCCGCGGTACACCGGCAGCAGCGGCACGCCGCCCACGAACGCGGTGCACACGTCGGTCCCGCCGGAGGTGGAGAACAGCCAGGTGTCGCGGCCCACGTGCTCGTAGACCCAATCGAAGCCCTCCGGCGACAGCGGCGAGCCCGTCGAGCCGACGCTCCGAAGCTTCGACAGGTTGCGGCCGGCGCCCGGCTCCACGCCGTCCTTCATGCACGCCGCGATGAACCCGGCCGAGGTGCCGAAGCAGGTCATCTCCGTGCACGCGGCGAGCTCCCACAGCACGCCCATGTCGGGCCACGCCGGCGAGCCGTCGTAGAGCACGATCGAGGCCGGGGTGAGCAGTCCGCCCACGATGAAGTTCCACATCATCCAGCCGGTCGTGGTGAACCAGAACAGGCGGTCGCCTGCCTGCGCGTTCACATGCAGGTTCATCTTCTTGAGCTGCTCGAGCAGGATCCCGCCGTGGCCCTGCACGATCGCCTTCGGCAGGCCGGTCGTGCCCGACGAGTAGAGGATCCAGAGCGGGTGGTCGAACGGCACGCGCTCGAACTCGAGCTCACCCGGCGACTGCGTGAGCGCGTCCCACGCCATCGTGCCGGGGGGTGCCGTCGAGCCGAGGTATGGGAGCACGACGGTGGCCTCGAGCGACGGCATGCCGGCCTGTAGCTCGGCAATCGTGGCGGCGCGGTCGAAGTCGCGCCCGTTGTAGCGATACCCGTCGACCGCGAGCAGCACCTTCGGCTCGATCTGCGCGAAGCGGTCGATCACGCTGCGCACGCCGAACTCCGGTGCGGCACTCGACCACACGGCGCCCAGCGAAGCGGTTGCCAGGAAGGCCGCAACCGTCTCCGGGATGTTCGGCATGTATGCGGCCACGCGGTCACCCGGCCCGACGCCGAGCGCAACCAGTCCCGCGCGCACGCGCGCGGTGAGCTCGCGCAGCTCGCGCCAGCTCATCTGCGCAAGCTCGCGCAACTCAGAGGCGTGGAAGATCGCCGTCGCCGAGTCGTCCTTGCCCGCGAAGATGTGCTCGGCGTAGTTGAGCCGCGCGCCGGGGAACCACTCCGCGCCGGGCATCGCCCGCGAGCCGAGCACGCGCTCGTACCCGGAGTCCGAAACGACCCCGAAGAAGTCCCAGATCGAGGACCAGAAGCCCTCCAGGTCGTCGACCGACCAGCGCCACAGCCCGTCGTAGCTCTCGAGCGAGAGGCCGCGCTCCTCCGAGAGCCAGCGCATGTAGCGCGTCATCACCGCGCTCTCGCGCAGCTCCTCGGGCGGGGTCCAGAGGACCTCGGGCGCCTCGCTCACGACTGCTTCTGGAGGAGCTTGATGTCGTGGGCCAGCCGGTCGGCGCTCAGCTGCCCGTACGGGTAGCCGACGTGCTGGTAGCCCTGCTTGTCGATCAGCACGACGCGCGCCTGGTGCTCGGACGCGGTGGTCTGCGGCTGGATCGCGTAGCCGCGCCACAGCTTCTGCACCTGGTCGGAGCTGCCGAGCACCCAGCGCACGTCCACCTGCTGCTCGCCGTTGAACTTGCGCGCGCTCGCGGGAGTGTCGTGGCGCGGGTCGACGCTGATGGCCAGCGTCGGCACCTTGCCGCCGAGCATCTGCTGGGCCTGCGTGACCACCTTGGCCTCGACCGGGCAGGTCTCCTTGCAGTGCGAGTAGAGGAACGTGACCATCATCGGCTTGCCGGCGAACTCGTTCATCGAGATCGGCCGGCCGTTCTGGTCGCGGAGGTTCGTGAAATCCGGAGCCTTCACGCCCGCCGGCATGAGTGAGCCCTCGAACTGCGGCTCGCCGGAGCGTGACGGTCCGCGGCTCGCGACGGCGAGCACGACGATCGCCACGAGTGCCGCGGTCGCCGCGAAGAAGAGTGCGAGCAGCCGTTTCTGCGTCATCACCATCCCGGCTGGAGCGTACTTGGGCGCGTTCAAGATGGGGTCACGACCCGATACGCGGACCGGCTGTTCGGGGGCACAATCTCCGTGGAGCTTCGAGCTACGGGCGAGCACCCGCGAAGGGGTTCCGCAGCGTTTCTTGGGTCTAAGATCGGGGTGCCTACGGGCGCCCCGATCTGCGTTCGGGACCGGGCACCCGCCGCTATACTTTCTGAAGCAATGGAAAGCCGACAGCCTTTCAGGAGTTTTTGACGATGCCAAGCGGTGCGGAGCTCATCCGCCAGATCAAGGAGCAGATCAAGGAGATCGACCCGGGCCAGGTCCGCGACCTGACCTCGAACGGTCATGCCGGCGAGGTCGTGCTCGTCGACGTTCGCGAGCAGCACGAGTTCGAGGAGTCGCATCTGCCTGGCGCGAAGCACGTGCCCCGCGGGCATCTCGAGTCCCGCATCGAGGGCGCCGCGCCCGACAAGTCGCAGCGCGTGATCCTCTACTGCCAGTCCGGCAACCGCTCGGCGCTGGCGGCCAACACGCTTCAGTCGCTGCTCGGCTACGAGAACGTCGAGTCGATGACCGGCGGCATCACGCTGTGGAAGGACCGCGGCTACGACGTCGAGGTCCCGCGCTCGCTCACCGCTGAGCAGCGCAGCCGCTACTCCCGCCATCTGCTGATCCCCGAGATCGGCATCGAGGGCCAGCTCAAGCTGCTCGACGCGAAGGTGCTGCTGCTCGGCGCCGGCGGCCTCGGCTCGCCCGTGGCGCTCTACCTCGCCGCGGCCGGTGTCGGCACGCTCGGCCTGGTCGACGACGACGAGGTGGACCTCTCGAACCTGCAGCGCCAGGTGGCCCACACGAACGACCGCATCGGCGTCCCGAAGGTCGACTCCGCCGAGGAGGCGATCAAGGGCATCAACCCGGACGTGAAGGTCGAGAAGTACAGGACCCGCATCGACGCCTCGAACATCATGGAGATCATCGAGGGCTACGACGTGATCGTGGACGGCGCGGACAACTTCCCCACGCGCTACCTGCTGAACGACGCCACCGTGCGCCTCGGCATCCCGGTCGTGTCGGCCTCGATCCTCGGCTTCGACGGGCAGCTCTCGGTCTTCCTCCCACACGAGGGCCCCTGCTACCGCTGCCTCTACCCGACGCCCCCGCCCGCGGAGCTCGCTCCGTCGTGCGGCGCCAACGGCGTGCTCGGCGTGCTGCCCGGCACGATGGGACTGCTCCAGGCAACCGAGGTCATCAAGCTGATCACCGGCGCGGGCGAGCCGCTCGTCGGGCGACTGCTGCTCTACGACGCTCTGGC
>JBJMLG010000041.1:0-21967 GCA_045805385.1 Thermoleophilaceae bacterium
GACCACCTCGAGATCGGGCGAGCGCTCGATCACGTCGAGCGCCTGCGTGCCGATCGAGCCGGTCGATCCGAGGACGATGACCCTGCGCATGTGCTCTGAGTCTAGGAGGCGGCGAGCTGAAGAAAGCGGGTGCTGAGCTGCCAGCCGAGCTCGTTCCAGTCGCCGATCAAATCCTGGCTCTGGCGCTGCACCGCCGCCGCGTCCAAGCCGACCGCGCGGGCATCCTCGCCATCCGCCCCGCCGCGCAGCCACCCCTCGAGCGAGGCGGCGGTCACCTCGGCGTGGAACTGCACTCCCCACGCGCGTTCGCCCGCCCGGAAGGCCTGCGCGCTCTGCTGGGTATGTGCGAGCACCGGCGCCCCGGGCGGCGGGTCGAACGTGTAGCTGTGCCACTGGAACGAGTCGAAGCGCTCGGGCAGGATGCCGAGCAGCGGATCCTCCGACGCGCCGTCGGCGAGCGTCACCTCGTGCCAGCCGATCTCCGGCCGCTCGGCGGCGCGCGCGCCGCCGCCAGACGCTTCGGCCAGGAGCTGTGAGCCAAGGCACACGCCGAGAATCGGGAGCCCGCTGGTGAACGCCTCGCGGATCCAGCGCTTCTCCGCGACGAGCCACGGATGCAGGTGCTCCTCGTCGACCTGCGGCACGCCGCCGAACACCATCACCGCTCCCAGACCGTCGAGCGCAGGCGGCTGCTCGCCGCTCGGCGCGAACCACTCGCGGAGCTCCTGCCCGGCGTCGCGCACCGCGTGGCCGAACACGCCCGCGCCGGCATCGTGGTCGTGGATCACGGCGAGCACCTTCATCCCCAGGGGACCATATTGTCCGCGCATGCGCCTGCCCTCCCTCGCGATGCTCGGACTGGCCCTGCTCGCGGGATGCGGCGGAGGCAGTCACGCGAAGCAGCGCTCCGCCGAGGACGCGCGGGCGTGCCTGAAGAAGGCAGGAGCGACGGTTCAGGCGATCGCGCCCAAGGCGACCGGCACCGACTCCGCCCGCAGCGAGCTGATCGTGCGGCTGAAGGACACGGGCGCGCTTGTGGGCTTCTTCGAGTCCGCCAAAGCCGCCAACAACCCGACGGCGGTCAAGAAGATCCAGGAGTCCGGCGGCGACGTGACCGTGCGCGGCAGTACCGCGCTCGTGATCGTGCCGGGCAGCGGCGGGGGCGGCCGCGCGACGATCGAGGAGTGTGTTTTCTGATGGAGCAACGGGTGAGCGTCATCACGCTTGGCGTCGACGACATCCAGCGTTCGCAGCGGTTCTACGAAGCGCTCGGCTGGAAGGTGGGCAACGATTCCGAGGCGCAGGGCGTCGCGTTCTTCGAGACCGGTGGCATGGTCTTCGCTCTGTGGGGTCGCGACGACCTGGCCGAGGACAGCGGCGTGGATGCGGCGGAGCCCGGCCCATTCGGCGGGATCACCTTGGCGCACAACGTGCGCTCGCCGGCAGAGGTGGACGCGGTGATCGCGGAGGCCGAGGCCGCCGGCGCCACCATCACTCGGAGGCCCGGGGACACGTTCTACGGTGGCTACTCGGGCGTGTTCCTCGACCTCGACGGCTACCCGTGGGAGGTAGCCCACAACCCGCGCTGGACGATTGCCGACGACGGCAGCGTGACGATTTAGCCGACCGCGCTCACGGTCGCGGGCACGGAGGCGAGCAGCTCCCGCGCGTGCGCGAGCGCGGGCGCGGCGCCGAGCGGCTGAAGCAGCTCGATCGCCTCGTGGAGCAGCGGCGCAGCCTCGTCGGCTCTCTGCTGGCTGATGAGCCAGCGCGCGAGATCCATCTCGCCGCGCGCAAGCCAGTACGGGTAGGCGAGTTTCCTCAGCCGCTCCACGGCGTCCTGGAGCTGGGCCTCCACACCATCGGTGTCCCCGCGTGCCGCGGCCAGCAGCCCGCGGGCACGGCGCAGTTGCGCGTTCAGGAACGGCGGGATGTGCCCTGGCGGGCGACCCTCGAGGAGCTTGACGAGCTCGTCCGCCTCGTCCAGGCGGCCAAGTGCGAGCGCGGCGTCGACCGCGTCGGGCCAGGACTGGCGGCTCACCTCGTGGGAGGGACTGAAGGCAGCAACCGCTTCCCGTACGGCGCGACCCGCATGCTCGAGCGCCTCTTCGAAGCGCTCCTCGGCGAGCGCGGCCGTGCCGAAGACCGACGCTGCCACGATCCGCCCCTCGACCTCGTCGCCGTGCTCCCATTCCGAGAGCGCCGCGACCTCGGCCTCTGCGGAGCGGCCGCGGAAGGCGTTTAGCAGAGCCAGCCGGGCGTGAAGGAACGCGGCCAGCCCGGCTGCCTGCCCACTCGGCCCGTCGAGCGTGGCGCGCCCGAGCTGCTCTGCCTGTTCCCAGCGCCCGCGGTAGATCTGCACCAGCATCAGATTCCCGCCCGCGATCGCCTCGCCCACCCTGTCGCCCAGGCGCCGAGACGTGGTCACCGCCTCCTCGGCCCGTTCGGCAGCCTGCGGGATATCGCGGTTCAGCATCATGTCGCCGCTGTTCGCCTGTGCGCGGCTGAGCCGCTCGCCCAGCCCGTTCCTCTCGGCGAGGGTGATCGCCGTCTCGTGGAGCGCAGCGGCCTCGGCGTAGCGGCCCGCCTTGGCATACACGATGGCCTTCACGGTGAGGGCCTCGCAGAGCACGTCAGGTAGCTCGAGCGCCTCCGCCGCCATCAACGCGATCTCGAGTGGCGCCGCGCCCTCCTCCTCGTGGCCGGCGAAGACGAGCGCGCGCCCGAGCTGGGCGTTCAGGACCGCCACCTCGGGGTCGAGCTCGTCCGCGTCGAGGGACGCGAGCGCGGCCCGCATGCGATCGGCTGCCTCCTCGAGCCGGTTGCTGCGCGAGAGCGCGTCGCCGAGGCGCCGCACGACTCGTGCGGCGTCGCGTGTGTTCCCGGCTGCGGTATGTCCGGCCGCGGCAACCTCGTACAGCTCGATCGCCTCGTCCAGCCGGCCCGCGCGCGTGGCCATCTCCCCCGCGAGCTGCGTCAGCTCGAGCCGCTCCGCCTCGTCGTGGCCGAGATCGATCGAGGTGCGATACGCGCGCTCGGCGATCTCGGGCGCCCCGACCATCGCGGCACGCTGTGCCGCCCGGCGCAGCGCCGAAAGGGCCTCGGATCGCAGCTCGCCCGCGTCCGCGTCGTCGGGCGCCGCGTTGTAGGCGTCGAGGTAGTGCGACGCCACGACCTCGGCGACGTCCTCGCCGTCGTCCGGGAAGGTGGAACGCAGGTGCTGAGCCGCCGCGAGGTGGCGCGGCTTGCGCTCGCGCTTCGGCAGCAGGTCGTACGCGACGGTCCGGAGCAGTGTCTGGGCGAAGGTGTACTGCCCGCGGTCGGGCGACAGCCGGTCGGCGCTCACGGCGAGGATCTCCTTGCGCACGAGGCTGCTGAGCACGGCGTCGAGGCGCTCCTCGGGCAGGCCTCCGAGTGCCGCCGCGGCGCCGCGCGGGAAGCTGCCCCCAAACACCGCCATCGCCTTCACGAGCTCTCGCTCATCCGGCTCGAGGCCGTCGAGTCGCGCCGCGAGCAGCGAGCTCAGGCTGGCCGGCACATCAAGCTCGCCGAGGTCGCCCGCGGGCGTGTAGCGGCCGTTGTTCCGCGCCAGCACGCCACGGTCGGCGAGCGCGCGCACCGTTTCGAGCGCATAGAGCGGAATGCCCTCGGCCTGGCCGATGATCCGCTCGCGCGCCTGGTCCGGCAGTCCCTCCACCACGCCGTCGAGAAGCTGGCCCATGGCGCGCTCCTCGAGTGGATCGAGGTACACCGGGGTGGCGCCCCGCCTGCCGGCCGGCCAGCCTCCCGAGCCCTCCGCGAGCTCCGGGCGCGCGAGCGCGAGGATGAAGATCGGACGCTGAGCGGACCAGTCGAGGAGGTGGTCGATGAACCCGAGCAGGCCCGAGTCGGCCCACTGCATGTCCTCGAAGGCGAGCACGACCGGCTCGTGCTCGGCCAGCCGCTCGAAGAACAGGCGCCAGCCGGCGAACAGCTCGTCTCGCCCGAAATCCGGCTCGGACACGCCGAGCAGCGCGCCGAGGCGCGGGCGAAGGAAATCGCGCTCTATCGGGTCGAGCGCCCACCGGTCGAGCCCCGCCTCGAGCTTGAGGGTCGCGTCGTCGAACGACTCCTCCTCGGCGATCCCGAAGCGCTGGCGCACCATCTCGGCCAGGGCCCAGTACGCGACCCCGTCGCCGTAGGACGGGCAGCGGCCCGAGTGCCACAGCACCCCGAACGCCAGGCCGTCGGCGTACTTCTCGAACTCCCAGCGAAGGCGTGACTTGCCGACCCCCGCGGCGCCCGCCACGGCCACGAGCCGCGCCACTCCGCGGTCAACGCTCGCATGGAACAGCTCTTTGACGAGACGCAGCTCCGAGTCGCGCCCGACGAACGGCGCCTCGAGGCCGTCCGTGCGTTGCGAGCCCGCGACCCCGGCCACGACCCGCTCGGCACGCCACAGCTGGAGCGGCTCGCTCTTGCCCTTCACGCTGTGGCGCCCGGCGTCCACGTACGCGATCGCCGACGAGGTGACGTCGTGGGTCACGTCGTCCACGAGCACCGTCCCCGGATCAGCCACGGACTGCACGCGCGAGGCGGTGTTCACGCGGTCGCCCACGACCAGGCCTTCGCCGGGCGTGGCCATCGACGCGACCTGGCCCGTGACCACGCCGGCGCGCGCCCGCAGCCCAGTCGCCCCCACCTCCTCGCCGAAGGCGTTCACCGCGTCGACCAGCTCGATGCCGGCGCGCACGGCTCGCTCGGCATCGTCCTCTCGCGCCACGGGCGTGCCCCATACGGCCATCACGGCGTCGCCGATGAACTTCTCGACCGTGCCGCCGTAGCGGGCGACGATCGTGCGCGCGGTATCGAAGTAGCGGCTCAGCAGCTCGCGCACGTCCTCCGCGTCGCGCTCCTCGGAGAGGCTCGTGTAGCCCACGAGGTCCACGAACAGCACCGACACGAGCCGGAGCTCCGCGCTTGGTGCGGCGCTGGGCCGCTGCGGAGAGGCGGGCGCGGCGCCGAGGGCGGTGCCGCACTCGTCGCAGAACTTCTGGGCGGGCGAGTGCTCGGCGCCGCACGACGGGCAGCGCGCGGCGAGAGCGTTCCCGCACTCATTGCAGAAGCGGGCGTTCGCTCTGTTCTCGGCCTGGCAGACCGGGCACTGCAACTTGCTGAGGACCTCCTGCCCAGGGGGACTGCGACGTCCCGAGACTATTTCAGGCGTTCCGGATCCGCAATGTGGCGCGAGACGCCGAGTCCGGATAGAAAGGCGTCCATGAAGCGCGTCCTGATCCCACTCGCCGCCGCAGCGGTCTGCGCCGCGGCCGTGCCCGCCGCATCGCCTGCCAGAGCCGCCTGCGCGAACCTGAAGATGTCGAAGTCCACGAAGTCGCTGATCCGCCAGGCGCACCGGAAGGTGGATCCGGACGCGATCGGGCCGAAGCGGGGCTCGATCTACTACGGGCGCTGCGGGAACACCTTCTACGCGCTCGCGTCCTTCAAGAACCCGCGCACGGGATATGACGACCAGCCGGAGGGCTTCCGCAGCCGCGGCACGACGGCTCCGTGGCGGGACATCGGCGACAACGGCTGCGGCAAGATGCCCAAGCGGCTGCTCGCGGTCTGGAGCTACGACTGCCCCTTCTAGCGCGCATCCGCGGATCCGCCCGGCTCCGCCACCTGCGCAAGCGCAGCCGGCCGGCGCTCCTCGTGCGGCACGCGGCCGCGGTGCACGAATCGGTGCAGTGGGTGATTCGCACGCTCGCGCGACGGCGCGCCCCGGCCGCGTACCGGCTTCGCGAGAACGGCCGGGCGATCCTCATCCGGCATCGCTCGCTCGACCCGATGACGCTCGACCAGGTGTTCGTGACCGACCGCGAGTACGAGCCGCCACCCGAAGCCGCGGCCGCGGTGGGGAGACTCGGCCGCCCGCCGCGCGTCGTGGACGTGGGCGCGAACGTGGGCCTGTTCTTCCTGTTCGCGCTCGAGCGATTCCCCGGATCGAGCGTGCTCGCGTACGAGCCCGATCCGGAGAACGCGGCGCTGGCGCGACGCTGCATCGAGTTGAACGGCATCGGCGACGAGGTCAGCCTGATCGAGGCTTGCGCCGCGACGCGGGATGGCGAGATGGCGTTCGCAGCCGGCGACTCGGCCGCCTCCCACGCGGCGGGCCCCGGAGAGCCCGCGCTGCGAGTGGCGGCAGTGGACGCGATGCCCGAGATCGCGGCGGCCGACTTCGTGAAGATCGACGCCGAGGGCGCGGAGTGGGAGCTGCTGGCCGACCCGCGGCTGGCGAGCGCGCAGGCGGCGGCGATGATCATTGAGTACCACACGCGCCTGTGCCCGGACCCCGACCCACGTGCATATGCCACGCGCCTGCTCGAGTCGGCCGGCTTCCGGACGTCGAACCCCTGGCACAACCCCGAGGCGGGCGGCGACGACGGGATGGGGCTGCTCTGGGCCTGGCGTCCTCAGACGGTGAATCCCACCGCGCGGGCCACGTAGTAGCCCACGACGGCGGTGAAGAAGACGGCGTCGAGGCGGTCGAGGACGCCGCCGTGCGGCCCGAACAGCGTGCCGGCGTCCTTCACGGCGAGGTCGCGCTTGAGCAGCGACTCGAAGAGGTCGCCCAAGGGGGCGGCCGCCGCCACCGCGAAGCCCATGATCAGCGCGTCGGTGCCCAGGAACCAGTCCTGGTAGGCGACCGCGAACAGCCAGAACGCCAAGCCGCCGAACAGGATGCCCACGATCAGCCCCTCGAGCGTCTTGTTGGGCGAGATCGACGGCGCCAGCGGCCGCCGGCCCCATGCCCGCCCTCCGAGGTAAGCGGCGGTGTCGCCGATGAAGGTTCCGATCAGCACGTCGAGCACGAGCCCGCCGCCATGCTGCAGGTCGCGGAGCAGCACGGCGTGGGCGAAGGCGACGCCGATCCAGAGGATCCCGAGCAACGTCACGGCGATGCCCCAGGAGATGTTGGCGCGCCGCGGGCGCATCACCCCGAGCACGAACGTGAGCGGCAGCGACGCCCACAGCACGAGCAGCACCTGGTACTGGTCGCCGTAGTGCGCAGCGAGCAGCAGCCCGAGCAGCGCGATGTAGCCCGCCGGGTGCACCGGCCGGGCGCGGGACATCATGTTGTAGAGCTCGGCGAGGCCGAGCGCGCCAAGGATCAGCAGGCCGAGCACGAACACGAGCCCGCCCTCGGCCACGATGAACGCGGCGAAGGCGATCGCCGGGATGGCGGTGAGAACGCGCCCGGCGAGATCCGAACGCTGGCGGCGCCGCCTCGTGCGGCGGACCCTGCGTTCAGGCCGCGCCGACGCCACGGTCAGCGCGCCCCGAAGCGGCGCTGTCGCGCCGCGTACTCGTCGAGCGCCGCCTGGAGCTCGGCTTTGTCGAAGTCGGGCCAGAGCGCCTCGGAGAAGACGAGCTCCGAGTACGCGCTCTGCCAGAGCAGGAAGTTCGACAGCCGGCGCTCGCCGCTCGTGCGGATGAGCAGGTCGGGATCGTTCATCTCGGGCGCGTAGAGCAGGCGCGCGAAGTCGTCCTCGTCGCCGCCGGTGAAGCGGCGTGCCGCATCCACGATCTCCGCGCGACCCCCATAGTCGAACGCAACGTAGAGCGTCATCCGGTCGTTCCCGCGGGTTCTCTCCTCGGCCCAGTCCATCTTCTCGCGCAGCCGGGTGGAGATCCGGTCCCGCCGGCCTACGAAGACCATGCGCACGCCTTCCTCGTCGAGCTCGGGCGTCTCCGACTCGATCAGCTCCGCGAACATCACCATGAGCCCCTGGACCTCCCAGTCGGGTCGGGTCCAATTCTCGGTCGAGAACGCGTACACCGTGAGCTCCTCGATGTCGAGCTGCACCGCGTTTCGCACCGTCTGCTTCAGCGCCTGGGCGCCCTGGCGGTGGCCCTCGAGCACCGGCAGGTCGCGCAGCTTCGCCCATCGCGCGTTGCCGTCCATGATGATGGCGACGTAGCGCGCGGACATGGAACCGGGGCGGGCGGCGGCCGCCCTATACCTCGAGGATCTCCTCTTCCTTGCCTGCGAGGAAGCTGTCGATCTCCGCGATGCGCCCGTCCGTGAGCTTCTGGAGCTCCGTCTCGGCGCGGTGCTCCTCGTCGGAGCCGACCTCCCCCTCCTGCTTGAGCTCGCGCAGCGTGTGCATGATGTCGCGGCGCACGTTTCGGACCGCCACCCGGCCCTCCTCGGCGATCCCGCGCACGATCTTCACGAGCTCGCGTCGGCGTTCCTCCGTGAGCTCGGGGATCGTGAGCCGGATCACGTTGCCGTCGTTCGACGGCGTGAGGCCGAGGTCGGACTCCATGATCGACTTCTCGATCGAGCGGATCGAGGACTTGTCGTAGGGCGTGACGGTGAGCAGCCTCGCCTCGCTCGCGGAGATGCTCGCGAGCTGCTTCAGCGGCGTCTGGGCGCCGTAGTAGTCGACTGCAACGCGGTCGAGCAGGTGCGGGGACGCGCGGCCTGTGCGGACGCTCGAGAACTCGTTGCGCGTGGACTCGACGGACTTCGCCATCCGGCCGCCCGCATCGTCGAGTAGCTCATCGATCAGCTCGCTCACGTTGACACCACTGTCCCCACTCGCTCGCCGGACACTATCCGTTCGATGTTGCGCTCGTCGTCGATGTTGAAGACGTAGATCGGCAGCGAGTTGTCCATGCAGAGCGAGAGCGCGGTGGAGTCCATCACCGCGAGCCGGCGCTCGATGGCCTGGTGGTGGGTGATCTCGGGCAGGAACTTCGCGTCCGCGGTCGTGCGCGGGTCCGCGTCGTACACACCCTCCACCCCGTTCTTCGCCATGAGCAGTGCCTCGGCGTGGATCTCGAGCGCGCGCAGTGCGGCAGCGGTGTCGGTGGTGAAGAACGGATTGCCCGTGCCGGCCGCGAAGATCACTATCCGGCCCTTCTCGAGGTGGCGGATCGCGCGGCGGCGGATGTAGGGCTCTGCCACCTCCGAGATCGTGATCGCCGACTGCACGCGCGTGTGCGCACCGAGCTTCTCGAGCGCGTCCTGGAGCGCCAGCGCGTTCAGGACGGTGGCGAGCATGCCCATGTAGTCGCCGGTGGCGCGGTCCATGCCGGCCGCGGCGCCCTGGAGGCCGCGGTAGATGTTGCCGCCGCCGACGACCACGGCCATCTCCACGCCACGGTCCACCACGAGCTGGATCTGGCGGGCGATCGCCTGGATGCGGTCCGGATCGGCGCCGAAGGGCTGGTCGCCCATCAGCGCCTCTCCGGAGAGCTTCAGCAGCACGCGGCGAAAGGCGGGCCCAGCTGCCGCGCCGTCCCCTCCCCCTTCGCCGGTCATCGCAGCGGCTACTCCTCGCCTACGACGTAGCGCGTGAAGCGCCTGATCACGATGTTCTCGCCGGTGTTCGCCGCGATCTCGGCACGCAGGTCCTCGATCGTCTTGCCGTCGTGCTTGTCGCCGCGGATGTGCTCCTGGTTGAGCAGCACGTTCTCCTCGAGCCACTTGCGCCAGCGGCCCTCGACGATCTTCGGACGCGCCTGCTCCGGCCTGTCCTGTGCCTGCTCCTCGTAGATGCGCTGCTCGCGTTCGCGGATCTCGCCGGGCACCTCGTCCTCCGACACGTACTGGGGCGCGGCGGCCGCGATGTGCAGGGCCACCTCCCGCACGAACTCGCGGAATTCGTCGTTGCGCGCGACGAAGTCGGTCTCGGAGTTGACCTCGACGAGCACGCCGATCTTGCCGCCGGCGTGGATGTAGCTGTCCACGAGGCCCTCGGACGCCGTGCGGGCGCCGCGTTTGGCGGCCTGCGCCTGACCCTTCACCCGCAGGATCTCGACGGCCTTCTCCACATCACCGCCCGCCTCCTGCAGGGCTGCCTTGCAATCCATCATGCCGGCGCCCGTGCGGTCACGGAGAGCCTTCACGTCGGATGCCTTGATCTGTGCGGTGCTCACTACTGGCTCACTTCCTGAGTCTCATTCGGTGCCTCTGCCGGCGCCGCTGCCTCCTCCTGCGGAGCGGCGGGCGCCTCGCCCTGCTGTTGCTGAGCGGCCTGGGCCTGCTGGGCCTGCTGAGCCTGCTGCGCCTCGCGCGCCGCCTGCTCCTCCGCCTCGCGCCGGGCGCGCTCCTCCGCCTCGCGGCGGGCGCGCTCCTCGGCCTCGCGGCGCTCCTGCTCCTCGCGCTCCTGGCGCGCGCGCTCCTCCTCGGCGCGGAAGATCGAGGCGCGCTCGGCCGCAACGCTGCCGATCGCATCCACGATCACCTTGCACGAGCGGATCGCGTCGTCGTTGCCCGGGATCGGATATGTGACCGGATCCGGGTCCACATTGGTGTCCACGAGGCCGATGATCGGGATGCGCAGGCGCTGAGCCTCCCGAACGCCGATCACCTCGGTCTTGAGGTCCACCACGAAAACCGCATCCGGCGGGCGCTGAAGGTTGCGCACCCCGCCGAGGTTCACCTCGAGCTTGTCTCGCTCCGCGATCGCGCCGATCCGCTCCCGGGTAGGCAGCAGCTCGAGCGTGCCGTTCTCCGTCCAGTCCGTGAGGTCGTGGAGGCGCTTGATGCGCTTCGAGATCGTCTGGAAGTTGGTGAGCAGTCCGCCGAGCCAGCGCTGGTCGATGTACGGCATGCCGGCCGCGGTGGCCGCCTCCTTCACCGCATCGCGCGCCTGCTTCTTGGTGCCGACGAAGAGGATCGTGCCGCCGCGCGAGGCGATGTCGCCGGCGAAGTCCTGCGCCTTCTTGAGCAGCTGCTCTGTCTGCTCGAGATCGATGATGTGGATGCCGCCGCGCTCGCCGAAGATGAATCGGCGCATCTTGGGGTTCCACCGGCGCGTCTGGTGGCCGAAATGCACTCCGGCCTCCAGCAGCTCCCTGATTCCCACCTGCTGAGCCACTGCTTACTCCCTTGTCGTTCTGGGTGACGCGAATTCCGCCGGCTTCGTGTGCGCGGACCCGGCTTGTTTGCCGGGCAGGGCCGCGTTCCCGCTGGCGGGGTAGTTGATGGACTTGCAGCGCGTAAGGATAGGCAACCGCGCCCAGAAAGAGACGAGGCGGCTCGAAAGCCGCCCCGCTCCGTTCTATGTTCAGCCTCCGTCTGGCCCTTCGGAGGCTGGCTCCCGTTGCGCTGCGTCGATTGCACGGCGCAGTTCAACGGGTAGTTTGGACTCGCACCGCAGATTTTCCCCACGAGTCGGATGCTCAAACATGAGCGTCGCACTGTGCAGGAATTGGCGCGCGAGCCCAAGGCGCTCCCCGCTCGCGGCCCCGCCGTACTGGGAATCGCCCACCACCGGATGCCCGATCGCCGCCATGTGAGCGCGGATCTGGTGGGTGCGCCCGGTCTCGAGTCGCACCTTCAGGAGGCTGGTTCGAGGCAGTGCCTCGAGCAGCTCGAAATGGGTCACCGCATCGCGGCCGGCGTCCGTGCGGGTGGACATCCGCGTGCGCTCGCGGCGGTCGCGGCCGACCGCGGCGTCGATCGTGCCGGTCCGCGAGGCGGGCCTGCCCTCGACGAGTGCCAGGTACTCGCGCGTGATCTTCCGCTCGCGCAGCATCTGCTGAAGCGCCCGGTGCACGGGCTCGGACTTCGCCACCACGAGCAGACCGGACGTATCGCGGTCGAGGCGGTGCACGATCCCGGGCCGGAGCGGGTCACCCCCGGCCGCGCCGCGGGCCGCAAGGGCCTGCGCGAGGGTGCCCTCGGGATGGCCGGGCGCCGGGTGCACGACCACGCCGGCGGGCTTGTCGACCACCATCAGGTCGTCGTCCTCGTAGACCACCTCGAACGGCACGTCAGCGCCGCCCCGGGAATCTGCCGGCGGGCGCTCCTCGATCACGGCCTCCACCGACTCGCCCGGGCTGAGCTGATGGCGCTTCTGGCGCGCGCGACCGTCGACAGTGACCGCGCCCGATTCGATCAGCCGCTGCGCCTTCGCCCGCGAGCCGACTGCCGGGTCCTCGGCCAGCCTGGCGTCGAGGCGCCGGCCCGCGTCGTCGTCGCCGGCCGTGAAGGCGATTCGCGCGCTCACGTGCGGTGCGGCCGCTCGATCACGTACAGCAGGCCGAGCACCCCGGTCACGATGCAGATGTCGGCGAAGTTGAACGCGGGCCAGAACTCGGGGTCTATGAAGTCGGTGACTGCGCCGTCGCGGGCGCGGTCCACGAGGTTGCCGAGCGAGCCCCCGAGCACGAGGCCCGTGGGCAGCCATAGCAGCGGCGTCGTGGTGCGCAGCACGAAGTACGACATCAGCGCCAGCAGGGCCACGAGCGTGAGCACGGTGACGCCCGCGCCGCCGCCGCCGAGAAAGCCGAACGCAACGCCTTTGTTGCGAACGTACGTCAGGTCGATTCCGAGGAACAGCTTGCGCGACTCGCCGAGCGCCAGCGACGAGCGCACGGCCGCCTTGGTCGCCTGGTCGATGCCGATCACCAGCACTGTCGTGAACAGCGCGAGGAGCCATGCGCGCAGGCGAGGGCTCATGGCAGCCGCTCCCGGGCCTGCGCGGCGCTGAGGCCCTCCAGGCGCAGCAGCTTGTCGCGCACCCGCACGAGGGCCGAGCCGTCGCGCTCGGACAGGTACGGCGGCGATCCGGTCACAGCGTCAGCCGGCGATGGCCGAGACCACGATCCGCTCGATGATGAAGAGCACGAAGATCGCGATGGTCGGGCTCAGGTCGATTGCTCCCGGGCCGATGCGGATCGGCGGCAGCACGCGCCTGAAGAGGTTGAGGAACGGATCCGTCACCTCCCTCACGAACGTGAGGAACATGTCGAGCCAGCGGTTGTAGGGAATCCGGGGCAGCCAGCTCATGAGGATCCGGATGAAGATCAGGATGATGTAGACGATGATCAGCGTGCCGACGTAGGAGGCGATGTCGTCGCGCGTGACGGCGAGTACCAGCGTCATCGCGTGGCCTCCACGACTGCGGCCACGGCGTCGTCGAAGGCCGTGCGCAGCCCGCCCCGCTCGAGCGCGGCCAGACCGCGCGCCGTGACGCCGCCCGGCGAGGTCACCCGGGTGCGAAGGGCGGTGGCGTCGAGGCCCTCGCGGCGGATCACCGCCGCGCTGCCACCCATGGTCTCCACCGTGAGCCTCGCGGCGTCGTTGCGGGTGAGCCCCTGCTTCACGCCGGCCTCCACGAGCGCCTCGACCACCAGCGCGAAGAACGCCGGGCCGGAGCTCATCAGGGCCATGGCGGGCTCGATCAGCGGCTCGGACGGCAGGCGCACCACCTCGCCCACCCGCTCGAACAGGCCGAGCACCTCAGCCTCCGGGCCCTCAGCCGCAAACCTGCCCGGCACGTAGCACGAGACTCCCTGCTTCACCTCGACCGGGATGTTCGGAAGGAAGCGGTACACCGGCCGGCCGGGATAGGCCTCCTCGACCCTTGCGACAGGCGTGGCGGCGAGGATCGAGACGACCGCCTTGGCGTTGTCCCGTGCTTCCTCCGCGACCTCGCCGAGCTGTGCCGGCTTGTGGCACAGGAACACCACGTCGGCCTGCTCGGCTACCTCGGCATTCGAGGCGAGCGCCTCTCCGCCCAGCTCCTCGGCCAGCGCCTCGGCGCGCCCGGCAAGGGGGTCGAACACGAGAACGGGCTCGCCGAATCCGCGAGCGAGAGCGCTCGCCATGTTCCCTGCGCCTATGAGGCCGATCCGCATGGCGCGCGAAGCATAGGACGGCGCGGGCGCGCCGACCCTAGGACTGGTTGAAGAAGCCCTTCTCCATCAGCCGCGCGCGCTCCTCGGCGGAGACCTCCACGTTGCGCGGCGTGAGAAGGAAGACCTTGTCGGCGATGCGCTGCATGCCGCCGTCGAGCGCGTAGGTGAGACCCGAGGCGAAGTCGATCAGGCGCTTGGACAGCTCGGTGTCCGTGGTCTGAAGGTTGAGGATCACCGGGATCTGCTCCTTGAACTGGTCGGCGATCTGCTGGGCGTCGTTGAAGTTCTTCGGCACCACCAGGTGCACCTGCACGTCGGAGCGGCCGTTGCCGGCGACGGGTCGCAGCACGCGCGTCTGGCGGCCGCCGCGGCCCGAGGGCTCGTCGTCGGCGAAGATGTCGTCGAACTCGTCGCGGCGCCGGCGGCTCTGCAGGCGGCGCACGTTCGGCCGCTCGCGGTAGCGGTCCTCGAGCTCGTGCTCGGGCTCGAGTTCCTCCTCTACACGGTCGTAGCCGTCATCCTCCTCGGCCAGGCCGAAGTACACGAGTGCACGGTGCCAACTGTCGCGAAGCGCCATCGGGTGCTGTGATTCGCCCAGGAGCGGCGAAATCCTCTCGTTTACACGTTACAGCGTTCTATCGCCCAAATGACCGATTTCAATGCGCAATCCGGCGAGGTTTCCCTCTCCGGCACAGATGCCGGCGAGGGCGTTCCCGTGCTGCTCCTCCACGGGTTGACGGCCACGCGCCGCTATGTGGTGATGGGGTCGAAGCACCTGGAACGGAACGGCTACCGCGCCGTCGCCTACGACGCCCGCGGGCACGGCGAGTCGTCGCCGGCTGCTTCGTACGGGTACGACGGGCTCTCCGCGGATCTGGCGGCAGTGATGGATGAGCTCGGGATCGAGTCGGCGGTCGTGGCCGGCGCTTCCATGGGAGCGCACACGGCGCTCCGGTTCGGGTTGGCGCACCCGGAGCGTGTCTCCGCTCTCGTGGTGATCACTCCGGCGTTCGACGGCTCTGTCAATGCCGAGGACGAGAACTGGGACGCGCTCGCGGACGGGCTCGAGCGCGACGGTATCGAGGGGTTCCTGGCGGCGATGAAGCCGCCCGCCGACCCGCGCTGGCACGACACTGCTGTGACGGTCGCGCGGCAGCGGCTGGAGCGCCACCGCGACCTCGACGCCGTCGCCCAGGCCTTACGGGAGGTGCCGCGCTCGCGGCCGTTCGAGGGGCTTCAGGCGCTCGAGGGCCTCGACGTGCCCACGCTCATCGTGGCGAGCCGCGACGAATCGGATCCCGGCCATCCGCTGCGCGTGGCCGAGGCGTACCACTCGCGCCTGCGCCGCTCCGAGCTGATGGTCGAGGAGCCCGGCAAGTCGCCGATCGCCTGGCAGGGCGCCCAACTCTCCCGGGCGATAGCGGAGTTCGCGCGGCGGACGGGCGCCTAGAGGGAACCGTCGCTCGGCTCACTCGTACAGCACGGTGCCGAGGCGAATGATGGTCGCGCCCTCCTGCACCGCCACATCGAAGTCCTGGGTCGTGCCCATCGACAGCCGCGGCAGCCCGTGCTCGGCCGCCAGCTCGGCCAAACGGGCGAAATACGGCCGGCTCTCCTCGCTGCTGTCTGTAAACGGAGGCATCGTCATGAGGCCGGTCACCGGCACGGGCGATCGCTCGATGTAAGACGCGATCTCGGAGGGCTCCACGCCCTCCTTCGACTCCTCACCAGCCAGATTCACCTCGATCAGGATCTCCGGAGCCGGGAAGCGCTCGAGCTGCCTGAGCGCCGACTCGCTCGCGATCGAGTGGATGAGCCGGACGTTCGGCGCGATGTCGCGCACCTTTCGACTCTGGACGGCGCCGATGAAGTCCCACGTGAACGCGTCCGCGAACCGCTCCCGCTTCGCCACCAGGTCCTGAGCGCGATTCTCGCCCACCAGCGTGATGCCGCCCTCTGCGAGCACACCGAGCTCGTCGAGCGGCACGTACTTGATCGCCGCGAGCACCTCCACCTCGGCCGGGTCGCGCCCAGCGTCCGAGATCCGTTCCCGTACCCGCTCCAGGTTGCCCCGCACCCGATCGGCGCTCAGGCCCGTGAACTCGCGCCTCACGCCTCCCTCCACACGAGCCCGGCCTGGCGACCCGTCACCCCGCCGTCCCGGCGGTGAGAGAAAAACAGCTCCGGGGTGCACGACGTGCACAGGTCCACGTCCTCGATCTGCGTGACGCCGCCGGCCTCGAGCTTTCGCCGAGCGACCGCGCGGAGGTCGAGCATCCCGCCGGAAGCGACGCCCTCCAAGCCGGCGAACGCCTCGAGCACCTCAGGACCGACCTCGTAACAGCAGCTGCCGATACCCGGCCCTATCACTGCCGCTGGAGGCGTATCGAACGTCGCGAGCGCCTTCTCCACCAGCCCCGCGGCGAGCGGGCGCCATCCGCAATGAAGCATCGCCACACGCCCCTCGCCCGCCAGCGCCACCGGCAGGCAGTCGGCGACGAGCACCAACAGGGCCAGATTCGGCGCGTTCGTGGCGTGGCCATCGACCTTCGGCATCTCGGCGCCGAGGTGCGCGAAGCCGCCGCGCTCGGGTGGCCCGTCCCACTCGAGGAGATCCGCCCCGTGCACCTGCCAGCCCATCGCCACCCGCTCGCGTTCGAGCCCGGCGGTCGCTGCGAGGCGCTCGCGGTTCTCGTCAACGTTCGACGGATCGTCGTCGGTGAGGAACCCCAGGTTCAGAGACTCGTACGGGCCGCTGCTCACGCCTCCCTCCCGCGTGGAGAACGCCACCCGCGCATCGCGCAGCGAAAGCTCGATCACTCCTCGGCCTCCCACTGCCGCGCGGTCTCGAGGGCGGCGGCGAGCTCGTCCTCGCGCCCGGACACCACGCCGTCGAGCTTGAGCCGCAGCGTCTCGCGCAGCGCCCGGCCGATCGCGGGCGACTGCGGCACGCCGGCAGCCACCAGGTCGTCGCCGCTGATCGCGAGCTTCACGTTCTTCAGTGTGTCGAGATACGCGAGCACCGGGCGCTCCGGGGCGCCGAGCGCCACGGCGAGTGCGAGCGCCTCGAGCGGCTCGCAATGCAGCAGGGCGTGGACGGCGGACGGCGGCAGGTCGGTCCGCAGCGCGGGCACGAGCTGCGGCCCCTTCCGCGCCGCGCGCAGAACCGCCGCGCTCGGCCCTCGGCCCAGATGCAGCGACTCCACCCACTCGCTGAGCCCGTCCGGGTCGGGCGTCAAGAACGACGCCAGGGCGGCCAGCGCCGGATCTGCGCCGATCTCCACGGCGGCGTCGCGAGCGCGCGCGGCTATCTCGGAGTCCGCGGCGACAGCCGGGTGCAGCGCGCGGTCGAGCCGGAGCTCACGCAGCCGCTCCACCGCGGTGGCCACGTCCCGCTCGCGCAGCAGGTCGAGCAGCTCGTCCCGCACGCGCGGCCCGGACACTGTCGAGAAGCCGTCGCCCTCCGCCTGAGCGCGCGCGAGTCGCTCGGTGTCCGGGTCCATCGAGAAGCCGAGCCGCGTTTCGTAGCGCACCGCGCGCAGGAGCCGCGTGGGATCGTCGATGAAGCTGCGGTCGTGCAGCACGCGGATCGTGCCGCGATCCAGGTCCTCGCGGCCGCCGTGCGGATCGTGCAGCACGCCCTCGTCGTCGCCCGTCAGCCCGATCGCCATCGCGTTCACGGTGAAGTCGCGCCGCGCGAGGTCCTCGAGCAGGCCCGCCGGCTCCACGATCGGCAGCGCGCCCGGCTCGGGGTAGCTCTCGCGCCGGGTCGTCGCCAGGTCGAGCGTGAGCCCGTCGGCGCGCACCGTCGCCGTGCCGAAGCGCTCGTGCCGCACGAACTCGCCGCCGCGCCGCTCGGCAAGCGTCCGGGCCTCCGCCACGGCGTCCCCTTCCACGACGACGTCGAGGTCGGTGCTCGGGATGCCGAGCAGCAGGTCGCGCACGGCGCCGCCCACGAGGTACGCGGGCGGCAGGCCCTCGAGCGCGGGGATCACGCGCTCCATGCCCGGGATCGCCTCGACCCGCTCGCGAAGCTCGCCAGTCACAGCCGGACCGGGACCCCGGCCGCGCGCATGGCCTCCTTGGCCTCGCGCACCGTGTATTCGCCGTAGTGGAAGATCGACGCGCACAGCACCGCGTCGGCGCCGCCCTCCTCCACAGCCTCGACCAGATGCTCGGGCCGGCCGGCGCCGCCCGAGGCGATCACGGGCACGTCCACCGCGTCGGAGGCGGCGCGTGTGAGCTCGAGCTCGTAGCCGTCCTCCGTGCCGTCGCGATCCATGCTGGTGAGCAGGATCTCCCCGGCGCCGCGCTCGACGCCCTCGCGGATCCACTCCACCGCGTCGCGCCCGACCGGCGTGCGGCCCCCGTTCACGAACACCTCGTAGCCGCCCTCCGCCGTGCGGCGCGCGTCCACGGCGAGCACCACGCACTGCGCGCCGAACACCTCCGCCAGCTCGCCGATCAGCTCGGGCCGCGCCACGGCCGCCGAGTTCACCGACACCTTGTCGGCCCCCGCGTCGAGCACGGCCTGGGCGTCCTCCGCACTGCGCACGCCGCCGCCGATGGTGAACGGGATGAACACGTCGTCGGCCGTGCGCCGCGCCAGCGCAGCGACCGTCTCGCGCTTCTCGTGTGACGCGGTGATGTCGAGGAACACGATCTCGTCCGCGCCCTCGTCCTGGTAGCGCACCGCCAGCTCGACCGGGTCACCCGCGTCGCGGATGTCCACGAAGTTCGTGCCCTTCACGACGCGGCCCTTGTCCACGTCGAGGCAGGGGATCACCCGCTTCAGCAGCATCCGCTCACTCTTCCTTCAGGGCCTCGTGCGCCTCTTCGATCGTGAAGAAGCCCTCGTACAGCGCCTTGCCGGAGATCACCCCGGCGAGGTTCAGGAGGCGAAGGTCCCTGAGCGCGCGGAGGTCGTCGAGGGAGGCGATCCCGCCCGAATAAAGGAAGCGCCCGCGCACGACCTCGCTGATGCGCTTCACCTCCGCAAGGTCAGGTCCGCCGAGCAAGCCGTCGCGGTCCGCGTTCGTGTACACGAACTGATTCACGCCCTGAAGCTGCAGACGCGAGATCAGCTCCTCCGGCCGCATCTGCGTCACCTGCGTCCAGCCCGACACCGACACGTGACCCTCGCGCACGTCGACCGCGACGAGCACGCGGCGCCCCCAGGTCTCCACGATCGTCTGCAGGAACTCCGCGTCCGTGTACGCCGCGGTGCCCACGACCACGCGGGCAGCGCCCGCGCCGAGCGCGTTGCGCACGGATGCCACGTCGCGCAGGCCGCCGCCGTACTGGACGGGCACGTCGAGCTCCATCGTGATCCGGCGCAGATGGTGAAGGTTCATCGGCTCGCCCTCGCGCGCACCGTCGAGGTCCACCACGTGCAGGAAGCGCGCGCCCGCCTCAACGAACGAGCGCGCCGCCTCGAGCGGGTCGTCGTAGTAGGCGGTTTCCTTCGAGAAGTCGCCCCGCTCGAGCCGCACGGCCTTGCCGCCGCGGATGTCGATCGCCGGCAGGAGGATCATGCGGCCTGGCTCAGCGAGAGCCCGCAGCCCGAGGCGAAGTTGGCCAGCAGGCGCAGACCGTCGGCCCCGGACTTCTCGGGGTGGAACTGCACGCCGAACACCGACCCGCGCGCGACGGCGCTCACGAACTCGCCGCCGTAGGTTGCCGTGCCGAGCACGTCATCCTCGTCGGCAGGCAGGGCCGCAAACGAGTGCACATGGTAGAAGGCGGTCTCCGCGCCGAGCCCTTCGTCGAGCGGCGTGCGCCTGCGCCACGACACTGCGTTCCAGCCGATCTGCGGCACCTTGAGGCCGGGGGCGTCAAGCGCCTCCACCCGGCCGGGCAGCAGCCCGAGACCCTCGGCCCCTCCGAGCTCGGCGCTCTCGTCGAAGAGGAGCTGCATGCCCAGGCAGATGCCGAGCACAGGTACCTCGGCGGAGCGCACCAGCTCGTCGAGCCCGAGCTCGCGAACGGCCTCCATGGCCTTCGGAAACGCGCCCACGCCGGGGAGCACGAGCCCGGCCGCGCCGGAGATCTCGCCGGCATCCCGCGTGACTCGCGCCTCGACTCCCACATGGGCGAACGCCTTCTCGACCGAGCGCAGGTTCCCCATGCCGTAGTCGAGGATGGCGAGCGAGCTCACAGCAGCCCCTTGGTGGACGGCACCCCCGACTCGTTCGGGTCGATCGCGACCGCCTCCCTCAGCGCCCGTGCGAACGCCTTGAACGACGCCTCCACGATGTGATGCGCGTTGTGACCGCACTCGACGCTCACGTGGAGCGTGAGCTTCGCGCTGTTCGCCACCGCCCGGAAGAACTCCTCGGCCAGGTCGGCGTCGAAGCCGCCGATCGACACAGGCGCAAGCTCAGCTTCGAATGCGGTGTACGGCCGGCCGGAGATGTCGATCGCCGCGCTCGCTCGCGCATCGTCCATCGGCACGACCGCGTGCCCGAAGCGAACGATGCCGCTGCGGTCGCCAAGCGCCTCGTCGAGCGCTGCGCCGAGCGCAAGCCCGGTGTCCTCCACCGTGTGGTGGGGGCCCGTTGCGAGGTCGCCCTTCGTCTCCACGTCCAGGTCGAGCGCGCCGTGCTTCGCCAGCGCGTCGAGCAGGTGGTCGAAGAAGCCGACTCCGGTGGTGCGCGTGCCGGCCCCCGTGCCGTCGAGCGTCAGCGACAGCCGGATGTCGGTCTCGTTCGTGGTCCGGGAGATGTCCGCGCTGCGCGTCACGCGCGCCGCTCCATCGACTCGCCGTGTACTGGGAAGCCCTCCGCGCGAGCGAGAGCCGCGCCCGCGGGCGCGAGGCGGGCAGCCGCCTCGCCGGGCAAAGATACCCGAGCCATCCGCCGCCGGAATGTGGCCGGCGATAGGCCGCTCGCGAAGCGCGCCGCGCCGCCGGTGGGAAGCACGTGGTTCGAGCCGGCCACGTAGTCCCCGAACGCCACGCCGGCCTGCACGCCCACGAACAGGCAGCCCGCGCAGCGCACCGTTCCGGCGAGGTTCTCGGCCTCCTCGCCCACGAGCTCCATGTGCTCGGGCGCGAGCTCGTCCGCGAGCCGCACCGCTGCGTCGGCGCCGTCGGCGTGCACGAGCGCGAGCGGCGCCTCGTGCACGCTGGTGAGCTCTTCGCCCAGCTGCACGGTCACCTGCTCGGTCGCGTCGAGCAGTTCCGTGTCCGGCGAGATCAGCGCGAGCAGCCCGTCAGGCCCGTGCTCGGCCTGGGCCAGCAGGTCGAGGGCAAGCAACTCCGGATCGGCACCGCGCGTGGCCACGGCCACGAGCTCGCTCGGCCCCGCCACGCCGTCGATGCCCACCCGCGCGGCCGCCAGCTGCCGCTTGGCTTCCTGCACGTAGCGATTGCCGGGCCCCACGATCACGTCCACGGGCTGCACGCTGTCGGTGCCGTAGGCGAGCGCCGCGATCGCCTGGGCGCCGCCCATCCCGTACACCTCGCGCACGCCACACAGCGCGCACGCCGCCAGGATCACGTCGTCGGGGCGGCCGTCCGGGCCGGGCGGCGCGCAGATCGCCAACTCGTCGACGCCCGCCACTCTGGCGCTCACGGCGCACATCACGACCGTCGAGGGGTACGGCGCCCGGCCGCCGGGCACGTATGCAGCCGCCCGCTTCACGGGCACCTCCACATATTCGATCTGCTGGCCGTCCTCCAGCTCGACCGACACCGGGTCGCGCAGCTGCGCCTCGGCGGCGGCGCGCACGTTCGCGATCGCCGCCTCGATGCCGTCCCGCACGCCCGCGTCGAGCGACTCGAGCGCGGCGTCGAGTGCCTGGTCCGGCACGCGTAGCTCGCCCGGCGCGGTTCCGTCGAAGCGCGCGCTCAACTCCCGCACGGCGGCGTCCCCGCGGTCGCGCACGTCGGCGAGGATGTCGGCGACCTCCGCGGCCGGCTCGTCGGCCGCAGGAGCGATCGCCCGTACCTCGGCGGCGCCCGCTCCCGGGCCGAACCTGACGGCGCGGAGTCTCATGCGAGCGCTCCGTCGAGCGAGCGGATACGCGCAACGAGGTCGTCGATGGCCGCGGCCTTGAGATTGTGCGCGACAGGTTTCGCGACCAGGCGTGCGCTGAACACGACGATCTCCTCGCGCTCCACGAGCCGGTTCTCCACAAGCGTCTTGCCGGTGGCGGTGAGGTCCACAATTGCGGCGACGAGGCCGGTCAGCGGCGCGATCTCCACGGAGCCCTTCACCTCGACGATCTCGGCCTGGCGGCCGGTCTCCGAGAAGTGGCGCGTGGCGATGCGCGGGTACTTGGTCGCGATCCGCACGGCGCCCAGCCGCCGGATCGATTCCTCGATCGC
>JBJMLG010000042.1:0-20991 GCA_045805385.1 Thermoleophilaceae bacterium
CGCAGGCGCGAGGCCGGTGGCCGTGGACCTCGCCGGCGGCCGCGCGCAGGTGGACGCGCTGCTCGCGGCCTGCGGCGAGCGCACGCGAGTCGTCGTGCTCTGCAACCCGAACGACCCCACCGGCACCTACGTGCCGCGCGCCGACGTGGCGCGCCTCGCCGCGGGGCTGCCCGACAAGGCGCACCTGCTCATGGACGAGGCCTACGCGCAGTTCCAGGACGTGGAGGAGGAGGACGCGGTGCTGCGGCTCGTGGACCAGCACCCGCGCGTGCTCGTGCTCCGGACCTTCTCGAAGATCTACGGGCTGTCGGGGCTGCGCGCGGGCTACGCGGTCGGTTCGGCCGGCACGGCACGGCTGCTCGACGCGATCGCGCCGGTGCTCGGCGTGAACGCGCTCACCCAGGCGGTGATGAGCCAGGCGCTCCGGATCGGCGACGACGAGGTGCAGCGGCGGCGCATGCTCGTACTCGTGCAGCGCAAGCGGCTGCTCGACGCGCTGCACGACATGCCCGTCGACGCGCCGGACAGCCAGGCGAACTTCGTGTGGCTCCGCGCTCCCGGCCTCACGGGCTCCGAGCTGGCCGCCAGGCTGGAGCGGGCCGGCGTGGTCGTGGCGCCGGGCGGCCCGCTCGGCGACGACCACCACGTGCGCGCGGCCATCCGCGGCGCCGCGGCGACCGAGCGGCTGCTCGAGGCGCTCGCCGGCATCGTCAGATGACGTGGCCGCCGGCAGCGGTCGGCGGGCTGCCGGAGGCGCTGATCGCGCTTGCGGCGGTCGTGTTGCTGATCGCGCTGGCCGGCCGCCTGCGCTGAGCGCCCGTCTCGAGCTACGCGTCCTCGGACTGGCGCAGCAGCGTGCCGGTCGTCTGCTCGAGGATGCGTCGCCAGGCGCGCGTCTTCTCCGCCTCGGCGCGCTCGAGGTGGCGCATCACCTTGCGGACGCGCGTGGCCGAGATCTCGATCCCGTGCTTCGCACAGGTCGCGCGGAAGCGCTCGTAGTCCTTCGCCAGCTTGAAGGTGACCGACTCGAAGCCGTGGCGGGCGATGTCCACGCGCTTCGTGAAGTTGAGGATGTTCGTCTGGAACATCAGCTCGTCGTCGGGATCGGGCTCGATCAGGATGATGTCGACACCTGGGTAGCGCTCCTCCCACTGGCGCACCGCCTCGTGCAGGCGCTGGTGAGCGAGCATCTTGAACGCCTGGTAGCCGATCTGCGGGAAACCGATGTCCGACACGCGGCGCACGCGGCTGCCGAGCATTGTCGGAATGAGCTTCTGGAAGTCGTTCACGTAGGGCACCAGCGGGTTCACGACCACGACGAACTTCGCGCCCTTCTCGACCGCGATGTCGAGGTTGGTGGTTGAGCCGATGCCGCCGTCCACGAGCTGGCGGCCCTTGAGCTCGACGGGCTTGTAGACCATGGGCAGCGCGGTGGAGGCCGCGACGGCCTTCGGGATCGAGATGTCGTCCCAACCCGCCTCGCCGAGGATGATGCGCTCGCACGTGTCGAGGTCGGTGGACGTGAGGAAGAGCTCGTTCTTGAGTTCCCGGAAGTCGGTGGTCCGGTCCAGGTCGCCGAGCACGTCGATGAGGTAGCGCTCGATTCCCGAGCCGTTGTAGATGCCCGCCGGCAGCCCCTCGGCGAGCCCCACCATCAGGTCCATCAACGAGACCGAGTTCAGGTTGGACGCCATCGTGCGGAGGATTCCCACGAGCCGGAGCGGCAGCAGCGCCGTGCTCTTGGCGAAATCGAGGTAATTCGGCCTGAGCAGCGTGCCGAGGTCGATGTCGTGGAACGGCGTGGGAACCTGCTGGTTCACCACGCGCATCATCTCCTCGGGTGTTACCCCGTTGGCGGCCAGGCTGGCCACAAACGAGCCGGCGCTCGTGCCCACGTAGATGTCGAACTCGTTGACCGTGCGGTTCACGGCCAGGAGGTCGAGGGCCCTCAGCGCGCCGATCTCGTAGACGCCGCCGGTGAAGCCGCCGCCGCCCAGCACGAGCGCGGTCTTCGAGCGCCGCCTGCGCCTCCGCGCGGTCTGGCCGCCCCCTGCCGCACGCCCCCGTGCGGGCTTCTCGAGCTTTACGACGTTGCCCATCCTCGGACATCGATTATCGCAGCAGCCCGGGCGCTGGGCGGCCGCTGGCACCGCTACTCTCGCCCGCCGTGCCGTGTTTCGACCCGAGGATGCGCCGTCTTTGCCTGCTCGCCGCCCTCGCGGCCGTGCTGCTCGTGCCCGCCGCCGCGGCGGCGCAGACCCAGGACTCGAAGCTTCGCCGGGTGCTGGCCTCGGCCATGCGCCACGCAGGTCGCAGCTCCGGCGCCTATGTGCTCGATGCCACTAGTCAGAAGGTGCTATTCCGGTCCCGGCAGGACAGCGCGCGCATCCTCGCGTCGAACACCAAGCTGTTCACGACGAGCGCGGCACTCGCGGGCTACGGCAGCACGGCCACACTGGCCACGACCGTCAAGGGGATCGGGCAGGGCCAGCCGGACGGCACCTGGCCGGGGGATCTCTACCTCGTGGGCGGCGGCGATCCGACCTTCGGCAGCGACGCCTTCGTGAAGCGCAACTACGGCGGCGGCGCCACGGTGGAGGTGCTCGCGGATGAGCTCGAGGCCGCCGGGATCACCTCCGTGCGCGGGCGCATCTTCGGAGACGAGTCGCGATTCGACTCCCTCCGCGGCGGTCCCGACTCGCATTTCGGCGTCTCGACCGACGTCGGCCCTTTGAGCGGCCTGTCCTTCAACCGCGGGCTCGGCACGAGCGGCTACCAGGCCAATCCGCCGGCGTACGCCGCCCTTCAGCTCGAGAAGGCGCTCGAGAGCCGCGGCATCAGCGTTCGCGGCCATGCCCAGGCCGGCGTCGCACCCCCTGAGGCCGCGCCGATCGCGACGGAGCAGTCGCCGCCGATGTCGCGCCTGGTGCGCCTCACCCTGAAGCCCTCCGACAACTTCTTCGCCGAGACGCTCCTCAAGGACCTGGCGGGACTCGAGGGAGCCCAGGGCACCACGGCGGCCGGCGCTCGGGCCGCGCGGTCATTCGCGAAGCGGCTCGGACTGAGGGCACGGATCGTGGACGGCTCCGGGCTCGCGCGGGGCAATGTCGCCTCGCCGCGAACCGTGGTGGGCCTACTGAACACGCTGCGCTCGCGGCCCGAGTTTCAGGACGTATTCGACGCGCTGCCGGTCGCCGGTGTCGACGGGACGCTGCACGACCGGATGCGCAGCGGCGCGGCCAAGGGGCGCTGCCACGCGAAGACCGGCACGCTCAGCACCGTGAGCGCCCTCTCGGGCTTCTGCCAGTCCCGAGGCGGCGACCTGATCGCCTTCTCCTTCCTGATGAACCGCGTGGGCGTGACGGGCGCGCGGTCGCTTCAGGACCGCATGGCCAACGCGCTAGCGGCCTACAGCGGCTAGAAGCGGCGGCGCCCCTCGCGCTGCTCCTCCCTGCGGCGTTTGAGCCCCAGGAACAGCAGCACCAGTGCGACGGCAGGCAGAAGCGCCCGCCACGAGGCTCCGTGGCTCGACGCGATCAGCAGCAGGTCGAGCACCAGAAAGAAGGCAGCGCCCAGATAGAACGGGCGCTCCGGGTGCTGTTCTCCCATCGAGCCAGCGTAGGTCAAACCGCCAGGGATGGCGAGACGGCGTCAGCCCTGCAACAGCGCTCGCAGGCCCCCCTCGTCGAGCACCTCGGTGCCGATCTCCTGCGCCTTGGCGAGCTTCGAGCCCGGATCGTCGCCGGCGACGACGTAGTCGGTCTTCTTCGACACCGATCCTGTCACCTTGCCGCCCGCCTGCTCGATCAGCTCGGCGGCGCGCTCGCGCGACAGCTCGGGCAGCGTGCCGGTGAGAACGACTGTCTTGCCCACGAGCGGACCGTCGGCCTGGGGCGCGTGGCCCTCCTCCTTCATCGTCAGCCCGTGGTCGCGCAGCCGGCGCACCAGGTCGCGTGTGTGCTCCTCCCTCAGGGTTCCCTCGATCGTGCCGGCCAGCACGGGCCCGATCCCGTCGGTCTCCTGGATCTGCTCGGCGGTCGCCTCCATCAGCGCGTCGATCGAGCGGAAGCGCGTGGCGAGCGCCCGGGCGTTCACCCAGCCGATGCCCGGGATGCCGAGGCCGTACAGCACGCGGTTGAACGGCTGCTCCTTGGATGCTTCGATGTTGGCGAGCAGGTTGCGCGCCGAGATCTCGCCGAACCCCTCGAGCTCCGTGAGCTTCTCTTCGTCGAGCTCGTAGATGCCCGCGATGCCGTCGATCACGCCCTCGCCCAGGAAGCGGATCGCCGTCTCCTCGCCGAAGCCGTCGATGTCCATCGCGCCAACGAAATGCTTCACGGCCTGGAGCACCTGGCCGGGGCAGTTCTCCCGGTTGGGGCAGATCGTCCAGACGCCGCCCTCCGGCTTGATCGTGGGCGTCCCGCACGCCGGGCACTTCTCCGGCGGCAGCGCGGACTCCCGCGGCTTGCGGTTGGGGTTCCGCTGGGCCGCCGGGCTGGGCGAGACGACCTGCGGGATCACGTCGCCCGCGCGCATCACGACCACCTCGTCGCCCGGGCGGATGTCCTTGCGCAGCAGGTCCTCCTCGTTGTGGAGCGTCGCGAGCTTCACCGTGACGCCCGAGACCTGCACCGGCTCGAGAATCGCGAACGGCACCATGTGGCCGGTGCGGCCCACGTTCCAGCCGATGTCGTTGAGAACGGTGGTGGCGGTCATCGGCGGGAATTTCCACGCGATCGCGCCGCGCGGCTCGCGGCCCACGACGCCCAGAGCGCGCTGGAGCGCCAGGTCGTTCACCTTCGCCACCACGCCGTCGATCTCGTAGTCGAGCGACTCCCGGCGCTCCTCCCACTCGCGGCAGCGAGCGGCGAGGCTGTCCACGTCGGCGTGCACCTGAACGTCCGGGTTCACCTTGAAGCCGTGATCTCGCAGCCAGTCGAGCGATTCCTTGTGTGTGGTGAACTCGACGCCCTCGACGGCTCCGGTGCCGTAGCACCAGATCGAGAGCGGGCGAGAGGCGGCGACCGACTGGTCGAGCTGGCGGATCGAGCCTGCGGCCGAGTTGCGCGGATTGGCGAAGGTGGGCTCGCCTGCCTCGGCGCGCTGCTCGTTCAGGCGCGCGAAGGCGCTCCGCGGCAGGTATATCTCCCCCCTCACCTCGAGCAGCCGCGGCGCGTCCTCGACGCGCAGCGGAATGGCCTTGATCGTGCGCAGGTTCTGGGTCACGTCCTCGCCGATCTCGCCGTCGCCGCGGGTCGCGCCGCGCGCCAGAACGCCGTCCTCGTACACAAGCGAGATCGCGAGGCCGTCGATCTTCGGCTCGCTGACGTATTCGAGCTGCGCGTCCTCCACGCCCTGCTTCTCGAGCAGGTTGCGCACGCGCTTCTCCCACGCTCTCAGCTCCTCCTCGCTGCGAGCGTTCGCGAGCGACAGCATCGGCTGGAGGTGCCGCACCTGGGCGAACTTTTCGAGCGGCGGCGCGCCCACGCGCTGCGTCGGAGATTCGGCAGTGAGCAGCTCGGGGTTCTCGCGCTCGATGTCGCGCAGCTCGTTGAGCAGCGCGTCGTACACCTCGTCCGACACCGCGGGGTCGTCGAGCACGTAGTAGCGGTGGTTGTGGAACTCGATCTCGCGGCGGAGCTCCGCCGCGCGCTCCGCCGGGCTACTCAACCTCTCGTGCCGCCGGCCTGAGCAGGCGCTCCAGCTCGAATCCGGACAGCTGTTCGATCCCTGCCTCGTCGGTGAGGTCGAAGTGGAGCGGCGTGACGGCGATGCAGCCGGCCGCGATGGCCTCGAAGTCGGTCCCCTCCTCCTCCTCGTAGCCCGGGTCGCGGCCGTAGATCCTGTAAACCCGCCGCCCGTCCTCGTCCTCGCTCTCGAGCTCGAGCTGGTCGTGGTAGATGCGCTTGCCGAGCCGGCACACGCGCGCGCCCGTGATCTCCCCAGCCGGCGCGTTGATGTTGAGCAGGGTGTCGTCGGGGAACGGCACTTCCTCGAGTTCCTCGACGATTCTCGCCGCAAATGCCGCGACCGGCTCGAAGTCGAACTCGCCGCCCTCACGGAAGTCGACCTTTCGCCTGTCGGACTGCTGCGACACCGCGATCGCCGGAATGCCGAGCACCACACCCTCGAGCGCAGCCGCCACCGTGCCCGAATAGGTGATGTCGTCGCCGAGGTTGGCGCCGTGGTTGATGCCGGAGACGATCAGGTCAGGCGGGTCCACCAGCCCCAGCGCGGCGAAGCGCACGCAGTCGACAGGCGTGCCGTCGGTGGCGAAGCCAGTGGTGCCGTCGCCGAGCGCGACCTCCTCGACCGTGAGTGGCGTGCGGGTGGTGATGCTCCTCGCCGTGGCGCTCCTGTTCGAGTCCGGCGCGATCACCGACAGCTCTATGCCCGGCACTTCGAGCAGGGCACGGCGCAGGGCGTGCAGCCCCTTCGCGCCTATTCCGTCGTCGTTTGTGAGAAGGACCTTCATGCCCGCCATCTGAGAATAGTCAGCGCCTCAGTAGCGCACGGATTCGAGGTAGAGGCCGTGCGGCGGCGCCGTGTCGCCGGCCTCGGAGCGCGGCCGGCCGTCGAGCAGGCGCTCGAACCAGTCCACGTCGAAGCGGCCGCGGGCCACCCAGAGCATCGAGCCCACGAGCGTCCGCACCATGTGCCGCATGAAGGTGTCGGCCTCGATCCAGAAGGCCAGCACGTCGCGCGGCTCCTCGAGCCACTCTGCCCGCATCACGTCGCGCTCGAAGCGGACGTGGTCGCTCTGGGTCGGCGTGAAGGCGGTGAAATCGTGCGTGCCCGCGATGGCGGCGGCGCAGGCGTGGAGTGCCTCGCGGTCGAGCTGATGAGGCCAGTGCAGTGCGCGCCGCCGCTCGAACGGGCTCGGGGCTGGACGGGCCAGCAGGCGATAGCGGTACGTGCGGGAGCGGGCGTCGCGGCGGGCGTCGAAGCCGTCGGGCGCCTCGGCGCTCTCGAGCACGCCGATGTCGTCGGGCAGCAGGGCGTTCAGGCCGCGCACGGCCGCCGGCTCGCCCTCGTGGCTCGCCACCTGGCCGCGCGCGTGCACACCCGTGTCGGTGCGCCCCGCCACCGTGAGCTGCACGTCACGGTGAAGCAGCGCGGCGAGGACGGTCTCCAGCTCGCCCTGCACGCTCCGGAGTCCCGGCTGAGCGGCCCAGCCGGAGAAGCCGGAGCCGTCGTACTCGATCAGCAGGCGCGAAGTCAGTGTCAGCCGCGCTTGCGCGCCACGGTGAGCATGTACTCGGTGTCGACGACAACGCGGCCGTCGTCCACCAGGTTGAAGCGGTCGATGATCTCGAAGAGCGCCGAGCGCATCTGGTCGACCACACCGGCTTCGAGCGCGGCGCGGCGGGCCGCCGTGGGGCCGGAGTTGCCGAGGAAGTCCCAGTACTCCTGCGGCGAGTCGAACTTCCAGCGCAGCGGGCGCCGGTCGGTGCGGACGGAGCTCGCGAGGCCCTTGAGCCGCTGGCGCACCACGCCGTCGTCCCCCCAGTCCATCGTCGCTGGTAGCCCGGGCGGGCCGGGGTCGAAGCGGCCGTTCATCTCGAACACCTGGCCCATGAACCCCTCGCGCGTCCAGGCCGTCATGCCGAGCGTGCCGCCGGGACGGAGCACCCGGAACACCTCGCTCGCCGCGAGCTCCGGCCGCGGGGCGAGGAACAGGCCGAACGCCGACGTGACGCAATCGAACGACCGGTCGCCGAACGGCAGGGCCTCGACATCGCCCTCCACCCACTCGATGTCCACACCCCCGGCCTGGCTGCGCGCGCGGCCGCGCTCGACCATCAGCGGCGTGATGTCGCAGGCGGTCACCGAGGCGCCCTCCTCGGCCGCCGCGATCGCCACATTGCCGTCGCCGGCCGCTGCGTCGAGCACATCCTGGCCGGCGGAGATCGCGCACTCGTCCACGAGCACGCGCGCCACTGGGCGCAGGAGCTCGGAGATGAGCGAGTAGTCGCCCTCCGACCAGCCCTTGCGGGTGCCCTCCTTCAGCTTCTCGACGTCCACCCTGGACGTCACCCGCCTAGACGAGCTCGAGGAAGACCATCTCGGTCGAGTCCGACCGGCGTGGCCCGAGCTTCAGGATCCGCGTGTAGCCGCCGGGACGGTCCGTGTAGCGCGGAGCGATCTCCTCGAAAAGCTTGTACACGACGCCCTTCACCTCGGCGTCGGACTGGCCGAGCCAGGACGCCGCCTGCCGGCGGGCGTGGATGTCGCCGCGCCGGGCAAGCGTGATGAGCTTCTCCACCTCGGGCTTGACGGCCTTGGCCTTCGCCTCGGTCGTCTTGATCCGCTCGTGCTCGATCACCTCGCGCGCGAGGTTGCGCATCAGCGCCTTGCGGTGCGAGGCACTGCGGCTGAGCTTGTTGCGTGTCCTCTGGTGGCGCATGGCGTCCGGAGTCTAGAGAGCGACTAGCCCTGGCGCAGGTTCAGCCCGCGCGCCTCGAGGGTCTCGACGACCTCCTCGATCGACTTGCGACCGAAGTTCGGGATCGCGGCGAGCTCCGACTCGGACTTCTGCAGCAGCTCACCGACGGTCTGGATGCCGGCACGCTTGAGGCAGTTGTACGAGCGGACGCCGAGCTCGAGCTCCTCGATCAGGATGTCGTCCATCCCGTCGGGAGCGCGGCCGCCGGCGGGAGCACCGCCTGCGCCCTGGTCGCCGCCGAGGCCGTCGACGCTGCCACGGAGCTGCTCGAGCCGCTCGGGATCGGTGAAGATCGCGAGCGACTGGATCAGGATCTCCGCGGCCTCGCGCAGCGCGGCCTGCGGCTCGACCGAGCCATCGGTCTCGATGTCGAGAGTGAGCTTGTCGTAGTCGGTGCGCTGGCCCACGCGGGCGGCCTCGACCTGGTAGGCGACGCGCTTCACCGGCGAGAAGATCGAGTCGATCGGGATCACGCCGATGGGCTGGTCGTCGGTCTTGTTCTCCTCCGCCGGGGAGTAGCCACGACCGCGCCCGATCGTGAGGTACATCTCGAGCTTGGTCTTCTTCTCGAGAGTCGCGATGTGCGCGTCCGGGTTGAGGATCTCGACGCCCGAGGGCAGGTCGATGTCCTTGGCGGTGATGTCACCGGGGCCGCTCGCGACGAGGGGAACCTCGACCTCGGCGGCGTCGGTGTGCATCCGGCAGACGATCTCCTTCAGGTTGAGGACGATGTCGGTCACGTCCTCCTTCACGCCCGAGATGGTGGAGAACTCGTGCGCCACGCCCTCGATCCTGACGCTGGTGACGGCTGCGCCGGCCAGCGAGGAGAGGAGCACCCGGCGAAGCGAGTTTCCGAACGTGTAGCCGAAGCCGCGGTCGAGCGGCTCGATTGTGAAAGTGCCGTGGTTCTCCTCCACCTTCTCGGCGGAGATCTGAGGGGTCTGGAACTCGAGCATGAGTGGTGTCCTTCGCTTCGGGTGGCGCCGCGGTGCCGCGCCCGACTACGGGCTGCGGGGCGGCGTCAACAACTACTTCGAATACAGCTCGACGATGAGCTGTTCTTGCACCGGAGTGTCGATCTCGGTGCGCTCCGGCAGGCGCAGCACCTTCGCCGTGAGACCGTCGTGGTCGGCCTGAAGCCAGGCCGGAACGACAGCCGTGAGCTCGGTGGCGTCGCGGATCACTGTCTGGGCCCCGTCGGAGGAGGTCGCCTTCAGCGCGATGATGTCCTCGGGGCGAACCCGGTACGACGGGATGTTCACCCGGCGTCCGTTGATCGTCCAGTGTCCGTGAAGAATGAGCTGGCGGGCCTGGCGCCGCGAGGCGGCGAACCCGAGCCGCACGAGCACGTTGTCGAAACGCGTCTCGAGCAGCCGCAAGAGGTTCTCGCCCGTGACGCCGGGCGCGCGACTGGCCTTGTCGTAATAAGCGCGGAACTGCTTCTCCAGCACGCCGTAGAAACGGCGGGCCTTCTGCTTCTCACGAAGCTGCAGGCGGTACTCGGACTGCTTCTGGCGGCCGCGGCCATGGTCGCCCGGCGGGTACGAGCGACGCTCGACGCCGCACTTGTCCGTGAGGCAGCGCTCGCCCTTCAGGTAGAGCTTCATGCCCTCGCGGCGACACTGCTTGCACTGGGCTCCGCGATCGCGCGCCATCAGACACGCCTCCGCTTGCGCGGCCGGCAGCCGTTGTGGGCCTGAGGCGTGACGTCGCGGATGCTCGTGACCTCGAGGCCGGCAGCCTGGAGCGAGCGAATCGCGGTCTCGCGGCCCGAGCCGGGGCCCTTGACGAAGACCTCGACCTTCTGAAGTCCCTGCTCCATCCCCTTCTTCGCGGCAGAGTCGGCGGTGACCTGCGCGGCGAACGGGGTGGACTTGCGGGAGCCCTTGAAGCCGGCGCCGCCGGCGGACTCCCACGCGATCACGTTGCCGTCCTTGTCGCTGAGCGACACGATCGTGTTGTTGAAGCTGGTCTTGATGTGAGCCTGGCCGAAGGGGATGTTCTTCTTGACCCTGCGGCGGCCGCGCCCGCGACCGGGCCTCTGCTGCGCCACTACTTCTTCACCTTCTTCCTACCGGCGACCTGCATGCGCTTGGGGCCCTTTCGGGTGCGCGCGTTGGTCTTGGTGCGCTGTCCGTCCACCGGGAGTCCCCGGCGGTGGCGCAGTCCCCTGTAGGCGCCGATCTCCATCAGGCGCTTCACGTTCTGCGAGGTCTCGCGGCGGAGGTCGCCCTCCACGTCGAGCTCGCGATCGATCACGTCGCGGAGCTTCGAGACCTCGTCGTCGGTGAGGTCGCGGACGTAGGTGTCCGGGCTCACCCCTGCCTTCTTGAGGATCTCGCGGGCCTTCGACTGCCCGATTCCAAAGATGTATGTGAGCCCGATCTCAACGCGCTTGTTGAGAGGGATGTTTATGCCTGCGATACGTGCCAAATTCTGTGCTCCGCTAGCCCTGACGCTGCTTGTGACGCGGGTTCTGGCAGATCACGAGCACCGCGCCGTGCCGGCGGATGATCTTGCACTTCTCGCACATGGGCTTGACCGAGGCTCGGACCTTCATGCTCCGCTATCCAATCGCGTAAATAAGAGGAATGGCGCAAAGCCCAGGAGACGGCTTCGCGCCCGACTGCGACAGAGAAAGATAGCAGGGCCGTCTCACCGGAGCGGGCCGCCCGGACGTTGCAGGGGAATTGGCCTAAGTTGGCGCGCTGGCGCTAGTCGCGCGCTACGCGGCCCGGGCCTGTTCCTCGATATGCCAGGGGGTGAGGATGCGCGGCCCGTCGGACGTAACCGCCACGGTGTGCTCGAAATGGGCAGCGAGCGAGCCGTCCTGGGAGTACACCGACCAGTTGTCGCCGCCCACCCGGATGGGATGCGCGCCGACGGTCACCATCGGCTCGATCGCGAGCACCATGCCCTCCTCGAGCACCGGCCCGTCGTCCGGCTCGCCGTAGTTGGGGATCTGCGGCTCTTCGTGCATCTCGCGGCCGATCCCGTGTCCCACCAGCGAGCGCACCACCGAGAAGCCGTCCTTCTCGACGCGCTGCTGGATCGCATGCGAGACCGCGCCGAGGTGGTTGCCCGCTCGCGCCTGCTCGATGCCCTCGAACAGCGATGCCTTGGTCGTGTCGAGCAGCCGGTGCGCGATCGGGCTCACGGGGCCAACCGGCAGAGTGACGGCCGCGTCCGCGACCCAGCCGTTGTAGGTCACTCCGATGTCGATCGAGATGATGTCGCCGCGGTCGAGGGTGTAATCGCCCGGGATCCCGTGCACGATCATCGAGTTGGGCGACGCGCAGATCGAGCCCGGGAAGCCCCGGTAGCCCTTGAAGGACGGCTCGGCGCCCTTCGAGCGGATGAAGCGCTCAGCGATGTCGTCGAGCTCGCCGGTGGTGATTCCAGGCCGCACCTTCGAGGCGAGCAGATCGTGCGTGCGCGCGAGGATGCTCCCCGCCGCCGCCATCTGCTCGATCTGCTCCGGTGTCTTGCGCTGGATCACCCGAGAGAGTTTTGCAGACTGTGTCAGCTGCGCTTACAGCTCGTCTTCGAGCTTCAGCGTGGCGAGCGAGGCGCGAATGTGGTCGTGCACCTCGCCCGGCGGGCGGCTTCCGTCGAAGCGGCGGAGCACGCCCCGATCCTCGTAGTAGGCCACGAGCGGTTGCGTCTGCTCGTGGTACACGTCGAGCCGGCGCTGGATCGTCTCGGGCTTGTCGTCATCGCGCTGGATCAGGCGTGAGCCGTCCTGGTCGCACACTCCCTCGCGCTTGGGTGGATCGAAGTCGACGTGGTAGAGGTGCCCGTTCTTGACGCATACGCGCCGGCCGGACAGGCGCCGGATGACCTCCTCGTCGGGCACGTCGAGCTGCAACGCGGCGGTGAGCTTGCGTCCGAGCTCGTTCAGGCCGCGCTCGAGCACGTCGGCCTGGCCGACGGTGCGCGGGAAGCCATCGAGCAGGAAGCCGTCACGAGCCTCGGGGCTGTCGATCCGCTCCATGATCACTCCGCAGATCACGTCGTCGGGCACGAGGTCGCCCCGGTCCATGTACTCCTTGGCCTTCTTGCCCAGGTCGGTGCCCTCCTTGACCGCGCTGCGGAGGATGTCGCCCGTGGCGTAGTAGGGCAGGTCGAAGTCCTCGACGAGGCGCTCCGCCTGTGTCCCCTTTCCGGCGCCTGGAGGACCCACCAGGATGAGGTTGAGCTCACTCAAGGTCGCGGAACCTTACCTGGACGCCGCGGTACGCCGCTCGGCTGAGGGGCGCCCTCGCGGGTGAACCGGCTTGTGGGCGTTTGGTGCAGGGCCCGACTTCTCAGCCGGGCAGCTTTTCCGGCAGCGGCACGTCCTGCGGGCTGTGGCCTTCGCCGCCCTCTTCCCAGGACTCCCAGGCGATGCCGTCGCGGGCGATGTGCTCGCCTGCTCCGCCCAGGGCCAGGAGCAGCAGTCGGTCCGGGCCCTTGTTGGCGATCTGGCGGCGGACCGGGGGCGGGACTCGGGCGAGCTCGTGCCGCGCCAGCGTGTGCTCCCCGCCATCCACGATCAGCGTCAGCTCGCCCTCGAGCACCAGGTAGATCTCCTCCTGGTCGCGGTGGGCGTGGACGCGGCCGCGCTCGCGCGGCTGGAGCACGATCAGATTCATGCCGAATGCGCTGGCGCCGAGCTCGCTGCGCAGCGACTGGAAGCGCTCGCCGCTGTCCGGGTTCAGCGAGGTGAAGGTGACGTCGTCAGCGGAAGAGCTCACGGGGGAATCCATACATCTCTACTCCGTTCGACGCCCGCCAGCGGCGACCGCCGACGAGCATCGCGTAGTGGTCCAGGCCGAACTCGAGGTTCGGCGAGCGATCGTCGAAGCGCCTGCCGAAGCGCTCGATCAGCACGTCCACCCGCACGGGCACGAGCGAGTCGTAGGGCGCCTCGTCATCGGTGAGCCCCGCCGCCTCCACGAGCACCTCGCTCATCTCGGCGGGTGTGACCTGCGGGCTCGTGCCGACGAAGGTCTCGACCCGCAGGGCCCCCTCGCGGATGCAGCGGCCCACGTGCGACTCCTCACCGTCCTCGGTGAGGGCGAGCATGATCGCCGTCTGCCGAGGCCCGTTCACCTCGAGATACGCATCCCGAACGGCAACCGCCTCGTCGTGGTCGAGGAGCAACCGCCCGTCGTCGGAGGCGATGGGGTCCCAAGCAATCCACCCGGGCGGAGCAGCCTCCTCCGCCTGAACGAACGCGACATAGGTGCCGGGCGGCATGCCGCGAGGTTACGCCAACGCCCGGCTCCGCCTCTCCCGCTCCAGCCGAAAAGCAGCCAATGAGGACGAGCCCGGGAGGCGCTTGGCGAGCCGGCGGGCGGAAGGTGCCCAAGAGCGGAACTCGTGGACCGGCGAAGCCGGTTCACCCGCGATGGGCACTTTCGCCCGGAGGCGTACAGCAGCACCCGCCCGCAGCGAGAACGAGCTACTTCAGGAAGCCCTCGTAGTTCCGCATCATGAGCTGGGCCTCGAGTTGCTTCATGGTGTCCAGCGCCACGCCCACCACGATCAGGATCGAGGTGCCGCCGAAGAAGAAGTTGGCGCTGGTCTGGTTGATGAGGATGGTCGGCAGAGCCGCCACCGCAGCGAGGTAGAGCGCGCCCGGGAACGTGAGCCGGGCGAGGATGCGGTCGAGATACTCGGCCGTTGGCCGGCCGGGTCTCACGCCTGGGATGAACCCGCCGTATTTCTTGAGGTTGTCGGCCTGCTCGACGGGGTTGAACGTGACCGCCGTGTAGAAGTAGGTGAACAGGATGATCAGGACCGACTCGCCGATGATGTAGGCGGTTCCGTTCGGGTTGAAGAAGACCGAGAAGTCGCGCGCCGCGTTGGTGTGGATGAGCTCGCCGACCGTCGGAGGGAACGCCATCAGCGAGGCGGCGAAGATGACCGGGATCACGCCGGCCATGTTCACGCGCAGCGGCAGGTAGGTGGAGCCGCCGCCGGACATTCGCCGGCCCACGACTCTCTTCGCGTACTGCACCGGGATCCGCCGCTGGCCCTCCTGGATGAAGACGATCGCCGCGATCACCGCGATCGCAAGGAACGGCATCATGACCTTGAAGATCTGGTCCGGGTTGGTCCACCAAGCCTGCACACCGTGTGGGATGCGCGCGGTGATCGACGCGAAGATCATCAGCGAGATGCCGTTGCCGATGCCGCGCTGTGTGATCAGCTCGCCCAGCCACATCACGAGCACGGTGCCTGCGGTGAGCGTGATCACGATCAGGAACACGCGCCCGAAGTTGAAGTTCGAGACCACCTCGGTGTTGGCGTTGTTGCCGAAGGTCCTGAACAGGAAGACGTAGCCGATCGACTGCGCCAGCGCGAGGCCGACGGTGAGGTAGCGCGTGTACTGCGTGATCTTCTGCTGCCCGACCTCGCCCTCCTTGCGGAGCTTCTCGAGCGACGGCACGACCACCTGCAGGAGCTGCAGGATGATCGACGCGGTGATGTACGGCATGATCCCGAGCGCGAAGATCGCGAAGCGCTGCAGGCTGCCGCCGGAGAAGAGGTTCAGGAAGCCGAGCACGTTCGAGCCTGAGAAGCTCGACTCGATCGACTTGATGGCGTCGAGATTGATGCCCGGCGCGGGGATGTAGGCGCCCAGGCGGTACAGCCCGAGCATCGCCGCGGTGAACAGCAGCTTCTTCCGGATCTCGGGGACCCGGACTGAATTGACGAAGATGCCGAGCATGGCGGCGCTGCGTTACTCGTCGAGAAGCGCGAGCGTGCCGCCCGCGGCCTCGATCTTCTCGCGCGCGCTCTTGGACGCGGCGTGCACGCGAACCGTCAGCTTCTTGTTGATCTCGCCCTGGCCCAGCACCTTCACCGGGACGTCGCGACGGGTGGCCAGGCCGGCCGCCCTCAACGAGTCGAGCGTGACCTCGGCGCCGTCGTCGAAGCGCTTCTCGAGGTCGCGCAGATTCACCGGCTGGGTCTGCGTGCGGAAGGGCTCGAACGGCATCGACTTCTTCATGTGAGGACCGCGCAGCTTGCGCATCCTCATGTGGATCGGCATCTGGCCGCCCTCGGCGCCGGGACGCTCCTTGTTGCCGGAGCGAGCGCCCGCGCCCTTCTGGCCGCGGCCGGACGTCTTTCCGAGGCCCGAGCCCTCGCCGCGGCCGACCCGCTTGCGGCGGTGGCGCGAGCCCGGGGCCGGCTTCAGCGAGTGGAGGCCGATTTCCTCAGCCATGGCTACTCCTCCTCCACCTTCACGAGGTGCCGGACCGTGTAGAGGGCGCCGCGCAGCGCGGGGTGATCGGGACGCTCCGTGGAGCGGCCGATCTTGCCGAGGCCGAGCGTGCGCAGAGCGCCGCGCTGCTTCGGGTTGGCCCCGTTCGCAGACTTGACCTGGGTCACGCGCAGCGTGGTCATCAGGCGGTGACCTCCTTGGCGGGCTGCTCGCCCTCGGCGGCGGGCGCCTGGGCGCCGGCCTCCTCGGTGCCGCCGTTCTTGCGCGTGTCGAGCCCGAGCACCTGCTGGACCGAAAGCCCGCGCAACTCAGCGACCTCGTCCGGGCTGCGCAGCTGCTGCAGCGCCGTGACGGTGGCCTTCACGAGGTTGATCGGGTTCTGGCTGCCGAGCGACTTCGACAGCACGTCATGGATGCCGGCCAGCTCGAGCACCGCGCGCACGCCGCCGCCGGCGATCACGCCGGTACCGGGCGAGGCCGGGCGAAGGAGCACGCGGCCGGCGCCGTAGATGCCGGTCGTCTGATGGGTGATCGTCGAGCCGTGCATCGGCACGCGGAAGAGGTTCTTCTTCGCGCGCTCGACACCCTTCTGGATCGCGAGCGGGACCTCGTTGGCCTTGCCGTAGCCGACGCCGACGACCGAGCGCTCGTCGCCCACCACCACGAGAGCGGTGAACGAGAAGCGGCGGCCGCCCTTGACCACCTTGGCCACGCGGTTTATCTCCACGACCCGCTCCTGCAGGTCGTACCCGCCCGAATCAACTGTCCTGTTTGGTACTGGCATCCGTCCGTCCGAGGGTATCGAAGTCGTGTTTGGCGGCTAGAAAGCCAGGCCGCCTTCGCGTGCGCCCTCCGCGAGGGCCTTCACGCGGCCGTGGTACTGGTAGCCGCCGCGGTCGAATACGACGGACTCCACGCCCGCCTCCTTCGCCCGCTGGGCGATGAGCTCGCCGGCGCGCTTGGCCTGCTCCGCAGAACCGAGTCCGCGCAGGTCCTTCTCGATCCAGTTGACGGCGGCAACGGTGCGGCCGGCGCTGTCGTCGATGATCTGGGCCTGGATGCCGCGGTTCGAGCGGAACACCGAAAGCCGCGGGCGCTGTGCCGTGCCGACCACCTTCGCGCGCACGCGACGGCGGCGCCGGAGCCTCTTTGCGGGCCGGGTCTTGAGGCTCATGCGCGCTTACCGACCTTCCGTGCCACGTACTCGTCCTGGTAGCGGATGCCCTTGCCCTTGTAGGGCTCGGGCGGCCGCACCTTGCGGATGCGAGCGGCGACCTCGCCGACGGCCTGCTTGTCGATCCCGCGCACGATGATCTGCGTGGGCACCGGCACCTCGAACTCGATGCCGGCCGGGGCGGGGATCTCGACCGGGTGGGAGTAGCCCACCGCGAGCACGATCCTGTTGCCCTGGAGCTGGGCGCGGTAGCCGACGCCCTGGATCTGAAGATTCTTCTGGAAGCCCTGGGTGACGCCCTCGACCATGTTCGCGATCAGGCTGCGGGTGAGCCCGTGGAGCGCACGGTGCTCGCCGCGGTCGGTTGGGCGCGTGACGACGATCTCGCCGTCCTGCTGCTCCACCGCGATGTCGCGCGGCACGCGCTGCTCGAGGTTGCCCTTCGGCCCGTTCACTCGCACGACCTCCGGCTCGATCGAGATCGATACGCCGTCCGGCACGGGGATGGGCTGCCTTCCGATCCGGCTCATCGAGCGGTCACCAGACCTCGGCCACGATCTCGCCGCCGACACCCTGCCGGCGCGCCTCGTGACCCGTCATGACGCCCCTCGACGTGGACAGGATCGTCGTGCCCATGCCGCCGAGCACCTTCGGGATCTCCTGCGAGCCGACGTACTCGCGGCGGCCCGGGCGCGAACGCCGCTGGATGCCCGAGATCACCGGCTCGCGGCCCTCGGTGTAGCGAAGGCGCACGCGCAGCACCTCGCCGACTCGTGCGGGCTCGGTCGAATAGCCCTCGATGTAGCCCTGCTCCTGCAGGATCCGCGCGATCTGCGCCTTGAACGTGCTGGCCGGAATGTCCACGGAATCGTGGTCGGCTGAAAGCCCGTTGCGGATGCGGGTCAGGAAATCGGCTATGGGATCGGTCATCGACATACGGCTACCAGCTGGACTTCGTCATTCCGGGGACGTACCCCTCGTGGGCCACCTCGCGCAGGCAGATCCGGCAGAGGCCGAACTTGCGGAAGTATGCGCGGGGCCGGCCGCAGCGCCTGCAGCGATGGTACTCCCTGGTCTTGAACTTCTGCGGGCGCGATGCGCGCACCACCTGTGACTTCTTTGCCATGGCTCCTTCTAACTCTCTTCTGTGCGCTCGTCGCTCGTGCCCTCGGCCGGAGTGCTCGCCTCGGCGCCCTCCACTGAATCCTCGCCGCCCGCCTCCGGCGGGGTCGGCGGCTTCGCGTAGGCGTCCGGGTTCTCCTCCTTGAGCTCCTCGAGCGCGGCCTGCTCGGCCTCGGCCTTCGCCCGGGCCTCCTCCTTGCGCTTCTCCTCTTCGGCTGCCTCTTGCGTCTCGACGTCCTCGCCGCCCGGACGGCCCTCGCGCGAGAACGGCATGCCGAGGGCATCGAGCAGCACGAACGCCTCTTCGTCGGTCTGCGCCGTGGTGGTGATCACCACGTCGAGTCCACGCACCTGGTCGATCGCGTCGTAGTCGATCTCGGGGAAGATGATCTGCTCGCGCACGCCGACGGTGTAGTTGCCGCGGCCGTCGAACGAGCGCGGGTTCAGGCCGCGGAAGTCCCGGATCCGCGGGATCGCTACGGATACGAAGCGGTCGAGGAACTCGTACATGCGCGCGTCGCGGAGCGTGACGGCCACGCCGACCGGCATGCCGTCGCGCAGCTTGAACGCGGCGATCGACTTGCGGGCGCGCCGGACGTTCGGCTTCTGCCCGGCAATGATCCCCAGCTGCTCCTGGGCGGCCTCGAGCACCTTGGTGTCCTGCTTGGCGTCGCCCACGCCCATGTTGAGCACGATCTTCTCGATCCTCGGCGCCTGCATCGGCGACGAGTAGCCGAAGCGCTCGATCAGCGCAGGCTGGATCTCCTCGAAGTACTGCCGCTTCAGGCGCGGCACGATCTTCGCCTCGGCGATGGCCATCTTTAGTCGATCGCCTCCCCTGAACGCGCGGCTACGCGGGTGCGGCGCCCGTCCTGGCGCTGGACGCGCACGCGGGTGGGCTCGTTGGACTTCGGGTCGAGCAGCATCACGTTGCTCACGTGGATCGGGCCTTCCTTCTCGATCACGCCGCCGACCTCGCCGCCGCGCTGCGTGTCGCGCAGCGTGCGCGGGCGCTGGTGGCGCTTGACCATGTTGAGGCCCTCCACGAATACGCGCTCGTTCTTCGGGTCCACACGGAGCACGCGGCCCGTGCGGCCCTTCGCCTTGCCCGAGATGACCTTGACCGTGTCCCCGCGGCGGATCCTCAGAGAGCTCGCCATGGCTACAGCACCTCCGGGGCGAGGGAGACGATCTTCATGAAGTTGCGCTCTCGCAGCTCGCGGGCCACCGGTCCGAAGATGCGCGTGCCGCGCGGGTTCTGCTGGGCGTCGATCAGCACGGCGGCGTTCTCGTCGAACGAGATGTAGGTGCCATCCTCGCGGCCGTATTCCTTCTTGGTGCGCACGACCACGGCGCGGACCACGTCGCCCTTCTTGACGGACCCCTGCGGGATCGCCTGCTTCACGGTCGCGACGATCGTGTCGCCCACGCCCGCGTAGCGGCGCCGCGAGCCGCCCTGCACCTGGATGCAGAGGATCTCGCGCGCGCCGGTGTTGTCGGCCACCCGCAGGCGGGTCTCCGGCTGGATCATCGGGCGCGCTCCAGGATCTCCACGAGGCGCCAGCGCTTGCTGCGGCTGAGCGGCCGGCTCTCGATCACGCGGACCGTGTCGCCCTCGTTGGCTTCGTTGCGCTCGTCGTGCGCGTGAAGCGTGCTGGAGGAGCGCACGATCTTCTTGTAGGTGCGGTGGCGGCGCGCGGTGTCGATGCGCACGGTGATCGTCTTGTCCGGCTTCGCGGACACGACGACGCCCTGGCGCACGCGCTTGCGGCCCGTGACCCCCGTTTCCACAGCCGCAATCGCGCCGGGCTGGGTCGACTCCGGCCGCGCGGCACGCTTCTCGCGCTGCTTGGCGCGGTAGGCGGTCCGCTGGCGGGCATTGCGGGCACGGCGCTCGGCGCGCTCGGCCGCACGATCCTCGGGGGCGCGCTGCGGGCGGGCCTCACCGGTGCTCTGCGAGCGCGCGCGGCGGCGGCGCTCCTTGGGATGGAGCACCTCCTCCGGCTCAGCGTCTTCGGTTGTCGCGGGGGCTTCTGCCTCCGGGGCGTCGTCGCCCTCGGACGCCGGGGCGTCCTCGGCCGGTGCCTCGGGGGCCTCCTCGGCGGGAGCCTCGGCCTCGGCCGTCGGCTCCTCGGCCTCCGTCTGCGGATTCTCCTGCTCTTCGATCATGCTGTCTGTCGCTTCAGCTCTCTGTCTACGTCGATACCGCGCAGCTGGGCGACCGTGAGGCCGCGCGCGAGCTCGCGCTTTGCGTGGGGCAGCGCAGCGGTGTTCTCCAGCTGCCCCGTGGCGTGCTGGAACCGCAGGTTGAAGACTTCCTGGCGGGCGTTCGCAACGAACTCGATGAGCTGGTCGTCGGCCAGACCGTTGACGTCGGTGCGCTTCACTGCTCCGCACCCTCCCGCACGACGAACTTGGTCTTCACCGGAAGCTTGTGTCCGGCGAGGCGCATGGCCTCGCGCGCCAGCGGCTCGGGCACGCCGGCGAGCTCGAACATGATGCGGCCGGGCTTCACCACGGCAACCCACCCCTCGGGCGAGCCCTTGCCGGAGCCCATGCGGGTTTCGGCAGGCTTCGCCGTGACGGGCTTGTCCGGGAAGATGTTGATCCACACCTTGCCGCCTCGCTTGATGCGGCGGGTCATCGCGATTCGGGCAGCCTCGATCTGGCGGTTGGTGATCCAGCCGCGCTCGAGCGCCTTCAGGCCGAACTCGCCGAACTCGATGCTGGTGCCGCCCTTCGAGAACCCCGGCATGCGGCCGCGGTGCTGCTTGCGGTGCTTGACTCGCTTCGGCTGGAGCATCAGCTACCCGTTCCGCTACTGGGACGCTGAGGACCGCCGCCACTGGGACGCGGGCCACGGCCTCCGCCGCCGCCCTGGCCACGGCCGCCCGGGCCACCCGGCCCGCGACCACCGCCACCGCCACCGCCACCGCCGCCGCGACCGCCACGGCCGCCGGGACCGCCGGGACCACGACCGCCGCCCGGGCCACCCGGCCCGCGACCGCCGCCGCGTCCACCGCGACCCCCGCC
>JBJMLG010000043.1:0-3859 GCA_045805385.1 Thermoleophilaceae bacterium
CCCGGCGAACGTGGAGCTCGTACACGGACCGGGCTGCCCGGTGTGCGTGATCCCGATGGGCCGCGTGGACGACGGGATCGCGATCGCGCGCGAGCCCGGCGTGCTGTTCACGTGCTTCGGCGACATGCTGCGCATCCCGGGGTCGGACGGCACGCTCCTCGACGCGAAGGCGGAGGGCGCCGACGTGCGCATGGTCTACTCGCCGCTCGACGCTCTGCGGATCGCCAGGGAGAACCCGGACCGTGATGTCGTCTTCTTCGCGGTCGGCTTCGAGACCACGGCGCCGTCCACCGCCCTCACGATGAAGCGGGCGAAGGCCGAGGGTCTCCGGAACTTCTTCTGCATGTGCAACCACGTGACGATCGTGCCGCCGCTGCGCGCCCTGCTCGAGTCGCCCGACCTGCGCCTCGACGGCTTCGTCGGCCCGGGGCACGTGGCCACCGTGGTGGGCGCGCGGCCGTTCGAGTTCATCCCCGCTCAGTACGGCCGGCCGGTGGTGATCTCCGGCTTCGAGCCGCTCGACATCCTCCAGTCGATCCACATGATCCTGCGCCAGCTCGGCGAGAGTCGCTGCGAGGTGGAGAACCAGTACAAGCGCGTGGTCCCGTACGAGGGCAACCTCGCGGCGCTGAAGGTGCTCGCCGAGGTGTTCGAGCTGCGGCCGCACTTCGAATGGCGCGGACTCGGCTTCATCTCGCAGAGCGCGCTCAAGCTCTCCGACGCCTACCGCGACTTCGACGCGGAGGAGCGCTACGGGGTGCCGGGCGTGCGCGTGGCCGACCCAAAGGCGTGCCAGTGCGGCGAGGTGCTGAAGGGCGTGATCAAGCCGTGGGAGTGCAAGGTGTTCGGCACGGCCTGCACGCCGGAGCACGCGATCGGCACCTGCATGGTGTCCCCGGAGGGCGCGTGCGCCGCCTACTACAACTACGGCCGCTTCGCGCGCGAGCGGGAGGTGGTGTGAGTGGCCGAGCCGGCTGCCGTCAGCGAGCGCGAGCAGAAGATCCTCGGGATCATCGAAACCGCCCGCGCAAAGCGCGCGAAGTTCAAGGATCCGAGGATCACGATGGCGCACGGCGCCGGCGGCCGCGCCACGCAGACGCTGATCGAGGGCCTGTTCGTGCCGGCGTTCGGCTCCGAGACGGGCGCGGCGATGGGCGACGCCGGCAGCGTTTCGGTGAACGGCACGGGGCTGGCGATGACCACGGACAGCTTTGTGGTCAAACCGATCCGCTTCCCCGGCGGCTCGATCGGCGAGCTCGCCGTGAACGGCACCGTGAACGACCTCGCGGTCTCGGGCGCACGGCCGCTTGCGCTGACGTTGTCGCTGGTGCTGGAGGAGGGGCTCGACTCGGAAGAGCTCCGCTTCCAGATCGAGGCCATAGCCGGGGCCGCGCGCTCGGCCGGGGTGGAGATCGTCGCCGGCGACACCAAGGTGGTGGAGCGCGGCCACGCCGACTCGATGTACATCTGCACGACGGGCGTCGGAATGTTCGACGAGCGCGCACGCCTGGCGCCGTCGGCGCTCCGCCCGGGCGACCGCATCCTGGTGTCCGGCCGGGTGGGCGACCACGGCACGGCGATCATGCTGGCGCGCGGCGAGTTCGACCTCGGGGCGGAGATCGAGTCGGACACCTGCTCGCTGTGGCCGGCTGCCGACGCTCTGCTCGACGCCGCCGGTGACTCGCTCCATTGCATGCGCGACGCCACGCGCGGCGGGCTCGCGTCCGTGCTGAACGAGCTGGCGCGTGCCTCGGGCGTGGCGATGCTGGTTCGCGAGGCCGCCGTGCCCGTGCACCCGGCGGTGGCCGGGGCGGCCGAGATCCTCGGCATCGACCCGATGTACGTGGCGAATGAGGGCAAGCTGGCCGCTTTCGTCGCGCCGGAGAAGGCCGACTCGGCGCTCGCGGCGCTGCGGTCGGTGCCCGGCTGCGAGCAGGCGGCCGAGATAGGCGAGGTGCGCACCGAGCCGCCCGGGATGGTGCTCGTCGAGACCGGCTTCGGCGGCAGGCGCGTTATGGACCTGTTGGTGGGCGACCCGCTTCCGAGGATCTGCTGATGCACGAGCTCTCGATCGCGGAGTCGGTGGTGAGGATCGCGGCTGATCACGCGAACGGGAGGCGCGTGACGAAGGTGGAGTTGAAGGTCGGGCACCTGAGGCAGGTGGTGCCGTCCGCGCTCGAGTTCGCGTTCGAGCTCGTGGCGCACGGGACGCCCGTCGAGGGAGCCGAGCTCGAGATCGAGGCTGTGGCAGCCGGCGGGCTGTGCCGCGCCTGCGGCGCCGACACGCCGCTGCCGGACTTCCCGCTGCGGTGCGCCGCCTGCGGAGGCCTCGACATCGAGGTCACGCGCGGCGAGGAGCTGCTCGTGGACTCGCTCGAGCTCGAGGAGACATTGGCGACCAGTGGAGGGATCTAGCCATGGCGGTACCGGTACCTGAGCCCGAGCCACATCCGAAGGGGGAGCCGTACGCCCCGGGCGTGGACGAGGTGCACATCCTCTGGACCTCGGAGGGGATGAGCTGTGACGGGGACACGGTGTCCATCACCGCCGCCGGCCAGCCCGGCATCGAGGACGTGCTGCTCGGCGCGATCCCGGGCCTGCCGAAGGTGAACCTCCACAACAAGGTGCTCTCTCCGACGCTGGGCGGCGAGGAGTTCCTCGCCCCGTTCCGGGCCGCGGTCGACGGCACGCTCGATGCGCCGTTCGTGCTCGTGGTCGAGGGGTCGATCCCGAACGAGAACATCAACGGCGACGGCTACTGGACCTCGATGGGCAACGACCCGGCGACCGGCGAGCCGCTCACGCTCAACTGGTGGCTCGACCGCCTCGCGCCAAAGGCGTGGGCGGTGATCGCCGTCGGCACCTGCGCCACCTACGGCGGCATCCACGCGATGGCCGGCAACCCGACCGGCTGCATGGGCCTGGCCGACTACCTCGGCTGGGACTTCCGCTCGGCGGGCGGAATGCCGATCGTGAACGTGCCGGGCTGCCCGGTTCAGCCGGAGAACTTCATGGAGACGCTCACCTGGCTGCTGTACCAGGCGGCCGGGCTCGCTCCGCTGATCCCGCTCGACGCGCAGCTGCGCCCGCAGTGGATCTTCGGCAAGACCGTGCACGAGGGCTGCGACCGCGCGGGCTACTACGAGCAGGGCGACTTCGCCAAGGACTACAACTCCCCGAAGTGCCTCGTGAAGGTCGGCTGCTGGGGGCCGGTCGTGAACTGCAACGTGCCGAAGCGGGGCTGGATGGGCGGCATCGGTGGCTGCCCGAACGTGGGCGGCATCTGCATCGGCTGCACGATGCCGGGCTTCCCCGACAAGTTCATGCCGTTCATGGACGAGCCGCCGGGCGCGACGGTGTCGTCCGCGATGAGCGGCGCGTACGGACGCATGATCCGCGCGCTGCGCGCCCACACGAACAAGACCATGAACAAGGAACCGAAGTGGCGACACAACCGGCCGGAGCTGACCACTGGCGCCGAGCCTCGCTGGCGCCCCTAGGACAGGACAGGAGAAGACATGGCAATCCGCGAGAGGATCAGGCCAGAGGCCGGCAAGGTCGTAGACATGTCCTGGGACCCGATCACCAGGATCGTCGGCAACCTCGGGATCTACACGAAGATCGACTTCGCGAACAAGGAGGTCGTCTCGTGCAAGAGCACGTCCTCCCTGTTCCGCGGCTACAGCGTGTTCATGAAGGGCAAGGACCCGCGCGACGCCCACTTCATCACGAGCCGCATCTGCGGCATCTGCGGCGACAACCACGCCGTGTGCTCGTGCTACGCCCAGCAGATGGCCTACGGCGTCAAGCCGCCGCCGCTGGCCGAGTGGATCGTGAACCTCGGCGAGGCGGCCGAGTA
>JBJMLG010000044.1:0-18976 GCA_045805385.1 Thermoleophilaceae bacterium
CGAGATCTGGAGTGGCTCCTGAAGCAGCCCCATGTCGATCAGCGGGTCGAGGTTCGCGATGTGCCCCGAGTCGAAGCACTCGTGCTCCGGCCGGATGCCGAGCTCCCGCATCGGCTCGAGCAGCGCCATGATCGTGTCGAAGCTGTTCTCGAACACTGCCTTGAACACGAAGTCGCCGCGGCGCTTCGAGTACTTCGCGTAGTTCATCGAGCCCATGTTCAGAGCCGCCACGTCGGGGCGCAGCTCGCGCAGGTACTCGACCCGCTTCTCCACCGGCACCCCGAGCGCGCCGGTCGAGTAGTTGATCACCACGTCGTCCACCTCGGCGAGGATCGCATCGGTGATCGCCCTGAAGTCCTCGACTTCGTAACTCGGCGTGCCGTCGGGCGTGCGCGCGTGGATGTGGATCATCGACCCGCCCTCGTCCACGATCCGGCGCGCCTCGGCCGCATACTCCTCCGGCGTGTACGGGATCGCGGGGCACTGGTCCCGGTTCGCAACCGCGCCCGAGATCGAGCAGGTGATGATGACCGGGTCCTCGACGCTCACTGCCCGATGCTCCCCTGGGTGGTGACGCCCTTCAGCTTGTAGTTCTGGTTCTTGTAGATGTTGAGCGCGTCGCGCAGCTTCGCGAGCGTGGCCTTGCTCGGCACCTTGCCCGACTGCGCCAGCTTGAAGGCGGCCTTCTTGTCGCCCTTCTTCGCGAGGTCGATCAGCGGCTGCTCCTCGCTCGCGTACGCGCGCAGGCCGGCGACCAGCTCGGTGTGCGCCTTCGTGACCGCCTTGGGCGGGTTGATCGGGTCGAGCGAGTCGGCGAGCTGCTTCACGTAGGTCTGGCGCGCCTCGAGCGCCTTTGCCTGGTCCGCGAGCTTGCTCGACTTGGGCTGCGTCGTACCGGCGCTCTTCTGCGCCTTGTCGATCGCGGCGTTGAACTGCTTCTCGTAGCCGGACTGCGTCGGGGCGTTGCTTCCGCCGCCGCAGCCTGCGACGGCGAGCGCAGCGGCCACGGCGAGAGCCAGGGCGGCACGTCTCATACGGGCATCACTCCATGCTTCTTCCAGGGCCGCTCGACACGCTTCGAGGCGGCCATCTCGAGGGCCTTGATCACGACCGGCCGCGTCTCGCGGGGATCGATGATGTCGTCGATCATGCCGTTTTTCGCAGCGATGTACGGGTCGATGATCTCGCGAATGCCCTGGACGAGCTCGGCTCGCTTGGCGTCCGGGTCCTCCGCCTGCTCGATCTGCTTGCGGAAGATGATGTTCACGGCGCCCTCGGGACCCATCACCGAGATCTCGGCGGTGGGCCACGCGACGATCAGGTCGGGCTCGTAGGCCTTGCCGCACATCACGTAGTAGCCGGCGCCGTAGGCCTTGCGCACGATCACGGTGATCTTCGGCACGGTCGCGCGCGAGACGGCGTACAGCATCTTCGCCCCGTGGCGGATGATCCCGGCCTGCTCGACCTTGGTGCCGACCATGAAGCCCGGCACGTCCTGCAGGAACAGCAGCGGGATGCCGAACGCGTCGCACAGGTTGATGAAGCGCGCCGCCTTGTCCGCGGAGTCGTTCTCGAGGATGCCGCCGAGGTGCTTCGGCTGGTTGGCCACGATGCCCACCGGGCGGCCGCCCATGCGCGCGAAGCAGGTGATGATCGTCTTCGCGAACTGCGGCTTCATGTCGAAGTAGAAGCCGTCGTCCACGATCCGCCGGATCACCTCGTACATGTCGTAGGGCTTGCGCGCCGTCTCGGGCAGCACGTCGAGCAGCTCGTCGTCCATGCGATCGGCCGGGTCGGCACTCGGCGTGATCGGCGGCGGCTCCTCGCAGTTCTGCGGGAAGAACGACAGGTACTCCTTGATGCGCGCGATGCAGTCCTCGTCCGACTTCACTTCGAGGTCGCCGACGCCAGACACGCGGCAGTGCACGCGCGAGCCGCCGAGCTCCTCCTGCGTCACGTCCTCGCCGGTGACCGCCTTGGTGAGGTGCGGGCCGGCGAGCGCCATCGAGCCGCGCCCCTTCACCATCGGCACGAAGTCCGCGAGGCCAGGAATGTACGCGGTGCCCGCCGCGCACGGGCCCATGAGCGCGGCGATCTGCGGGATCACCCCGCTCATCACCACCTCCTCGCGGAAGAGGTGACCGGAGCCCGCGAAGAGCGACCCGGCCGCCTCCTGGATGCGGGCGCCGGCCGAGTCGAGCAGCCAGATGAACGGGATGCGCTTCTGCAACGCCAGGTCGCGCAGGCGCGTGACCTTGAGCTCGCCCGTCATGCCCATGGCGCCGGCCATCACCGTGAAGTCGTAGGCGCACACGGCCACGAGCCGGCCGTCCACCTTGCCGTAGCCGGTGATGACGCCGTCGGCGGGCGCTTCGACGTCCTCCATCGAGCGCTGCGAGAAGTGCGGACCGGCGTGGATGCCGAGCTCGGTGAAGGTGCCCTCGTCGAGCAGGAGGTCGAGGCGCTCGCGCGCGGTCAGCTTGTCGAGCGAGTGCTGGCGCCCGATCTTCTCCGGCCCGCCGCCGAGCCGCGCACGCTCGCGGCGCTCGTGTAGCTCCTCTACGAGCGGCCTCAGGATCGACTGCTGCGGCGCTTCGGTCGCTGCCATCTGGTTCGGCGTCCTCCGTCGAAAGTGGGAAGTGCTACTCCCCACTGTGACGGATCGCGGCGCGGGGCGTCAAGAAATGGGGGTAGGGAAACCCGCACCGGATCTCTAGAGCGACCCGGCTTTGACGCGGCTCCCCGATCGGGTTACGTATGGATCGTCCCCTACTCCCGAGCGTCCACAGGAGTTCCCCCGTCATGCGCCGCCCCCTTCTCGCCGCGACCGGCCTCGCCGTGCTCGCGCTCGCTCTGCCCGCCGGCGCGTCCGCCGGCGTCTTCGGGACCGACCCGCTCGCGATCTCCATCGATCCCGCGAAGGGCGCCCCCAACGGCCCGTCGGACCACGCCACCGTGTCCGGCGACGATCGCTCCACCCGCTACGCCGCGTTCGACTCCTCCGCCACGAACCTCGTGAGCGGTGACGGCAACGGCGTGGCCGACGTGTTCCTCTGGTCGCGCCCGCACGGCAGCGCCGGCCTCACCCTCTCCCGCCCGACCGGCGACCTCCAGCGCGTCAGCGTCACCAGCAGCGGGGGCGAGGCCAACGGCGAGTCCACCAACCCCTCGCTCGACGGCTCGATCAAGAAGAAGCCGCACTGCGTGGCGTTCCAGTCGACCGCATCCAACCTCGCCTCGGGCGACAACGACAAGACCTCGGACATCTTCGTGCGCGACTTCGCGCGCAACAAGACGGCCCTGATCTCGCGGGGCGTCGGCCCCGCGGCCACCGACGCCTCGATCGACGGTTCCTGCACGAACGTCGCGTTCACCGCGGGCGGCAAGGTGCTGGTCGCGAGCGTGAAGGGCGGCAAGCCCAAGAGCCTCGGCGCCGGCTCGCAGCCCGACTACTCGCTCGACAGCACCGCCGTCACGTGGGTGAAGGGCGGCAACGTGATGCTCAAGCGCGACGGGAAGACGACCAAGGTCGGCCCGGGCTCGCACCCCACGGTCTCCGACTCCGAGTCGCAGGTGTGGGCGGTCACGTTCGACACCAAGTCGAAGCTCGCCCGCAACGACAACAGCTCGGGCTCGGACGTCTACATGCGCGTGTTCAGCGCGACGGGCGGCGTCAAGAAGACCGACCTGATCTCCGCCTCGCGCAAGGGCGGCTCGAGCCTCGGCGGCGACAGCTACAACGGCGGCCTCACCGCCTACGCGGCGAATCGCGGCATCGTGGTGTTCGTGAACAACCACGGCGGCATGTCGGACCTCTGGTACCGCAACAACCACTCGGGCAACATCGACGACCTCGCGCACGGCGCCGCGATCGCGAACGTCGCCACGAGCGCGCGGGCGAACTTCGTCGCCTTCTCCTCGAACGGCGACGGCGGTTCGGCGCCGCGGCGGGATCGCAGCGCTCCGGTCTACGACGACGTGCCGCCGCCCGTCGACGACGTCCCGCCGCCGAGCGACGACCCCTACGCGGGAGCAGCGTTCACCGGCGACACGGGCGGCGTCCAGTCCGTGTTCTTCAAGCACCTAATCGACGGCAGCGCGATCTAGCTCGATCGCGCTGAGCAGAGGCTCGAGCACTCGAGCGGCAGTGTCCGCGTGGGCCTGCCGCTCGAGCTCGTCCTCCGGCGCCTCGAAGCCGGTCACCTCGAGGCCGACGATCTCGCACTCCCCGGCCACGGCCTCGAGCAGGTCGTAGAGCTTGTCGGGGGCGAGTCCGCCGGGCGCCGGGAAGCCCGCCGGGAAGCTCTCCGGGTCGAGCACGTCGAGGTCGAGGTGCACGTAGACAGGCGAGCGGTCGAGCGCGTTCTGCGTGAACACGAGCGTCTCGAGGCTCGCGCCGACGACGGTGGCCTGGCTGCGCTCGAGGAGGTCGCGCTCGCCCTCGTCGAGGTCGCGCACGCCAACGAGCACCACGCCGGCCGGATCGATCGGCTCCGCGAAACCGGCATCCCACAGACCGCAGGCGCCGGAGAGCGGCATGCCGCCGAGGAAGCCGCTCTGCGTGGTGTCCGGCGTGTTGAAGTCGCCGTGGGCGTCGAGCCACAGCACGCGCGCATCAGGGCGGTGGCGGAGCGCGGCCGCGAGCGTGGTGAGCGCGATCGAGCAGTCGCCGGCGAGCAGCACCGGCACGTTGCGGCCGGACAGGGCGTCGTCGACCTGGCCGCCGGCCTCGAGGATGCATCCTCGCGACTCGCTGAGGTCCTCGTCGAAGCGCGACTCGCGCGGCTCCTCGGGAGTGCCGATGTCGCGCGGCTCCACCCCGAGCCGCTTCGCGAGCAGCGGTGCGAGTGCCTGCACGCCGCGGGCGCCGCCGGGTGTGCGGTCGGAGGTACGGCAGCGGTGGGCGATCAGCGAGATGCCCAAGCTCAGCGGCCCTTCCACTGCGGCTCGCGCTTCTCGAAGAAGGCGGTGACGCCCTCGACGATGTCCTCGGTGGAGAGCGCGATCGTGAGCTGCGCGTGCAGGAACTCCAGCGCGTCCACGAACGCCATGTCCTGCTGACGGAACATCGCGTCTTTGCCGAGCTTCATGATCAGGGGCGACTTCCCCGCCAGCTTCTCCGCCCACTCCAGAACGGCGGCGTCGAACTGCTCGGCGGGCACGACCTTGTTGACGATGCCCGCCTCGAGCGCATCCTGGGCGCTGATCCGCTCGCCGAGCAGCAGCATCTCGTTCGTCTTCTTGCGCGGCACGTTGCGGTAGATCAGCGCCATGATCATGAAGGGGAAGGCGCCCACGTCGATCTCGGGCGTGCCGAAGGTGGCGGTGTCCTTGGCCACGATCAGGTCGCAGGCGAGGGCGATGCCGAGGGAGCCGGCGAGCACGTGGCCGCCCGCCGCGCAGATGGTCGGCTTGCCGAGTTCGCCGATCAGTCGGAAGAGCGTGACGAAGCGCGACGAGCCGAGGTGCTTGTGGACGAGCGGCACGTCGCCGGAGAATCCTGAGAGGTTGGCGCCGGACGAGAACACCTTCTCGTGCGACGACGCGAGCACCACGCAGCGCACGGCGTCGTCGTCGCGGGCCGACTCGAAAGCCTGGATCAGCTCGCCAAGCAGCTCGTTCGAGAGCGCGTTCCTCGTGTCCGGCTGGTTGAGGGTGATCGTGGCGACGCCGTTGGCGCCCACGTCGTAGAGGATCGTTGCGTAAGGCACGGGCGGCACTCTTTCAGACCGGCCCGGGCGGGAGCGAAGCCGCCTCAAATGCCCGGTCTGGCAACCGGCAAACGTCAATCGGCGCACGCCGCCGATCTTGTGGCTATAGTGCGCGCCGCCTAATCGCTCAGGGGCGAAACCGGAGCGAATGGGGGAACCAGATAAGCGCCCAAGCCGAGAGGCAGGGCGTGGGGCGAATCGGACGCAATGCCGCGCCGTAGCGTCGCTCTCTTGACGCGAGCCCGTCAGCTAACCCCGTCGGCACACAAGAGAGATACGTACCGAAGGAGGCTGTCCCGCCATGCCTCGAGGACTTGTCGTGCCCGTTCGCGCTGGCCTTGTATGCGCGCTCGCACTGGCTGTTTTCGCGATGTCTGCCGCCGTGGCCGAGGGCCGCGGGGCGTCAGACACCATGCTGGCCAAGATCAACCAGATTCGCCGCGCCCACGGGCTCCGGGCGCTGCACAAGAGCGGAAGCCTGACCGGTTCCGCAACCAGGTTCTCGCGTCGGCTGATGCGCACGAACCACTTCGGCCACGCCTCGCACATCGAGGCGAGCCGGCGCTTCGGCAGGCTCGGCGAGGTACTCGCGATCCACAGCGGCCGCTCGGCCGCCGTCGGTTGGACCGTCTCGTCGTGGATGAACTCACCCGAGCACCGGGCGATCCTCCTGAGCCCGGCCTTCAGCTCGGTCGGCTTCGGCCGCACCTACGGCCGATTTCAGGGGCACCGGGCGAACATCTGGGTGGGCCAGCTCGGCCACCGGTAGACGACGCTCGGTTCTGGGGGGGCCCGGCTGTGGGGCGGCCGGGCCCCCTTTTCTTCTGCGCGTTTTCTGCGCTCCGCTTGCCACGGGGGGCTAGCCAGCCCCTCTGAACAGCAGCAATAAGCGGTTGGACGGGCGCCAGCCGGAATTTCTTCCATCTCGAGCCGCGGCCGGCGTCCGGATGGACATTTCTCCCGCTATGCGGGAATTTCTTCCACCTCCAACCGCGCCGCCCGTCGAAATGGACATTTCGCACCACGCGCTGGCACCCTCGCCGCCGCGGAAAGTAGGAAGTCCTACTGTTTACTTTTCGGCCCGCCTCGGTTACCGTCCCCCGTGCACCGCTAACGGAGGAGAACGCCGCCGCATGGCCACCGCCGAGAAAGTGATCAAACCCGACTTCGGGTCGAAGAAGAAGCACTTCATCTTCACGGACGAGCACGACCGCCTCAGGGAATCGATCGGCTCCTTCGTCGAGAAGGAGTTCGCCCCTCACGCCGAGGAGTGGGAGCAGAACACCTTCCCGGACAGCGTCTTCCCGCGCATGGGCGAGCTCGGCTTCCTGGGCCTCTCCTATCCCGAGGAGTACGGCGGCCAGGGCGGCGACTACTACTGCAACATCGTGCTCGCCGAGGAGATGACCAAGGCGAACTGCGGCGGTCTCGCGATGGGCATCGCGGTGCACACCGACATGGCGACCCCGCCGGTCTTCCTGTTCGGCACCGAGGAGCAGAAGCAGAACTACCTCGTGCCCTCGATCAAGGGCAACAAGATCTCCTGCCTCGGCATCACCGAGCCGGACGCCGGCTCCGACGTCGCGGGCATCCGCACGCGCGCGGTGCGCGACGGCGACGACTGGGTGATCAACGGCTCGAAGACCTACATCACCAACGGCCACCGGGCCGACTACATCGTGCTCGTCACGAAGACCGATCCGGACGCCGGCTACGACGGCTTCACGCTCTTCCTGGTGGACATGGACCTGCCCGGCGTGGTGCGCGAGAAGAAGCTCGAGAAGCTCGGCATGCACGCCTCCGACACGGCCCTGCTCGCGTTCCAGGACGTGCGCGTGCCGGCCGACGCGGTGCTCGGCGAGGTGGGCAAGGGCTTCTTCCACATCATGTGGGAGCTCCAGGGCGAGCGCCTGATCGGCGCCGCAGGCTGTGTGGCGGGCGCTCAGCGCTGCTTCGACCGCACGCTCCAATACGCGCTCGAGCGCAAGGCGTTCGGCCGCGAGATCGGCCACTTCCAGGTGATCCGGCACAAGTTCGCCGAGATGGCGACGAAGATCGAGTCCGCGCGGCAGATGGTCTACATCACCGCCTGGCGCTTCCAGAACGGCGAGTACCCCGTGCGGGAGATCTCGATGGCCAAGCTGCATGCCGCGCGAGTCGCGGTGGAGGTCGCCGACGAGTGCATCCAGATCCACGGCGGCGCCGGCTATATGAAGGAGTACGGCGTAGAGCGCGTTTGGCGCGACATGCGCCTGAACCGCATCGGCGCGGGCACCGACGAGATCATGCTCGACGTGATCGGCCGCTCTTACGGACTCTGATCGCCAGCCGGTCCGTATTTCGGCATCCTGTCTCCCGAGTGGAGCCGACCGAAGTCGTCACGCACTGGTTCGACGCGTTCAACTCCCGCGACCTCGACCGCCTGCAAGAGCTCTCGGAGCCCGATCTGAGGTTCCACCCCATGCTGATCGCCGACGTGGGCGAGGAAGTGATCGAGGGTGAGGACGCGCCCGAGCGCATCATCGTGCAGGCGGACAGTGGCTGGAGGGGGATGAGGATCGCCTACGAGGAGACCCGGCGGGTGGGCGATCGCGTGCTCGTGCTCGGCCGCCTTCAGGCGCGCGGTCGCTCGAGCGGGCTCGACATCGACATCCCGGCCGGCTGGGTGTTCGAGCTGCGCGGCGAGCGAGTGCGCGAGCTGCTCGCCTTCCCTGACCCGGACAGCGCGCGCGCGGCGGCCGGCGAGACGTGATGGGCGCGCTGCTCGAGCACGTTCGCGCCTACTACGACGCTCTGAACCGCGGCGACGCCGGCGAGGTCGCCTCCTTCTTCACCGACGACGCCATGCACTACTACACGCGGCTCGGCCCGCATGTGGGCGCACGCGCGATCGGCGAGCACACGCAGCGGGCGGTCGAGGCGCTCGAGGGCCGCTGGGCGATGGAGAACGGAGTCGAGGACGGCGAGCAGGCCGCGATCGAGTGGACGATGACCTGGCGCGACCCGAAGTCCGGCCAGCCGCGGATCGACCGCGGCACCGAGTGGTTCCGCTTCCGCGACGGCCGCATCTGCGAGGTGCGCGCCTACCACCACTCGGACGAGAGGAACCGCTCCGGCGACCTGGTCGGCTTCGACCACGCCGGCCGCGGCCACACCACACTGTGAGCGTCCTGCCGAAACCGGCGGTACGGCGGCCGGCGCCGCCGTTCACCGAGGAGCACGAGCGCTTCCGCGAGGTCACGCGCGCGTTCGTCGAGCGCGAGCTGCGGCCGCACTCGCAGGAGTGGGAGGACGCCCGCTGGTTCCCGAACGAGGTGTTCGAGAAGCTCGCCGAGCATGGCTACCTGGGCCTGAAGTACCCGGAGGAGCTGGGCGGCCAGGGCGGCGACTACCTGCACGACGCCGTCTTCAACGAGGAGCTGTCGCGCTGCGGCTCGGGCGGACTGGCTGCGGGCATCGGCGCCCACATCGGCATCGCCACCCCGCCGATCTGGAAGTTCGGCACCGCGGATCAGAAGCAGCGCTTCCTGGCGCCGGCGATCCGCGGCGAGAAGATCGCGGCGCTCGGGATCACCGAGCCCGACGCCGGCTCGGACGTGGCCGGCATCAAGACCTTCGCGAAGCGCGTGGACGGCGGCTACGTCGTGAACGGCTCGAAGACCTTCATCACGAACGGCGTGCGGGCGGACTTCCTCGTGACCGCGGTGAAGACCACCGCGGAGGGCGGTCACCACGGGCTGTCGTTCCTTCTGCTCGAGAAGGAGATGGAGGGCTACAGCGTCTCGAAGAAGCTCGAGAAGATGGGCTGGCACGCCTCCGACACCGGCGAGCTGGCCTTTCAGGACGTGTTCGTGCCAGAGGAGAACCTGCTCGGGGAGGAGAACAAGGGCTTCTACCTGATCATGGCCAACTTCCAATGGGAGCGGCTGCTGATGGCGCTCGGCGCCGTCGGCTCGATGCAGGTGACTCTCGACCGCACCATCGAGTTCGCGCTCGAGCGCGAGGCGTTCGGCCGCCCGATCGCCAAGCACCAGGCGATCCGCCACAAGATCGCCGAGATGGCGGTGAAGCTCGAGACCGGGCGCGCCACGACCTACAACGCGCTGCGCCTCTTCGTCGAAGGCCGCGACGCCGTGCAGGAGGTGACGATGGCGAAGCTGAAGACCCAGCGCGACGCCTTCGACGTGGCCGACGAGGCGCTCCAGATCCACGGTGGCGCCGGCTACATGAAGGAGTACGAGATCGAGCGCGCAGCGCGCGACACGCGCCTCGGCCCGATCGGCGGCGGCACCGACGAGATCATGAAGGAGATCCTCGGGAAGACGCTGGGGCTCTAGGCCCCGACGGGCTCGCCGATCCCACCGCCCGCCCGCTTCGCCGTGTACATCTGCGCGTCGGCGGCGTGGAAGAGTGCCTCGGGCGTGCGGTGCTCGTCCGGGTAGACGGCCACGCCGAAGCTCGCGTGGATCTCGCCGAGGCTCGACTCCGTGTCGCTCGCCAGCGTCTCGGCGATGCGCGTGGCCACGTCGACCCCGTCCTCGCGCTCGGCCTCGATCAGGATCAGGCCGAACTCGTCGCCACCCAGGCGGTACGCGCCGTCGGTGCCACGCACGGTGTCGCGCAGCACGTCGGCCATGCGCGTGAGGGCGAGATCGCCGGCCAGGTGGCCGTAGCGGTCGTTCACGTCCTTGAAGCCGTCGAGATCGCAGACGACCAGCGTGAAGCGACTGCCGTAGCGGTCGGAGCGGCGCACCTCCTCCTCGAGCCGCGTCATGAACGCACGCCGGTTCTCGAGTCGCGTGAGCGGGTCGTGGTCGGCGAGGTAGCGGAGCTCCTCCACGTGGGCGACCGAGTCGAGCGCCGTCCAAGCCTGGTTCGCGAACACGCGCAGCGCCTGCAGGCGCTCGCGCGAGGGAAGCAGCCGGTCCGAGGGCTCGTCCGCCCAGATCACGGCACGCAGCTCGCCCTCGCGGTCGCGCAGCGGAACCACGAGCCAGTGGTGGCGCCAAGCGCGTGGGCCGCGCCCGTTCAGCTCGGATTCGTAGCCGGCGCTCCTGAGGCCCATGCGCACGAGCGCCTCCTCGTTCGGCAGGAGGAAGCACCCCTCGATCTCGAACTGCGGGTCGAACAGGGCCTTCACGCACTCGACAGGGCTCGCGAGGTTCGCGTCGTCCTTGTCCCAGCCGGCCGCGGCGCGCGGGCGAACGAGGCCGGCCTCGGCGTCGACGAGGTCCACCGACACCTTGCCGAATCCGAGCGCCGACTCGATCCCCTCGCAGACGGACCCGAGGATCGCGTCGAGCGACAGCGTCTCACCCAGGCGAGCCGACACGCGCAGCAGCTGCTCGAGCGCCGACTGGTAGCGGCTGGAGTTCTCGCGCTCCTGCACCGCCTGGATGGCCAAGCCGGCGTGCGCCGCGACGGCCGACAGCACCTCGAGTTCCTCTTCGTCGGGCCGAAGGCCGTTGTGCGGCTCGTCCACCGACACCATCCCGAGGTAGTGGCCGTGGGTGTGCATGAGCGGCACGATCAGGGCGTCCTCGGGGTGCCAGGCACGCGGGTCGTCGAGCGGGTCGAGGTCGGGCGTGTAGCTGTGCGAGCCCACGAGACTCCAGTCGAACTCGCCGTACGGGATCAGGTACGCGCCCGCGTGGTGGAAGCGCTCGTCGAGGAGCGGCGCCCAGTTCTCCCAGGTGCGCACCGCGCCCAAGAGCGCGTCGCGGGCACCCTCGGAACCGTGCACCGCGGTCACCTGGAAGTCGTCCCACGCTGGGCGGTAGAGCGAGATCACCGCCGTGCGGAACCCGAACGAGCTCGTGATCGTGCGCGTGATCGCGTCGAGCAGAGAGGGAAGGTCGCGCTCGCTCCGCACCAATCGAGTGACCGCCAGCAGGCCATGCAGGCGATCCGCTGCCGGAGCGGTGTTGGGCGAGGGATCTTGGCGTTTCATCGGCTGGGAACAGACCCGCGACGAGACGGGCCTCGCCCGGAAGATCGACGTGCTGGGCGGGGCGCTTGAGCGTATGGGGCGATCACGGCCAATGGTTGGCGCCAAGGCACCCGATCGTGAAGAAGTTGTGGTCACGGTCGCAATTTGCGGCTGGCTCCATTACCTTCTCGCCCCGAATGCGTGGGCGCTTGGGATTTGGGCTCGTGGTTCTCGCCGCAGGGGGAACCGCTGCGGCCCTTGCGGCGGGCGGTGGCGAGGGCGTCATCGGCCCCTCGAACCACATCCAGCCGAGCGGGCGCAAGCTCGAGCCGGCCGGGAAGCTGACCCAGCTCGGCAACCTGCCGGCCGGCGGGGCCATCACACCGAACGGCCGCTTCGTCTGGACCGCCTCGGCGGGGCGCGGGCGCAACGACATCCGGATCGTGTCAGTGGCGGGCAAGTGCAAGCGCGCGCGCTCGGGGCACCGGCGCTGCAGGGGCGTGGGCAGGGTGGTGCAGACGATCCCGATGCCGGGCCTCAGCGGCGGAATCGCGATGTCGCCCGACCTTAAGACCGCGTACGTGTCGGGACTCCCCGACTCCTCGCACAAGGACCAGCAGGTGAGCGCGAGCGTGCCGGGCCGCGAGGGCGACGTGATCCACGTGTTCAAGTACGACGCCCGCCGCGGCACCGCCACCCGCGACGGAGTGATCGCCGTGCCGCCGCCGTCGAGCGCGACAGTGCCGCAGAACTTCCCGCCGACCAACACCCAGAAGCTGTCCTGGCCGCGTGACCTCGCCGTCTCCCGCGACGGCCGCACGCTGCTCGCGGCGCTGAACCTCGCCGACTCCGCAGCGATCGTCGACACCCGCACCCGCAACGTGCGCTACGTGCAGGTCGGCCACTACCCCTATGGCGCCGCCATCACGCGCGACGGCAAGCATGGGCTCGTGTCGAACGAGCCCGAGGGCACCGTGTCCGTCGTCGACCTCGCCGCCGGCACGAAGACCGCCGACATCACCGTCGGGCCGCATCTCTCGCACCCGGAGGGAATCGCCGCCGACCCGAAGCGCGACCGCGCGTACGTGGCGGTCGAGGGCCAGGACACCGTGGCCGTGATCGACACGAAGGCCATGAACGTGATCCGCACGCTGTCGGTGGAGCGGCCGCAGGGTCTCGGCGTGAAGCCGGTCGCCGTGAGCGTGACGCCGGACGGCCGCCGGCTGCTCGTGTCGAATGCGGGCGACGACTCGGTGGCGGTGTTCGCGCTCACGAGCTCGCGCACGAAGCGGGGGCGTAAGCGCAAGGTCGTTGCGCCCAAGGCGTTCGACCTCATCGGGAAGGTGCCGGCGGCGTCCTATCCCGTCGGAGCGTTCGGAACCCCGGGCAGGCTGCCGAAGCTCGTATGGGTGGCGGCCAAGGGCCTCGGTGCCGGGCCGGCACCGAACGGGCCGAACCCGCAGTCGCCCAACGACAGCGACGACGCCATCAACTCCTTCTTCTACCTGCCGTCGAAGACGTTCGGCATGTCCGGGATCCTGCCGTTCCCCGGCGACAAGCGCCTGCGCCAACTCACGCCTGTGGCGGACCGCCAGGTGAAGCCTTCGAACACCGAGAGCCCGCCGCCCGGCAGCCCGATCGCGCCCCCGGGGCCGAGCCCGAAGATCAAGCACGTCTTCTACATCGTGCGTGAGAACCGCACCTACGACCAGGTACTCGGCGACGACGCGCGCGGCGACGGCGACCCGAAGCTCACGCTGTTCGGCTCGAACGTGACCCCGAACATGCACGCGCTCGTGAAGCGCTTCCCGCTGCTCGACCACGTGTACGCGAACTCCGAGGCCTCGATCGACGGCCACTTCTGGACGGCGGCGTCGGACGTTCCGGACTACGTGGTGAAGAGCTGGCACCAGAACTACGCGGGGCGCAAGCGCCCCTACGACTTCGGCGTGTTCGCCGTCACCTGGCCGTCGAATCGCTTCCTGTTCGACCAGGCCGAGAAGGAGGGGATCTCCTGGGCCAACTACGGCGAGGCCGTCGCCGGCACCGTGCCGCTCACCGACAAGGACCGGAACACCCAGGACACCGCAGCGGTGGCGACCAAGTTCGCCAAGTCCGACCTCGGCCCGCCGACTGCCGGCTGCTACCCGAACGACGCCGAGATCGGCACGAACCCGCTCGCCGGGGGCGTCGAGACCTACGACTCCAGCCCTCCGCTGGGCGCCAAGCCGGGCGCGCAATCGCGCTTCGACTGCTTCCGCGTGAAGTTCACGGCGCAGACCCTCACCAACACGGTGCCGGCGTTCAACTACCTCGTACTGCCGAGCGACCACACCAACGGCACCAGCGCCGGCGCGCGCACGCCGCGCGCGATGATCGCCGAGAACGACTACGCGCTCGGGCAGATCGTGGACCTGATCTCGCACTCGAACGTGTGGGACTCGTCGCTGATCCTCGTAGTGGAGGACGACTCGCAGGACGGCGCCGACCACGTGGACGCGCACCGCATACCGGCGCTGGCGATCAGCCCGTACGCCAAGCGCGGCGCGGTGGTGCACACGCGCTACGACTTCCCGTCGTTCATCCGCACGATGGAGCAGGCGATCGGGATGAAGCCGCTCAACCTGTACGACGCCCTCGGCGTGCCGCTGTACGACGCCTTCGACTCGAGCGCGCACAACACCGAGGCGTACGGCGCGATCCAGCCGAAGATCGACCTCGCCGAGCGCAATCCCGGCGCCGCGTCCGCAAACGCGAAGCTGGCTCGCGGGCTCAACCTCACGATCCCGGACCACGTGGACCAGCGCACGCTCGACGAGATGCTCTGGAAGTCGGTGCACGGACCGAACTCGCAGCCTCCGCCGCCCGGACCGAACGCCTCCGGTGGCGACTGACGCGGCACCGCCTCGCGCGGACCGTCATCATGCGCGCGGTTCTCATGCATGCTGACAAGGAGATTTGACTGTGGGAGTTCTCGACGGCAAGGCCGCCATCGTCACGGGCTCGGCCCGCGGCATCGGCCGGGCGACGGCGGAGTTGCTCGCCGAGCACGGCGCGAAAGTGCTCATCAACGACCTCGACGGCGACGTGGCCGAGCAGGCGTCGGGGGAGATCCAGGGCGAGACCGTCGCCTTCGCCGGCGACCTGACCAAGCCCGATGTGCCCGACCAGCTCGTGCAGAAGGCGGTCGACGAGTTCGGGCAGCTCGACATCGTCGTCAACAACGCGGGCTACACCTGGGACGGCCCGATCCACAAGATGTCGGACGAGCAGTTCCAGGCGATGCTCGACATCCACAACGTGGTCCCCTTCCGCGTGCTCCGGGCCGCCGCGCCGCACATGCGCGAGCCCGCCAAGAAGGAGAAGGAAGAGGGTCGCGAGGTCTTCCGCAAGATCGTGAACGTGTCCTCGATCTCGGGCACGATGGGCAACGCCGGGCAGGCCAACTACTCGTCCGGCAAGTCCGGCGTCGTGGGCCTCACCAAGACGCTCGCCAAGGAGTGGGGCCAGTTCAAGATCAACGTGAACGCGGTCGCCTTCGGCTTCGTGGAGACGCGCCTGACCGCCTCCAAGGAAGAGGGCGGCACGTTCCAGAAGGACGGCGAGGAGATCAAGCTCGGCATCCCGGAGCAGATGCGACAGATGGCCGCGATGCTGATCCCGCTCGGCCGCCCCGCGACGCCAGAGGAGGCCGCCGGCGGCATCTTCTTCCTCTGCTCGCCGTGGTCGAACTACGTGCACGGCCAGGTGCTGAATGTGACCGGTGGCCAGTTCACCGGAATGACGTCGTAGCGGAGCCACGGACGGCGTCGAAGGGGAGCAGCCCGCGCCGGGGCGCGGGCTGCCGAGTGAGGGGTGCTACGCCACGCGCGTCCTACACGTGGCTCGTGACCCCTGCGGGACTTGATCCGTCGGTCGAGCCGGCCTCGGCGTTCTCGTACCAGGAGAGCGCGTAGCGGCCGTCGTCGAGCTGGTGCGCGAGCTCGGTGAGGCGCAGCGGCCTGAACGTGTCGCACATCACGGCCAGCTCGTTGGTGTGCTTCATCCCGATCGACTTCTCCGCGAGGCCCGGCTGGGGACCGTGCGGCAGGCCGGAGGGATGGAGCGTGATCGAGCCGACGTCGATGCCCTTGCGCGACCCGAACTCGCCGGAGACGTAATAGATCATCTCCTCGCTCTGCAGGTTCGAGTGGTGGTACGGGATCGGGATCGCGTTCTCGTCGAAGTCGAGCATGCGCGGGCAGAACGAGCAGATCACGAAGTTCGGCCCCTCGAAGGTCTGGTGCACCGGCGGCGGCATGTGGATGCGGCCGGTGACCGGCTCGAAGTCGTCGATGTTGAACGTGTACGGGTACACGTAGCCGTCCCAGCCGACCACGTCGAGCGGGTGGTAGTCGAGCATGTAGTGCTGGTAGCCGTCGCGCACGCGCACAACCAGTTCGAACTCGCCGCTGTCGCGGTTCGTGACGAGCTCCGTGGGCGGACGGAAGTCACGGTGCGAGTAGGGCGCGTGCTCGAGCAGCTGCCCGTAGCGGTTGCGGTAGCGCTTGGGCGTCTCGAGCTCGCCCGGCGTGTGGAAGGTGAGGTGGAGCTGCTCGCCCTCGGGCCGGAAGCGGTACGTGGTGCCGCGCGGGATCACGATGTAGTCGTGCTCGGCGTACGGCAGCGTGCCGAACACGGTCTCGAGCTCGCCACGGCCCTCGTGCACGAACACGACCTCGTCGCCCTCGCCGTTCTTGTAGAAGTAGTCCTGGCCTGACGCCGGGCGGCAGATCGCGATCTCCACGTCGCCGTTCCACATCAGCAGGCGGCGCCCGCGGATCGGGTCGCCCTCCGGCTCGATCCCCTTCGTGGCGAAGTGGTGGTGCGCGTGCGCGTCCGGCACCCACTCCTCGCGCACGATCGGCTCGAACTCGCCGAGCTCCATCACGCGGCAGGGCGAGACCAGGTGGTAGAGGATCGACTCGTTTCCGGAGAAGCCCTCGAACCCCATGACCTCCTCGGTCAGGAGCGTGCCGTTGTCGCGGAAGACGGTGTGGCGCTTCTTCGGGACGTCGCCGAGGCGCTCGTATCTCACAGGTTCCCCCTCCTCTCCTGCTCTCGCTCGATCGCCTGGAACAGCGCCTTGAAGTTGCCCTCGCCGAAGCCGCGCGCGCCGTGGCGCTCGATCACCTCGAAGAAGACGGTGGGCCGGTCGCCGACGGGCTTCGTGAAGATCTGGAGCAGGTACCCCTCGTCGTCGCGGTCCACGAGGATGCCGAGCCGCCGCAGGTCGTCGAGCGACTCGTCGATCTCGCCGATGCGGTCGGGCACCTCGTCGTAGTACTCGCCCGGGATCGCCAGGAACTCGATACCGCGCGCGGTCAGCTCGGCGACCGTTTGGACGATGTCCCTCGTGGCGATCGCGATGTGCTGCGCGCCCGCACCGCGGTAGAAGTCGATGTACTCCTCGATCTGCGACTTGCGCTTGCCGGTGGCCGGCTCGTTGATCGGGAACTTGATCCGCCCGTGGCCGTCGGTGACCACCTTCGACATGAGCGCGGAGTACTCGGTGGAGATGGCCTCGTCCGAGAAGTGGATCATCTCGGTCATGCCGAACACGCGCTCGTAGAAGTGCACCCACTCCTCCATGTGGCCGAGCTCGACGTTGCCCACGATGTGGTCGATGCCGACGAACAGCCCGCCGTCCGGCTTCGGCTTCGGCGCGCGCGCCTCGTATCCGGGAAGGAACGGCCCTCCGTACTCGCCGCGCTGCACGAAGGTATGCCTCGTCTCCCCGTAGGTGGCGATCGAGGCGACCTGCACGCGGCCGTGGTCGTCCTCGAGCCAGCGCGGGGTGCTCAGGCCGCGTGCTCCGTGGCCAACCGCCCACTCGTACGCCGCAGCGGCGTCGGGCACGCTGAGCGCGATGTCGATCACGCCGTCGCCGTGGCGCTTGTGGTGCTCGGCGATCTCGTCGTCGCCCGTCAGGCTCCCGGTGAACACGAGCCGGATGCGGCCCTGCTCGACCACGCGGGACACCCTGTCGCGGGTGCCGGTCTCGAGCCCGCGGAAGGCGGTCTCCGTGAACCCGAAGCCGTGCACGTAGAAGTACGCGGCCTGCGCCGCGTTGCCCACGTACAGCTCCACGTGGTCGATCCCGTGGATCGGCATCCGATCGTCGGCGGGCACCGGCGGTGCCGCCTGAGGTCGCACGCCGTGAAGCTGCTCGATCGCCATCGCGCTGTTCCTCCCTGTTCCTCCGCTTACCTCTGTGTAATGATCCGAGCCTGGAACAGCGGTTTCAACGCCTGTTCGTTGCACGATGCCTACCGATCGGCCCCAATTCGACGACATTGACCGGCGAATCGTTGCACTGCTCCGCGAGGATGCCCGGCGCTCCTTCCAGGACATCGGCAAGCACGTGCACCTCACCGCTCCGGCCGTGAAGCGGCGCGTGGACCGGCTCGAGCGCGACGGCGTGATCCGCGGCTACACGACCGTGGTCGACCAGGAGGCGTTCGGCTGGGGCAGCGAGGCGTTCGTGTTCCTCTACTGCGAGGGCCGCATGCCGGCGGACGCTATTCGCGCCGCGGTCGAGAAGGAGCCGGGCGTGGCGTCCGCGCACACGGTGGCCGGCGAATCGAGCGCGATCCTGCACGTGCTCGCGCGGGATACGAAGGAATTGGAGCTCACTCTCGAGCGCATCCGGCACAACGACGGCATCACGCGCACGGTGAGCCAGGTCGTGCTCTCCACGCTGTTCCAGCGATGAGCCGCCGCCCCTACCCGGCGCGCGCCCAGCCGCCGTCCGTGCGCGACTTCTATGCGTTCGAGGAGCACGTGCGGAATGCGCGGCGGGGCCGCGGGCTGGACGTGCCCGCCGAGTGGTACGAGATTCCCGTCTTCTACTTCTCCAATCCGGCGTCGATCTACGGCGACGGCGACGCCGTGCCGATGCCGGCGGACACGCTCGAGTTGGACTACGAGCTCGAGCTCGCGTGCGCTATCGGACCCGACGGGCGGCCCGAGGGGTTCACGGTGATGAACGACTGGTCCGCCCGAGATCTCCAGCGGCGCGAGATGCGCGTGGGCCTCGGCCCGGCGAAGGGGAAGGACTTCGCGACCTCGCTCGGACCCGATCTCGTGAGCCCGGACGAGCTGCCGGCCGACCTCGACATGCGGGCGGTCGCGCGCGTGAACGGGGAGGTGCGCTCCGACTCGCGCACCGGCGGCATGCAGTTCGGCTGGGAGGCGCTGCTCGAAGCTGCGGCACGCAACACCCGCGGGCTTCAGCCGGGCGACGTGATCGGCTCGGGCACCGTCGGCGGCGGCTGCATCCTCGAGCACGGCGACG
>JBJMLG010000045.1:0-11432 GCA_045805385.1 Thermoleophilaceae bacterium
CCTCGAGGGCGAGCTCTTCGACCCGACGCCCTACGCCGCCGCCTACGTGCGCTACTTCGTGCGCCACCCCACCACGCAGCTCATGCCGCGCAAGGTGAAGACGGCGTTCACGGCCACCGACGAGGACCGTGCCATCACGGGCATCCACGACATCGCCTTCATCCCGCGCGTGCGCGACGGCGTGCGCGGCGTCGAGATCCGCGTGGGCGGCGGCACGTCGATCATGCCGCGGATCGCGCCGACGCTCTACGAGTTCGTCGAGCTCGACAACGGCGACTACCTGAAGGTGTCCGAGGCCGTCTTCCGCATCTTCGACCGGCAGGAGTGGCTGCGCGTGAACCGCGCCCGCGCCCGCATCAAGGTGCTGATCGACAAGATCGGCATCGACGCCTTCCGCGAGCAGGTCGAGGAGGAGCTCCAGGGCGACTGGGTCGAGGAGCGCGACTTCGATCCCACGCCGCTGCTGCTGATCCACGACGAGGAGACGAACGCGCCGGCGCCGGGCTCCAGCCGCGCGCAGCCTAACGGCGACCTGTCGGCGTTCGAGCGCTTCCGCGCGTCGAACGTGGAGCCACAGCGCCAGGAGGGCTTCTCGACCGTGCAGGTGCGGGTGCCGCGCGGCGACCTCTCGCCCGAGCAGCTCCGCGGCATCGCGCAGATCATGCGCGACCACTCCGGCGGCTACGCCCGCACCACCGTCCACCAGAACCTGGTGCTGCGCTGGGTGCGCGACGAGTCGGTCTACGAGGTCTGGGACGCGCTCGGCAAGCTCGGCCTGAACGCGGCCGGAGCCGACGAGATCGTCGACGTGGTCAGCTGCCCGGGCACCGACAGCTGCAAGCTCGGGATTACGAGCTCGATGGGCCTCAATCGCGCGGTGCAGGAGCGCGTCGTCTCGATGCAGATCGAGGATCCGCTCACGAAGCGCATCCACATCAAGATGAGCGGCTGCCCGAACGGCTGCAGCCAGCACCACATCGCGAACATCGGCTTCTACGGCGCCTCGATCAAGGTCGGCGACAAGACGATGCCCGCGTACGTGGCGCACATCGGCGGCCGGTACGAGGGTGGCGAGGTCGTGTACGGGACGCGTCTGAAGGTGCGCCTCCCTGCGAAGCGCGTGCCGGACGCCGTCGAGCGCTGGCTGCGCTGGTACGAGGACGACCGCAACGACGGCGAGGAGTTCAACGCGTTCGCGGAGCGCGTCGGCACCGCAGAGTTCGAGGCGCGCGTGAAGGACCTCGCGATGCACGTGGAGTTCAACCTCGAGAACCTCGGGCACTTCATCGACTGGAACCGCCGCGACCCCTACAAGGTCGAGCGCGGTGAAGGCGAGTGCGCGGTCTGAGACCGTGGCGATAGCCGCGACACAAGACGTCGAGCACCTCGACGCGCAGGGCGTACTCGCTCACATCGTCGAGCGCTTCCACCCGCGCCTCTACGTGGCCTGCTCCTTCCAGAAGGAGGCCTCGGTGATCATGGACATGCTGCTGAAGATCGAGCCGGGCGCCCGCTTCTTCACGCTCGACACCGGCGTGCTCTTCCCCGAGACGTACGAGACCTGGCGAAAGGTCGAGGAGCGCTACGGGATCAAGGTGGACGTGTACCAGGGCATGAGCCTGGCCCGCCAGGCCGACCTCCACGGCGACGAGTTGTGGGCGCGCAACCCGGATGCCTGCTGTGGCATCCGCAAAGTCGCCCCCCTGAACGAGGCGCTGTCACAGGTGGACTGCTGGGTCTCGGGCCTTCGGCGCGACCAGAGCCCCACGCGCGCGAACACACCAAAACTGCACTGGGACGAGAAGCACGGTCTCCACAAGGCGAATCCGCTGGCCGACTGGTCGGAGAAGGACGTCTGGAGCTACATCGCGGAGCACGACGTCCCCTACAACCCTCTGCACGACCACGGCTACCCGTCGATCGGCTGCACGCATTGCACGCTCGCCGGCGACGGCCGTGACGGCCGCTGGGCCGGCACGGGCAAGACCGAGTGCGGACTTCACGGCTGAAGACAAGAAAGGACCCATGAGCGACGGCTACACCCTCTGGTTCACCGGCCTGTCCGGAGCAGGCAAGTCCACGATCGCGGGCATCGTCGAGAACGAGCTGCGAGATCGCGGGCAGAACGTGGAGGTGCTCGACGGCGACGTCGTGCGCACCAACCTCTCGAAGGGCCTCGGCTTCTCCAAGGAGGACCGCGACACCAACATCCGCCGGATCGCCTTCGTGGCGGACCTGCTCTCGCGCAACGGCGTGGCGGCGATCACCGCCGCGATCTCGCCCTACCGCGAGACGCGCGACGAGGCTCGGGCCCTGCATGGTCAGCGCTTCATCGAGGTCTACGTGAAGGCCTCGGTCGACGAATGCGCGCGCCGCGACGTGAAGGGCCTCTACGAAAAGGCCTTCGCTGGGGAGATCAAGGAGTTCACCGGAGTCTCCGACCCCTACGAGGAGCCGCTTTCAGCGGAGATCGTGGTGGACACGGAGGCCGAGACGCCCGAGGAGTCGGCAGCCAAGGTGCTCGCCTACATCGAGGCGCGCGCCCGTTCGAACGGCAGCCACTCGCGCGAGGAGGAGCCCGCATGGCAAGCCTCGAGCTGAACGCACGCCAGACCGCCGACTTCGAGCTGCTGGCGAACGGGGGTTTCGCGCCGCTGACCGGCTTCCAGGGCTCGGCCGACTGGGAGTCGGTGATCGAGCGCATGCGCCTGGCCGACGGCCAGCCGTGGCCGATCCCCGTCACGCTCGCGAGCGAGACCGGCGAGCTGGGCGAGACGCTCGAGCTGATTGGACACGAGGGCACGCGCCTCGGCACGATCACGATCGAGGAGGTCTACGAGCGCGATCTCGAGCGCGAGGCGGAGCTCGTCTACAAGACCACCGAGGAGGCCCACCCGGGAGTGGCTGCGCTCTACCGCGAGCCCGCACGCACGATCGCCGGGCCGATCTCGGCGGAGCAGCTGCCGTCGCACATCGATGCCGTGCAGCCATACCTGCTCACGCCGGCCGAGTCGAAGGCCGCGTTCGAGGAGCGCGGCTGGAAGACGGTGGTCGCGTTCCAGACCCGCAACCCGATCCACCGCGCGCACGAGTACATCACCAAGAGCGCGCTCGAGCTGGTCGACGGGCTGTTCATCCACCCGATCGTGGGCGAGACGAAGTCCGATGACATCCCGGCCGACACTCGCATGCGCTGCTACGAGGTGCTGATCGAGAACTACTACCCGCAGGAGCGGGTGGTGCTCGGCGTGAACCCCGCCGCGATGCGCTACGCGGGACCGCGCGAGGCGATCTTCCACGCTCTCGTGCGCCGCAACTACGGCTGCACCCACTTCATCGTGGGGCGCGATCACGCGGGGGTCGGCAACTACTACGGCACCTACGACGCGCAGGAGATCTTCGACGAGTTCGAGCCCGGCGAGCTGGGCATCGAGCCGATGAAGTTCGAGCACTCGTTCTACTGCAAGGTCACGAAGACCATGGCCACGGCGAAGACCTCGCCGTCGACGCCGGAGGAGCGGGTGCACCTGTCCGGCACCGCGGTTCGGGAGCTGCTCGGCCGCGGCGAGCGGCCGCCGGAGGAGTTCTCGCGGCCCGAGGTGGCGGACGTGCTCATCGAGGCGTACGCGGGCGCCGGCGCCCCTGCGTAGCTGTACGCCGCTCGGCTGCGGGGTGCCCACGCGGGTGAACCGGCTTCGCCGGTCCACGAGTTCCGCTTTGGGCACCCCGTCAGCCGGCGGCTGATCGAGCGCCCGACCGGACCCGTTATTGCTGCTGTTCAGCGCCGGCAGCGCCGAGGCGCTACGAAATGCCGGTGATCCGCAGGCGCCGGTCGCCGCGCGGCGTCGGCACTGTCACGGTGTCGCCCGCGCCATGGCCCGCGAGCGCGCGCCCCACGGGCGAGTCGAACGAGAGCGTGCCGTCGCCTGGCTTGGCCTGGCCGGCCGACGCGAGCCTGAACTTCTGCGTCGCGCCGCTCGTCTCGTCCACAAACTCGACAGTCGCGCCCAGTCCGACCACGCCGGCCGCTGCCGCGGCGCCCTCTTCCACGATCGCCGCGCCCTGCAGGCGATCGCGCAGCCGCAAGATCTTCGTCTCGAGGTGCGCCTGCTCCTCCTTGGCCGCGTGGTACTCCGCGTTCTCCTTCAAGTCGCCCCACTCGCGGGCCGTCTTGATCCGCTCGGCGATCTCGCGGCGGCCGTCGCCCTCGAGGTGGTCGATCTCCCCGCGAAGCTGCTCCAGCTCCGCCTGCGTCATCACTTTCTCAGTCATGCCCTGCCCTTAGTCGAGTCCAACCGGAGCATACGCGCTGCTCAGGCGAGCGACGCGTAGTCCGGCTCGCGGGCCCTCACGTAGAGCGTCTCGCCCGGCGAGGGATCGAGCTCCGCGGCCTGCGCTCGCGTGATCTGCGCGCTGAGCAAGCCGTTGCCGGGCTGCGAAAGCTCCACGCGCACCTCGAAGCCGAGCACCACCACGCGTTCCACGACCGCCTCCGCCGCCCCGGGCTCTGGATAGCGCGAGAGCTCGAGGTCGTGCGGCCGCACGGCCGAACCGTCGAGCTTCGTGACCGGGCCCACGAAGCCCATCACGAAGTCCGATGCCGGGCGGTCGTAGACCTGCGCCGGGCTGCCGGTCTGCTCGATGCGCCCGTCCTTCATCACCGCGATCTGCTCGGCGACCTCCATGGCCTCCTGCTGATCGTGGGTCACGAAGACGGTGGTCACATGGATCTCCTCGTGCAGCCGTCGCAGCCATTCACGGAGCTCCGAGCGCACGCGCGCGTCGAGCGCGCCGAAGGGCTCGTCGAGCAGCAGCACGTCGGGCTGCACCGCCAGCGCGCGCGCCAGCGCCATCCGCTGCCGCTGGCCACCTGAGAGCTGCGCGGGGTAGCGGTCGGCCCAGCCGCCCAAGTGCACCAGCGCGAGCAGCTCGCGCACGCGCGCCTCGATCTCGTTCTTCGGCAGCTTGCGGATCTTCAACCCGAACGCCACGTTGTCGCGCACGGTCATGTGCTTGAAGGCCGCGTAGTGCTGGAACACGAAGCCCACGCCACGGCGCTGCGCCGGCGCGTCGGTCACGTCCTCCTCGCCGATCCGCACGCTGCCCTCGTCCGGCAGCTCGAGGCCGGCGATCACCCGCAGCAGCGTGGACTTGCCGCTGCCGCTCGGCCCGAGCAGCGCTGTGAGCGATCCGGTCGGCACGTCGAGGGACACGTCAGTGAGCGCGGCAAAGTCGCCGAAGCTCTTGGAGATGCCGGAAACCTCGATGCCCATCAGGCGGTCCTCCTCCGCTGGAGCAAGGTCATGACGGCGACCGTGGACAGCGCGATCGCCGCGAGCACGACCGACGCGGCGTAGGCGCCGGCCAGGTCGAAGCGCTCGAAGTGGTCCTGCACGAAGAGCGTGAGCGTCTCCGTCTGCCCGGCGATCTTGCCCGACACGACGCTCACAGCCCCGAACTCGCCGATCGCCCGGGCGGTGGTGAGCACGACCCCGTAGCCCACGCCCCAGCGGATCGCCGGCAACGTGATGCGGCGGAACGTCTGCCACGGCGTGGCGCCGAGCGTGCGTGCGGCCTCCTCCTGCTCGGTGCCGATCTCGCGCAGCACCGGCGCCACCTCGCGCACCACGAACGGCAACGACACGAAGATCGTCGCGAGGATCATCCCCGGCGTCGAGAAGATCACCCGGATCCCGTTCTGGCTGAGCCAGTCGCCCAGCCAGCCGGTGCGCCCGTAGACGAGGATCAGCGCGAGGCCGACGACGACCGGCGAGACCGCGAACGGCAGGTCGATCAGCGCCTCGACGACCGCCTTGCCGCGGAAGCGCCTGCGCACGATCAGCAGCGCGGCCGCGATCCCGAAGATCGTGTTGAGCGGCACGGCGACAGCAACCATCAGCAGCGTGAGCTGGAGCGCGTGGATCGCGTCGGGCGTGGTGACCGCGTCGAACGCCGCGCCCACGCCGTGCTCGAAGGCACGCCAGAAGACCATGCCGACCGGCACCACGAGAAGGACGCCGAGGTAGCCGAGCGCGAGCGTGCGAAGCCCCAGCCTAGACCTCATGGCGCAGCCTCCCGAGCCGGGCCACGAGCGCCAGCGTGACGACCGACAACACGAGAAGGACCACCGACACCGCGGCGGCGCCGGCCACGTTGTCGTTGCCGATCTGGGAGAAGACGAACACCGAGGCCACCTCGGTCTTGAACGGCACGTTCCCGGAGATCAGCACCACCGCGCCGAACTCGCCGAGCGCGCGGGCGAAGCCGAGCGAGCAGCCTGCGACGATCGCCGGCCTGAGGTTGGGCAGGACGATGCGGCGGAAGATCGTGAGCGGCGAGGCGCCGAGCGAGGCGGCCGCCTCCTCCATGTCGCGATCAAGCTCCATGAGCACGGGCTGCACGGCGCGCACGACGAACGGAAGGGTCACGAACAACAGCGCGACGATCACCGCCGCCTTGCTGAACGCGAGGTTCACGCCCACCGGCGAGCGCGGTCCCCACAGGGCGAGCAGCGTGAGGCCGGCGACGATCGTGGGCAGGGCAAACGGGAGGTCGATCAGCGCGCTCACAAAGCGCTTGCCGGGGAACTCGTCGCGCACCAGCACCCAGGCGATCACGGTACCCATGACCGCGTTGACCGCGACGACCACGATCGAAGCGAGCAGCGTGAACCGGATCGCGGCGACCGCTTCCCGGCTCGTGACCGCCTGCCAGAACCCGTCGAGGCCCCCCTCCGTGGACTTCGCCACCACCGCCGCCAGCGGCAGCAGCACGATCACGCTCAGCCAGACGATCGCGACCCCGCCCGCCAGTGGCGGCCGGGATCGCGAACGCGAGCGGCTGCGCGGCCGGATGGCCGCCGGGATGGCCTCAGCCCTTGGCAGTTGAGACCCCCAGACCCTGCTCGATCTTGGTGACGATCCCCTTCTGGGGGTCGAAGAATTGCTTGTTCACGGCGCTCCATCCGCCGAACTTGTCGATCTTGAAGAGCCCCGACGGCGTCGGGTAGGTCTTCTTGTCGACGAGGGACGGGTCGGTCGAGCGGTAGCCCTTCTCGGCGAACACCTTCTGAGCCGTGGACGTGTGCAGGAAGTCGATGAACGCCTGCGCCTTCGCGGTGTTCCCGTTCTTCACGACCGCGACGGGGTTCTGGATCAGGATCGTCTGATCCGGAACGACGTAGTCGATTTGCTGGTCCTTCTGCTGCGCGGTGATCGCCTCGTTCTCATACGTGATCAGCACGTCACCCTTGCCCGACGTGAAGGTCTGCAGCGCATCGCGGGCGCTCTTGTCCTGAACCGCCGTGTTCTTGAGCACCGCCTGCAGGTAGGACTGGGCCTCGGCGGGGGTCTTGCCCTGCTCGATCTGCGAGCCGTACGCCGCCATGATGTTCCACTTGGCGCCGCCCGAGCTGAACGGGTTCGGCGTGATCACCTGGACGCCGGGCTTCACGAGATCGGCCCACGTCTTGATCTGCTTCGGGTTGCCCTTCCGCACGGCGAGCGCCACCACCGAGTCAGTCACGAAGCCGTTCCACTTGTCCTTGTTCCAGCCGGGAGCCACGAGGCCACCGTCCACGAGCTTCGAGACGTCCGGCTCGAGGGACAGCGCGACCACGTCGGCCGGCAGGCCCGCCGCGACCGCGCGCGACTGGTCGCCCGACGCGCCGTAGGACTGCGTGAACTTCACACCCTTGCCGGCCTGCGTCTTCTGGAACTCGGGGATGATCTTCGCGTAGGCCTCCTGGGGCGTGGAGTACGCCACAAGGGCCAGCTTGCCGCTGCCCCCACCCGAAGAGGAGGAGCCTGAGCTGCCGCAGCCGGCCGCGACCAGGGCGATGCACGTCACCGCGAGGGCGGTGAGGAGCAATGGTCGGAGTCGTTTGGACTGGCTCATTCAGGAAACCTCCGTGGGGGAAATCCCGGCGTAGTCGCCGGGCGCATGCTTGGCGCGAAGGCGGCATATTAACCGAAAGCCAGTCGAGTTTTCGCCTTTTTGCGCTCGGCCACGAGAAAAGCCGCTCCAGGAGCGGCTTTCCCCGTCAATCCGTATGTCGCGCGAGCGCTACTGCAGCGACGGCACGCGGCAGACGAAGCCCCACTTCGAGCTCGCCGTGCCGGCGACCGGGCCAGTCGTGAACCAGCGGTCGAGCACCGGCGCCTTCACGGCGGGCGATCCCGTCGGGTCGCCGTCGGCGCCGCGGTCGATCTTCAGCACGTCGACCCCGCCGGTGAGGTCGAGCCCGTAGACCACCTGGCGGTCCGGATCGGTAGGCGCGAAGTACGCGCCCCAGAAGGTGCCCGTCGTGACCCAGTAGCCCACCTGCCGGATATCGCGCGGGTTCGAGATGTCCATGAAGCGCACGCCCTGGTCGTACCAGCCCTGCGCGAGCAGGCCGCGGTCCTCGTCGAACCAGTGCGCCGAGCAGAGACCGGTCGCGGGCGAGCGGCCCGTCTGGTTCGCGAGCTCGTTCAGCTCGGTGGTCCACATGTCGAGCATCTGCAGCTTGCGCGTGCCGTCGCTGTTGCGATTGGAGGTGATCTGCCAGGTCTGGAGTGAGCCCTGGCCCTGGCACGTGGGGCGCGTGTAGTCCTCCTCGGTCACGGCCACCACGTCGCCAAGCCCGCCGCGCGTGCTCGAACGCTGGGGCTTCGTTCTGCGATCGGCGAACAGGCCGGTCCGGATCGAGTTGTGATGGAGGAAGTCGATCGGGTTGGAGCCGTCGCCGCTCGGGCCGTCCTCCCCCGAGTTGAACACGTTCTCGTCGCTGCGGTACACCAGCTTGGGGTTCACCGGGTCGGCTGCGTCGTAGCCGAAGGTGCCATCCTGCCCGGTGATCCAGGCGATCCCCGAGCGGTCCACGAACACGTCGTGGCTGAAGCCGCCCTTTGCCGGGTTCACCTCGGTGCCGCGCTGCTTGGGCGCCGGCATCTGGAAGGCCTTCACGAACTTGGGGTTGTCCTTGTCGCGCAGGTCCACGACCACGACGCCCTGCGAGGTCCCGGTGAGCCAGAGCCAGTCGCAGCCCTGGAGGCAGTTGGCGATGTGGCCGGTGTAGGACTCGCCGACGCCGAAGAGCCGGTTGAGCCCGCCGATCAGTCCGTTCGGCATCACCGATCGGATGGTCGGCTTCGCGGGATCGGAGATGTCGATCACGTAGAGCACGCCGACTCCCTCGCTGGGGTCGTTCGAGATGATCAGCGTGTCGCCGCCGAGGTCCACGTCCTCGTTCTCGAAGTGCGGTAGCGGCAACGCGCCCACCAGCTTCGGCGACTCCGGCGTCGAGATGTCGTAGACGTTGAGCCCGTTCGTGGTGGTCACGTACATGTGGTCGCCCTGGAAGCGAGCGCTGATCGCACCTACGGCCTCGGGCAGCTTTCCGAGCAGCTGCACGTTGTCGGAATGGAACGGCGCCGCCTGAGCCGGCGAAGCCGCGGCGGCGATGGCCGCGATCGCGCAGATCGCGGCGACAAGGACGCGTGGACGCATGGAAATCGACTCCCCTGCCGAGATTGGCCCCGGATGATGCCGGACCCCTCGTTCGGGTGCGCCGCTCTTGCGAGCAGGGCCGGGTGGCAATAGCGTGTGCTCACTTCCTGGCCTTGATTGGACTCGCATGATGGACCGCAAACCGGGCCGCTGGCCCAGCCCGGCGATTGTCATATCCCTGTTCGCGATCGCGCTTGCCCTGACGGGTACGGCCACGGCTGCGGGCGTGATCAGGATCAAGAAGCCCAGCCAGTTCGCGACGGGCGTGGTCCAGAGCCGCGCCATCTCCGACAAGAACGGCGTGGGCACGAAGGACCTGCTCGCCTCGGCGATGGGGGCGCTCGACGGCAAGCCGGGCGCCCGCGGTCCCGACGGTGCCCGCGGCCCCGCCGGCCCGCTGGGCGACCAGGGCCTGCGCGGCGACGGGGCGTCCACGTTGTGGGCGGTGGTCGAGCCGAGCGGTGGAGCCGTCCGCAAGACCGTGCACGTAGAGGACGTGTTCACCCAGGATGTGCCCAACAACCGGTACACGGTCAACTTCGACAGGAACATCTCGTTCTGTGAGTACGGCGTGACCATCGACGGCGGCAGCCCGAGCCCTGGAAGAGCAGTGGTGAACCGGCCTCCGACGACCAATGACCAGATCTTCGTATTCACCTACAACGCCGCGGGCTCGCCCGCGCGTCTGGGTTTCCACATCGTCGTCGACTGCCTGACCTGACACCCGGACAAGCAAGGACATGAAACGCCGCCCAAGCCCATCCCTCGTGATCTCGCTCGTCGCCCTGCTGCTCGCCGCCACGGGCACGGCCACCGCCGCCGGGGTGATCAAGATCAAGAAGCCGAGCCAGCTCGGGAAGAACGTTGTGACGAGCAAGGCACTCGCCGACGGCAAGGCAGTGGGACTCAGAGACCTCACCAAGCCGGCCCGGAAGAAGCTCGCCGGCAAGGACGGCGCCCCCGGCCCGGCCGGGGAGCCTGGCGGAACCGGGCCGCAGGGTGATCGCGGGCCGAAGGGCGACTCGCCGCCGGCGTTGTGGGGCGTGGTGGCCTCGAACGGCGCCCTCACCCAGGGCAACCACGCGATCGCCTCGTCACGGTCCGGCACCGGAACATTTCTCGTGAGCTTCGATCAGGACGTGTCCGGCTGCGCCTACCTCGCGACGATCGGACCGCGCGACAGCGCGATCGCCACCGTCGCCGGCGAGGTGACTGTGACGAGCGGCGCCGCGGCGACCGACATCTCGGTGCAGACGTACGCCGGCGACGCTGCGAACACGCCGGCGGATCGTCCCTTCCACCTCGGCGTGTACTGCTGACTCCGCTCCGGCGGACGGCGCAATAACCTTCCGCGCCGTGTTCAGCAAGGTTCTAGTCGCGAACCGCGGCGAAATCGCCATCCGCGTGATGCGCACACTCGAGGAGATGGGCATCTCCTCCGTGGCGGTCTACTCGGAGCTCGACCGCGACGCGCCCCACGTGAAGCGGGCCGACGAGGCCTATCTGCTCGGGCCCGGCCCGGCGAACGAGAGCTACCTCGTGATCGAGAAGATCATCGATGCGGCGAAGAAGTCCGGCGCCGAGGCGATCCACCCGGGCTACGGCTTCCTCGCCGAGAACGCGGCGTTTGCGCGCGCCTGCGACGAGGCAGGCATCACCTTCATCGGGCCGCCGCCCGAGGCGATCGACGCGATGGGCTCGAAGACCAAGGCCCGCGAGCTGATGGGCGCTGCCGGGGTGCCGATCGTCCCTGGCACCACCGAGCCCGTCGAGACCGTCGAGGACGCGAGGAAGATCATCGCCGACTCCGTCGGCTATCCGATCGCGGTGAAGGCCGCGGGCGGCGGCGGCGGCAAGGGCTTCAGGGTCGCGCTCGACGAGTCCGAGCTCGAGAAGGCGTTCGACGGCGCCTCGCGTGAGGGCGAGAAGTTCTTCTCCGACCC
>JBJMLG010000046.1:0-5261 GCA_045805385.1 Thermoleophilaceae bacterium
GGGTGTGTTCGCCCAGGTGAGCGGTCGCGCGTCGTTCGAGCTGGTGCAGAAGGCCGCGCTGGCGGGCCTGGCCGGGCTCGTGGCGGTCGGGCCGCCTTCGACGCTCGCAGTCGAACTTGCGCGCGAGCAGGGCATGCTGCTGTGCGGCTTCGTTCGCGGCGACTCGCTGAACCTGTACGCGGGTTCGGAGCGCCTTCGCGCCTGAATCTCTCGCAACCCCGCAATGAGCGCTCATGGCGCCGCCTGCCGTTTGGCCGGAGTCGTATCCTGGGCAACGGAACCTAGATGAGCGACCAACCGCGCGACACACTCGAGGCGCTTTACCGCCGTGGCGAAGAGGACGGCTGCCTCGAGCTGTCGGACATAGCCGCGACCGCCGAGGAGCTCGGCATCGAGGACACCGAGACGATGTACGCCGAGGCCGAGCGCCGCGGGATCGAAGTCTCCGACGACTGCGGCAAGGCCGAGGAGGAGGTGCGCGGCCGGTATCGCCTCGACGAGGTCGCGGATGCCACGAGCGACTCGCTTCAGCTCTTCCTGCGCGACATCTCGCAGCGCGCGCTGCTCACCGCCGCCGAGGAGGTCGAGCTCGCCAAGCGCATCGAGCGCGGCGACCAGGCCGCGAAGAACCGCATGATCGAGTCGAACCTGCGGCTGGTGGTGGCGAACGCCAAGCGCTACCGCGGGCTGGGACTGCCCTTCCTCGACCTGATCCAGGAGGGCATCCTGGGACTCATCCGCGCGGTCGAGAAGTTCGACTACCGGCGCGGCTTCAAGTTCTCCACGTACGCCACCTGGTGGATCCGGCAGGCGATGCAGCGGGGCCTTCAGCACCATTCGCGCACGATCCGCATCCCCGTGCACATCGGCCAGGAGCTGACCAAGGTGCGGGCGGCGGAGCGCAAGCTGGCCGGTGAGCTCGGGCGCGAGCCTACGGCCAAGGAGATCGCCGAGCGCGTCGGCATGGACGTGCACCAGCTCGAGGAGCTCCGCTCCGCCGAGCGCGTGCCCGTGAGCCTCGAGACGCCGGTCGGCTCCGAGGGCGACGCCGAGCTCGGCTCGCTGCTGCCGTTCGAGGGGCCCGAGCCGCACGAGGAGGTCGCGGTCGAGCTGGAGGAGCAGTCCATCCGCAAGGCGCTCGAGCGGCTCGACCCCAACGCGCGCCGAGTGATCGAGCTGCGCTTCGGCATCGGCGGCAACGATCCGCTCACGCTACGGGAGGTCGCGAAGCTCACCGGCCTCTCCGCCGAAGGCGTGCGCAAGCTGGAGCGCCGCGCGCTCCGGCGCCTCGCCGAGGAGCGCGAGCTCCAGGCGCTCGCCGCGTGAACTGACGGCGTTCCGTCCTACGTATTACAGGGATGGACGCCGTGCCGACCCGACGCACGCGGCCCTCGAATTCGAGGTTTGGATAAAGCCGCGCGTGCAGGCGTTTACTGCGCCCGCATTGCGGCGATGACTCAAATAGGGGAGTTCGAAGGACAGGGACGGAGGAAAGATGGCCACGAGGGCGACAAAGCCGAGCACCGACGCCTATTGCCCTCACTGCTTTCTGCTCGTGGAGCAGGAAGCGCGTGGTCCGTGGCCGGCCACGCCGACCCGCTGTCCGCATTGCAAGCTGCTGATCGGCGTCGGCCGCGGCAGGTCCACTCCGGCCGCCACCCCGGGTGCGCGCGGGACGGCCGCGGGCGTGTTCGCCCACCAGGCCAAACGGGGTGACGAGTCCAGCGTCTCGAAGGACGCGGTGCGCGCGGCGATCCGCTCGGTCGCCGAGGCGCTCGGCTCTCGACCTGAGCGCCTGCTGATGGTGGACTACCAGCAGCGTGCCTCCGCGGACCAGAGCCTTCCGCAGCTCAGTGAGGTGTTCGCGGCCTTCGGAAGCTGGAAGCGAGCGCGGCGAGAGGCCGGCGCCTGAGCGGATGACCGTCGCCGGGCCCATCGAAGCCCGCGGCTACGCCGCCTCGAGCGATCCCGAGCTGCTCGAGCGCTACCACCGGGCCGGTGACGTTCGAGCCCGCCAGACCCTGATCGAACGGCACATGCCGCTCGTGAGGCGCCTCGCGCAGAGGTACGCCCAGCGCGGCGAGGCGCTCGAGGACCTCATGCAGGTCGGATGCGTGGGTTTGATCAAGGCGATCGACCGCTTCAACGGCGAGTATCGGGTGGCTCTCGCGAGCTACGCGACGCCGAACATCCTGGGGGAGATCAAGCGGCATTTCCGCGACAAGGGCTGGGCCATGAGGGTCCCGCGCGAGGTGCAGGAGCTGAACGTGAGGCTCGGGCCGGTGATGGACCAGCTCACCGTCCAGCTCGGGCGCTCGCCCAGCCTCGACGAGCTGGCGGCCGCGACGCACACGCCGCGCGAGCGAGTGATCGAGGCGCTCGACTCCTCGCGCGCCTATTCCGCGCTCTCGCTCTCCGCGCCGGCCGGCGGGGACGAGGACGCGGGTACGGCGATGGACGCGCTCGGCACGGACGAGGCCGGCTACGTGCGTTCGGAGGACCGCCAGCTTCTGCGCCAGGGCTTCGAGACGCTTCCCGAGCGTGAGCGCGCGATCCTGCACATGCGCTTCTTCCAGGGCCTGACCCAGTCCGAGATAGCCACTCGCATCGGCATATCCCAGATGCACGTGTCGCGCCTGATCCGCCAGTCCGTCGAGGAGGTGCGCCACAGGCTGGGCGTACCGGCTCGATCGCGGCCTCAGAGCCGCGAGCTGGTCTGAGCGGCGGACGTCGCCCCGCTTCATTACGATTCCCCGCCCGTGGACGTTGCCATCTTCATCGCCGTCTGGCTGCTGGTCGGGATCGGCGTCATCTTCGTCGCCTTCTCCGGCGGGCCGAGCCGCGCGCGCGCCGCCTATCTCACGGGCGGTAGGCGCTTCTTCACGTTTCTCATGCTCTTGATCTACGTGGGCCTCGGAGTGGCGGTGCCGGCGCTCATCATCGCCAACCGAGAGGAGGCCCTTGGCGCCACATCGGACCTCCGCGGCAAGGACGCCGGCAAACTGAGCAAGGGCAAGCATCTGTTCGCGAGCACCTGCGCGACCTGCCACACCCTCGCGGCGGCCAACGCGCGCGGCGTCACCGGGCCCGACCTCGACCGCATCGGCCCGGTGAATCAGGCCCGGGTGCTCGGGGCGATCAAGAACGGCGGCACCGGGCAGGGCCGCATGCCCGCCGGCCTGCTCCAGGGCTCCAACGCCCAGGCGGTCGCCGCGTACGTCTCGAAGGTCGCGTCAGGCAGCACGCCGGGCGGCTGACGGCGGCCCACCGCCGCATGTACGCGTGGAGAAAGGCGGGCGAGGAATTTCCTACACGCGGACACTGCCATCCCGACCGGGCCCGCGTAGATTCCCCGGAGCCGGCCGGTGCGAGCCACGCACGCCCGCGCACCGCCGCGCCCGCACCTAACCCGTGAGAGAGACAGGAGCAGCAGCCTTGGCCAGGACTCGAGAGAAGAACGTAACCGCGGCCCGCTGGAGCGTTAACGGCAACGCCCTCGGCGCTACAGACCTCACCGAGCCGGGGAACCAGACCTTCTCCGCGAACGTGTTCAGCCCCGCGGTGCAGCGCCAGATGCTGCCGAAGCACGTGTACCGGCAGCTCCAGTCCACCGTGGAGAACGGCGAGCCGCTCGACAGCACGCTCGCCGACCAGGTCGCCTCGGCGATGAAGGAATGGGCGATGAGCCGCGGCGCGACCCACTACACGCACTGGTTCCAGCCGCTCACCGGCTCGACTGCCGAGAAGCACGACTCCTTCTACGGCCCGTCAGCGGACGGCAGCACCGCGATCGCCGAGTTCTCCGGCAAGGAGCTGATCCAGGGCGAGCCGGACGCGTCGAGCTTCCCGACCGGGGGCATCCGCGCCACCTTCGAGGCCCGCGGCTACACCGCCTGGGACCCGACCTCGCCGGCGTTCCTGCTCGAGAACCCGAACGGGACGCTGCTGTGTATCCCGACCGCCTTCGTGTCGTGGACGGGCGAGGCGCTCGACAACAAGACCCCGCTGCTGCGATCGATGGACGCGCTGTCGCGCTCCGCGGTGCGGGCGCTGCGCCTGCTGGGCGACGATAACGCCCAGCGCGTATTCACCACGATGGGCCCGGAGCAGGAGTACTTCCTCGTCGACGAGCAGTACTTCTACGAGCGCCCGGACCTCGTGAACTGCGGGCGCACCCTGTTCGGGGCCAAGCCGCCGAAGGGTCACGAGCTCGACGACCACTACTTCGGCTCGATCCCGGAGCGGATCCTCGCCTACATGCTGGAGGTGGAGGGCGAGCTGTTCAAGCTCGGCGTGCCGGTGAAGACGCGCCACAACGAGGTGGCGCCGAACCAGTACGAGATCGCGCCGGTGTTCGAGGGCACGAACGTGGGCTGCGATCACCAGATGATCACCATGCAGGTGCTCAAGAACATCGCGCGCAAGTACGGCCTGGTGGCGCTGCTGCACGAGAAGCCCTACGCCGGGGTGAACGGGTCGGGCAAGCACAACAACTGGTCGATGGCCACCGACACGGGCGTCAACCTGCTCGAGCCGGGCGAAACACCCGAGGAGAACCTGCACTTCCTGTTCTTCTGTGCGGCCGTGATCGCCGGCGTGGACAAGTACCAGGGGCTGCTGCGGGCTTCCGTGGCGGGCACCGGGCAGGATCACCGCCTCGGCGCGAACGAGGCGCCGCCCGCGATCATGTCGATCTTCCTGGGCAGCGAGCTCGAGCGCGTGTTCGGCGGGATCCTCGAGGGCCGCGTCGATCCGTCGCAGCCGGGCGCGGTGCTCGGTCTCGGCACGCCGGTGCTGCCCGCGCTGCCGCTCCACAGCGGCGACCGCAACCGCACCAGCCCGTTCGCCTTCACCGGCAACAAGTTCGAGTTCCGCGCGCTTGGCTCCAGCATGTCGCCGAGCCTGCCCAACACCGTGCTCAACACCATCGCCGCGGCGTCGATCGACGAGCTGTCGGACAAGCTCGAGGCGGCCCTCGAGGGCGGCAAGCAGCTCCAGCAGGCGGTGCTCGACGTGATCCGCGACTCCTACGGCACGAGCAGCCGTGTGGTCTTCAACGGCGACGGCTACTCGGAGGAGTGGCACAACGAGGCCGAGCAGCGCGGGCTGCTCAACCTCAGGACCACGCCGGACGCGCTCCCGGAGCTCGTCAGCGATTCCTCCAAGCAGGCGTTCTCGCGCTACGAGGTGCTCTCCGAGCGCGAGCTCGAGTCGCGCTTCGAGGTGCTCACCGAGCAGTACGTGGTGAACATCAACATCGA
>JBJMLG010000047.1:0-7139 GCA_045805385.1 Thermoleophilaceae bacterium
GAGCACGGTCGAGGCGCGCCCGCTGAACACGCGCGGGATGATCGTGGGCATCTCGAGCGGAGTCGCTCGCCGCAAGACAGCGAGCGACAGCGTGCCGGTGTCGATCCCGGCGCCGTCGGCGATGCGGATCGGCCGGCGCCCGAAATACGTGAAGGGGTCGGAGTTCTGCACTATCACGGTCACGCCCTCGAGCTCGCGCCCCTCCACCTCCACTCGCACCTTCGGCGCGTTCACGAGGTACCGGCTCGTGAAGCTCGCGATCGCAGCCCAGGTGAAGTAGTACTCGCCGAACTTCGCCTTCCGATAGGGGTGGCGGTCCACGCGCTCGACCACGCTCGCGTCGAGGCCGATCCCGGAGGCGAACACGAAGTAGCGCCCGTTCACACGTCCGAGGTCGGACTTGCGCGGCTGGAAGTCGTCGGCGATCCGGAGCAGGTGCTCGGTGGCGTCGACCACGTCGTTCGGGATCCCGAGCGTGCGGCCGAACACGTTCGTGGCGCCGCCCGGCAGGCAGGTCAATGGGGTGGGGGTGCCGACGAGGCCGTTGGCCGCCTCGTTCACGGTGCCGTCGCCGCCGAAGGCGACCACCACGTCGTAGCCCTCGCGGGCGGCCTCGCGCGTGATCTCGGTGGCATGGCCCTGGGCCTGCGTATCCACGGCGTCCACCTGGTAGCGACCGCGCAGCGCGTACACCACCAGGTTCTTCAGCCGGTCCGACACCGTGGTGGCGTACGGGTTCACGATCACGAGCATGCGCTTCTTCGGGGTGCGCGCCGGCAGCAGCCGCTCGGCGAGCTCCTCGGCGCGCTCTTCGGCGATCCGCACTTCCTCGCTCGTGGGGGCGGTGCTCTCCATGCTCACTCGGCGACGGCCTCGAACCGCACCACGCCGTCCTCCTCGACCTCTCGTACGCGCCCCTCGTTCAGAAGGATGTCCGTGTGCCCGATCACCTCGCTCAACGTGAGATACGCCTGCGTGACCGCGATGTTTCCCCACAACGCCTGGGCCAGCTCGTAGGCGGTGCGCGACTGCTCTGAGATCAGGCTGTGCAGCTTGTCCACGCGGCGGCGGTGGAGCTTGAAGCGCTCGTCGATCAGCGCGGAGTGGTCGGTGATCGGGTCGCCGTGGCCGGGCAGGACGAGGTCGACGTCCATCGCCTGCGTCTTGCGCAGCGAGTCGAGGTAGGTGACGAGCGACTGCGGCCGCGGGCCCTCCTTCCCGGGCGGCCGCGAGATCAGCGGGTTCGACGAGATGTTCTTGATCAGGTGGTCCGCGGCGATCAGGATGCGCCGCTCGGAGTCGTTGAAGATCGTGTCGGTGGGGCTGTGGCCGGGGCGGAAGTGCACGTCGAGCGTCCTGTCGCGCAGCTCCAGGCGGTCGCCGTCGTGGAGCACGCGGGTGACCTTGGCGGGCGCGCCCCAGGCGCGGAACGCGGCCGACACGCTCCGGAGCGCGTGCACCACGTCCTCGGGGATCCCGTTGCGGATCATGATGTCGGTCGCAAAGGCGTCGTCGTCGGAGGCGGCATCGCGGTAGTTCTCGACGAACGGGACCGCGGCATCGATGGCCGCGACGTCGGCGCCCGAGCGGTCGGCCACGATCTGCACGAGCCCGAGGTGATCGATGTGCTGATGGGTGAGCACGATCAGCTCGATGTCCTCGATCGCGCGCCCGTGAGCGCCGAGCTGGTGCTGGAGCTCCTCGAGCGAGGTGCCGGAGTTCGGCCCGGCGTCGACGAGCGTGAGCGGGTCGTCCTCGACCAGGTACACGTTCACGCGCCCGACCGCGAACGGGGTGGGGATGGAGAGCCTGTGGATGCCGGCCTCGGCGGCGGGCGCGAAGGGGTCCTCGGTCACGAGCGCGCACCCTACATGCACGCCCGGGATCTCTTGCTTGCGCGGCTGCGGGGTCGCTCTTAGGGTGGATTTCGGCCCTAGTACCCGACTTCGGGACGATGTTGAGGACTCGCACCGCCGTTGCGATCTTGTGCGCGCTCATTCTCGGAGCGCTGGTCGCGCCTGCCTCTGGGGCGGCCAAGCCGGTGGAGGTTGGCCGGATCCTGCACGCGCAGCTCGTCACGAGCGACTCCGTCGCCTCCGCCGCGGCCCGCAAGCACCGCCGCAAGGCGAAGAAGCGCCGGCTGGTGCTCCAGCGAACCCTGATCCCGCACCACGAGCGCTACGTGAAGTTCAAGCGCCGTGCCGCCCGCCACGTCCGTCGCGTGAAGCGGGCGAGGTCGCCGGTGTTCGGCCGCATCTCGGCCAACGCGATCGGGCTGAACCAGCCTGGCCTCGTGTTCTCCGACACGCCGGTGGCGTGGCGAAGCGCGCCCGCGAACGCGACCGGCGCCGTCGGGCCCAACAACTACGTCGAGATGACGAACAGCGCCGTCAAGGTCTTCAAGAAGAGCGACCTGACGCTCGACAGCGGGGCCGGCAAGCTCGGCTCGATGGCCATGAACGACTTCGTCGGCGCGAGCAATCGCGAGGTGACCTACCCGCAGATCCAGTGGGACCCGGTCACCCAGCGCTGGTACTACCTCGCCCTCTACGTAGAGGAGAACAAGGACGCGAGCCACCCGGGCAAGGACGCGCTCGCATTCGGATGGTCGAAGACCTCAGATCCGAATGTCCCGCCGAGCGGGTCCAACTCGGCGACGGGCTGGTGCCGCTACATCGTCGACACCGGCGTGAGCTTCGACGACTTCCCGAAGCTCGGCAACAACGACACGCGCCTGATCGTCGGAGCCAATTCATTTGCCGACAACGATCCGAGCAGCGATTTCCAAACGGCACACGTCTTCACCATCTCGAAGCCGACTGCCGGCACAGGGTGCTCCACAAACCCGGAGCTCAAGCAGTTCGGCACCGCTGCGTCGCCGCTGCCGATGAAGAACGGTGCCGAGGCCACGACTCCCGTGCCGGTGTACATCCCGCAGAGCTCCGCGAACGGCTACGTGCTCGCCGCGGACGATCCAGGCACCCACGCCAGCCTCAAGGGCACCCGGATCATGGAGTGGCACGTCGACCCCACCGGCAACCTCCACGACGACACCTCTTCGAACGGGTTGTTCCCGGTCGCCGACTACCAGTGGCCGGGCGCGGCGGCACAGGGCGGCTCGTCGAACTGGATCGACACCCTGGACGCCCGGCTCACGCAGGCGGTTGGGGTGACGGATCCAACCAGCGGCGTGGGCGCTCTCGCCCTCTGGACCCAGCACACGATTCTTTCGGGCGCGAGCGGCGCTCAGGTGCGCTGGTACGAGCTTGTGCCGAGCCAGTGCAACCGCACCGGCGCATCGCTGTGCACGGGCGGCGTTCGCCAGACCGGAAACCAGACGCCGCCCGCGAGCACGTGGTACTTCAACGGCGCCGTCACGCCGACGCTGAACGGCGACCAGGCCGTGCTGATCTACAACAGCGCCGGCAACGCGACCACCACGACGCGGAGCACCGTCAAGGCCGACTCGCGGATCTCGACCGACGCGGTCGGCACGATGCCTGGTACCGAGCAGACCGTCGTCACGAGCGGCGACAGCGTGGAGGACTCGAGCTGCGGAGTCGGAGCTGGTGACCCGTGCGCCTGGGGCTACTACGCGGGCGCCGCGCCTGACACGAGCGTCGGTTCGGCCAACAAGGTCTGGGCCAGCAACATGTACACCGCGGCCCGCAACGGCACCACGCCGGCGTGGGTGACCCGGAACTTCTCGTTCACCCCTTAACGGAGAGCAGCCAATGACCCGTACCGCCCGCTTGATCGCCGTTGCCGCCGTTTCGGTCCTCGCGCTCTCCCCGGCCGTAGCGAGCGCGAAGAAGCTGCGGGCCACGACGGTGCGGGCGCATCTGATCAAGAAGCAGCCGCGCGCACGGGCGCACAGCGGTGCGACGGTGCTGGGCGCGCTACGGGATCACGCGCCGCGTCCGCGCAATCCGGCCGCGCTCGAGCACGCGAAGGCGAATGCGGAGCGGCGCTTCCAGAACGGCCTCGGCCAGCCGTCGCCGCTCGCGGCTGTCTCCGGCGGCCTCAACCTGCCGGGCCTCGCGAACAGCGACAACGTCGCGAGCGCGATGGGCGCGCCGTCTGACTCCACGGGTGCCGTGGGGCCGAGCAACTACGTGGAGATCGTGAACAGCGTGATCGGCGTCTACAAGAAGAGCGACCTCACGCTCGACGGCGGCGCGGGCAAGCTCAGGAAGATGGATCTCGCGACCTTCGTCGGCGCGCCCGGCAAGGACGTGTTCGACCCGCAGATTCAGTGGGACCCGGTCACGCAGCGCTGGTACTACCTGATCGACTACATCGATCAGAAGAAGTCGGGCACGAACCCGGGCGTGAATGCCGTGGCGTTCGGCTGGTCGAAGAGCGCCGATCCGAATGTTCCGCCGAGCGGCTTCAGCTCGGCGACGGGTTGGTGCCGCTACATCGTCGACACCGGCGCGGAGTTCGACGACTACCCGAAGCTCGGCGGCAACAACACGCATCTGATCTTCGGCGCGAACGTATTCGCGAACAACAGCGCGAGCGGCGCGTTCCAGACGGCGCGCGTGTTCACGGTGAACAAGCCGGTCAACAGCGGCGCGCAGGGCGGGTCGAACTGCTCCACGAGCCTCACGCTCAAGCAGTACGGCACGGCCGCGTCACCGCTCAAGACCGCGGACAACAACACGGCCTTCACACCGGTCCCGGCCGGGCAGCCCGACAGCTCGGCGAACGGCTACGTCGTCGCGGCCGACAGCCCCCCGAGCGCCACGCAGGTGATGCTGTGGCACGTCGACTCGAACGGCGACCTCCATGCCGACACGGCTCAGGACGGCAACATCGACGTCACGAGCTTCTCGATGCCACCGAACATCCCGCAGCCGAACACGGCCCGGTTGATCGACAGCTCGGACACGCGCATCACCCAGGCGATCATGCACACCGACCCCGACACGGGCAACGCCGAGGCGGTCTGGTTCCAGCACACGATCGGGGGAGGTGCCGGAGCGAAGGTGCGCTGGTACGAGATCGTGCCGTCGCTCTGCAACCGCCTGTCCGGCACGACCTGCAATGCGGCGGCGAGGCGTCAGGAGGGCAACGTGTCGAGCGCGACGCTCTACGCCTTCAACGGCGCGGTCTCGCCCACATGGCTCGGCAGCGCCGCGGTGATCCAATACAACACCGGCAGCTCCTCGCAGGTCGCGGACATCCGCGCCCAGTCGCGGCTGAGCGCCACGCCGCTCAGCACGATGGTCAACGAGGTCGCCCTCGGCACGGGCAGCGCCGCGGACATCGACTTCACCTGCCCGAACGACAACAGCAACAAAACCTGCCGCTGGGGCGACTACGCGGCCGCAACGCCGGATCCGAGCGCCAGCAACGTGGTCTGGGGCTCGAACCAGCTGACCGGCTCGGGCGGTACCGCAGGCGGCCAAGCCGTATGGACGACCAGGAACTTCGCACTTACGCCGTAGAGGCCCGTGGGTCAAGGAGCGACCGCAAGCCAATGCTCGCAATCGATGCTCAAGGAGTAAGCAAGCGCTTCGGCGAGGTCGCGGCCCTGCGCCGCGTCGGCCTCTGGGTGAAGGAGGGTGAGATCGTTGCGCTGACCGGCTCGAACGGCGCCGGGAAGAGCACGCTTCTGCGCATCCTCGCGACCACGGTGAGCCCCGATTCCGGCAGCGTGACCGTCGCTGGCCACGACGCGCTCACCGATCCGGTAGGGGTGAGGCAGCAGATCGGCGTGCTGCTGCCGGACGAGCGCTCGTGGTACCTGCGGCTGAGCGCGCGGGCGAACCTCGAGTTCTTCGCTGCGCTGCACGGCCTGAATCGTCGCGAAGCGCGCGACCGCGCTCGCGGGCTGCTCGCCGAGATGGACCTGGCCGGCGTGGGGGACAGGCCGCTTTCGGGCTGGTCGTCGGGCATGCGTCTGCGCCTGGCGCTCGCCCGCGCGCAGCTCGGCCGCCCGCGCGTGCTGCTGCTCGACGAGCCCACCCGCAGCCTCGACCAGTCGTCGCGCGAGTGGTTCGGCGAGGCGCTCGCGTCGCTGGTGGAGAGAACGGGAGCATCGGTCGTCCTCGCGACTCACGAGCCGGCGGAAGCCTCACTCGCCCGCCGTGTGGTCACGCTCTCCGAGGGAACCGTGGTCGAACGCGTCTCCGTGGAGGAGGCCGCTCAATGAGCGCCGCCGCCGCGACCATCGGCGCATTCGTCCGTCGCGATTTCACGATCGCGCGGAGCTACCGCTTCCAGTTCGTGCTGGAGACGGCAGGCACGCTCGCCAGCCTGGTCCTGTTCTTCTATCTGTCGAAGCTGATCGACGGCACGAGCGGCAGCGTCCACGACCAGCTCCCAGAGGGCTACTTCGCGTTCGCCGTGGTGGGAGTTGCGCTGCTGCGTTTGGTGCACGCCGGCGCCGCCGCTTCGCCCACTCGCTTGCGGCAGGAGCAGACCGCCGGGACGCTCGAGGCGGTGGCGAGCACGCCGGCGCGGCCCTGGGTCACCGCAATCGCGGGCGGCACGTACGAGCTGCTTCGCGCGCTCGTGGCCGTGACGGTGACGATCGTCCTCGCAATCGCGGTTTTCGGCCTGCACGTCGACTCGAGCGTGCCGGGTGTGCTCGCGGCGATCGGCGGCCTGCTCGCGTTCGCGCTCCTGCTCGCCGGGGCCGGCGTGGCGATCGCGTCGCTCACCACGCTCGTGAAGCAGACCACGGCGGTGCTCGGGCTCGCGGTGACGGGCATAGCGCTCCTCGGCGGCTTCTACTTCCCGCTCGACGTCCTTCCGGACGGCCTGCGGCGGATTGCGCAGGCGCTGCCGTTCAGCTGGGCGGCCGACGTGGTGCGTGACGGGCTGCTTTCCGCCCGCGTCGATGGCGCCAAGCTGGCCGGCCTGGCACTTGTTGCAATTGCCCTGCTGCCGCTCGCCCTATGGAGCTTCGAGGCCGCCGCGCGCAGGGCGCGAGCGACGGGCACGCTCACCCACTACTGATGAGCGTCGCCGAACACCCCCTGAGCTCGACCGCCGGTTCCCTGGCGATCGACATCACCTGCGCCTCGGTGGTCGGGGCGCTCGGCCGCGAGGGGATCGAGTCGGTCGTGCTGAAGGGACCGTCGTTCGCGAGCTGGCTGTACGGGGATGGCGGCAAGCGCCCGTACGGC
>JBJMLG010000048.1:0-8615 GCA_045805385.1 Thermoleophilaceae bacterium
AAGTGGCCGGCCTCGCGGCGATCCGGCATTCGCGCGCGAAGGTGGTAACGGCCGGCATGGACCGCATGACGTTCATGCATCCGGTGTATGTCGGGAACCTCGTGACGGTGAGGGCCACGGTGAACGCGGCGTGGCGGACCTCGATGGAGGTGGGAGTTCGCGTCGAGTCCGAGGACGTGCGGACCGGCGAGCGCCGGCACACCTCGAGCGTCTACCTGACGATGGTCGCGCTCGACGATCAGGGCCGGCCGACCGAGGTGCCGCCGCTCGAGCCCGAGACCGAAGAGGAGCGCCGCCGGCAGCGCGAGGCGCAGCTGCGGCGCGACGTCCGGCTATCCGAGCGCGAGCAGATTCTCGCCGGGCGCGGCGGCGTGGACTGACCGAAGCCGCCTGCCATCCTTCATGGCATGACGACTGAGCCCGCGCGACCGACCCTGTACACCTGCCACATCGACCGCGGCGGCCCGCCGGTGCATCCCTGCCGGCGTGCCCACGAAGCGCTCGACGAAGCGGGTCACGACTACGAGACCGTCATCTTCGACCGCAACCGCCCGTTCGGCATGTTCACGAAGGGCCGGCGACCGGAGCTGAAACAGATGTCCGGGCAGGAGAAGCTGCCCGTGCTGCGCCTGCCGGACGGCACGACCGTGAACGGCTCCGGCGACATCGTGCGCTGGGCCCGCGAGAACGCCCCCGCGGGCGCGCGCTCCTCGGTCAAGACGAACCGCTAGCCAGTCGGAGCGGCGGCTGCCGTCTCGGCCTCGCGGCGGTCGTTCTCCTTCGCCGCGCTCCAGAAGAAGAAGCTGAGCGCGAACAGCATCACGATCACGTCGAGGCCGAGCATGAGGCCCCCGCCCACCTGCTGGTCGGTGAGCGGAGAGAGCCCGTGCTCCCGCGGCCTGTCGCCGTAGAACGAGTAGTACGGGCTGCGGGCGAAGATGAGCGCCGTCGCCAGGAACATGCTGATGATGCGGGCGCCGAGGATGTAGCCGATCTTCCACAGCTCGCCCGACATGTGGCGGCGCTGCGGCTCCACCGCGGGCCACCACACGAGCATGCTGGCGGCGACGAAGGAGAGGTGCTGGAGCGCGTGGAGCGACGGGTGCCGGAGCGCCGCGTCGAACGGCCCGGCCAAGTGCCAGCCGTACAGCACGAGCGCGAACACCGGGATCGCAACGAGCGGGCGGCGCAGGAAGCGGAACGCCGCGCGCAGACGCTTGCGATGGGCGAGCGGCACCAGGATCGGCTTCGGGAGCAGGAACACCAGCACCGGCGTGCGTATGCCGAACAGCAGCAACGGCCCGGCGATATCGGCGATCAGGAGGTGCTCGCCCATGTGGGCGACGAACAGATCGTCGGCGAGCGCGTCGGGCGGGCCGAGTAGCCCCACCGCGAGGCACGCCACGCCGGCGTACCAGCACACCTGCTGGCCCGGTGGAACGTGGTAGCCCCGCCTGCCGAGTACGTGGACGGCGCGCCAGTACAGGCCGATCGACAGCGCGAGGAGAGCGATCACCCCGGGATCGAAGACGAACATCAGGGCCGATTGTGACGGCTATGTGCGTTCAGCCGACGTTAAAAAGCAGCAATAACGGCGGCTCGCGACGTTCGTGGCGGACTTGTGGGTGTTATAGCCCCCAAAAGTCCGCCAGAAGCGCCCAAAGGCAGCCCTACGGGAAGATCTGCTCCCCGGTCTCCTCGTCGATGATCGCTATCGCGTCCACCGGGCAGTCCTGCGCCGCGCCGAGGATCGTGTCGCGATCCGCGCCATCCGGATCGACGACCACCGACTTGTTCTCGTCGTCGAGCTGGAACACGGCCGGTGCGGAGTCCACGCAGTCGCCGAACCCGAAGCACAGCTCGCGGTCCACCTCGATGCGCAGCTTGTTGCGCTGAGAGACGGCCTCGCTCACGCTGTGGCACCCACCGGATCGCCGGTCGGTGTGCCCGGCGCCTGCTCGAGAACCTCGGCACGGCGGTCGTTGTAGACCGACCGCTGCATGCGCGAGACCACGAGCCGCTGCACCTGGGCCGTGCCCTCGAAGATCTGGTAGATCTTGGCGTCGCGGAACCACTTCTCGAGCGGGCATTCCGTGGACTGCGCGTAGTCGCCGACAAGGTCCATCAGCGTGGTGGTGGCCCACATCGTCACGTCGCCCGCCTTGAGCTTCGACATCGAGCCCTGGCCGGCCGTCATCGGGATGCCGTTGCGGCCCATCCAGGCCGCGCGCCACACCAGCATGCGCGCCGCCTCGATCTCGGTCGCGACGTCGGCCAGGGTCTGCTGGATCCGCTGCGACTCCATGAGCGGCTCGCCGAACTCCTCCTTGTCCTCGAGGTACTCGAGCGTCCACTCGTACGCGGCCTGGGCGATTCCGAGCGCCGAGGCGCCCACGAGCGGGCGCGTGATCTCGAACGTCGCGAGCGCGCCCGAGGCGCGTCCGGTCGACTGGCCCGAGCGCGCGCGCTCGAGCTTCGCGTTCAGCTTGTCCATGCCGCCGAGCAGGTAGTCGGTGGGGATGCGGCAGTTGTCGAAGACGACCTCGCCCGTATGCGAGGCGCGGATGCCGATCTTGTCCTCCTTCTTGCCGGCCGACAGGCCGGGCGTGCCCTTCGGCACGACGAACGTGGCCTGGCCGCGGTGGCCGAGCTCGGGGTCGACGGTCGCGACGACCACGTTCACGTCGGCGATGCCGCCGTTCGAGATGAACACCTTCGTGCCGTCGAGGACCCACTCGTCGCCCTCGAGCTTCGCGGTGGTGCGGAGCGCCTTCACGTCGGAGCCGGCGCCGGCCTCGGTGACGGCGTAGGCGGCGAGCTTGATGTCGTCGCCCGTGCCGTAGCACTCCGGGATCCACTGGCCGATCTGCTCAGGCGTGCCGGAAGCCGCGATGCCGGCCGCCGCGAGCGACGACGCGGAGATGGCGAGCGCGATGCCCGCGCACCCCCAGTGGGTTTCCTCCGCGTAGATCACGCCGTAGAGGCCGCCCGGGTCGCTCGCCACCTTCTCGAGGTACTCCATCCCGTGGAGCTTCCACTTGCGGGCTTCCTCGAGCACCTCCCACGGCGTGGACTGCTCGCGGTCGTGCTTCGCGGCCACCGGCCGCATCACCTCGCGCGCGAACTTACGGCAGTACCGCTGCCATTCGAGCTGGTCGTCGGTCAGGCGGAAATCCAAGATGCAGTCCTCTCCAGTTCAGGTACCGCAGCGCTTTGGCGGCGCCTCGGCGGCGGTTGACTGACCAGTCAACCAACATGAGAATACCGCCTGACGCGGAGGGCCGGACCGCTCGTTATCGTGCCGTTCGCGGTGACTCGCCCCCTCCCTATCGCTCTGCTGTGCGCCATTGTGGCCATGGCGGGCTGCAGCCTCAACGACAACAAGGGCGGCACGCCCGACATCAGCGCCAAGGCGAACGACAGCTCGGCCGCCCAGCAGCTCGGCCTGCCGCTCACCGCCACGAAGAACACCACGCGCGTGCCGGGAGCCGACGCCGCAACCGATGCCGCCGGCGTGGTGAGCGCCGTCTTCCCGGGCACCAACGAGGTGAACAAGCCGCGCGCGATCGCGCTCGTGGACAAGTCGAACTGGGCGGGCGCCGTGGCCGCGGGCGTGCTGATGTCCCGACCGCTCGAGGTGCCCATGCTCTTGAGCGACGGCGGAAAGCTCCCGTCGGTCACCAAGGACACGCTCGACCGGCTCAAGCCGGGCGGCTCCGCGCTCGCCAAGAACGCCCAGGTGATCCGCGTCGGCGACGACGCCGCGAATCCCAGCGGCCTGCGAACGGGGATCATCCACGGCAAGGATCCGTACACGCTCGCGGCGGCCGTGGACCGTTACTGGTCGGTCGCGCGCGGTAAGCCCTCAGCCGCCGTGTTGATCGCAACCGGCGAGCGCGCCGACTTCGCGATGGCCGCGGGCGCCTGGGCGGCTCGCTCGGGCGACTCGGTGCTCTTCACCCACCGCAACGCCGTGCCGCCGGCCACGCTCGCGGCGATCCGCCAGCACTCCCGCCCGAACATCGTGATCCTCGGGCCAGAGTTCATCATCAGCAAGGCGGTCGAGAAGCGACTCGGCAAGCTCGGCAAGGTGAGCCGGATCGACGGCCCCACGCCGGTGCAGACCGCCATCGCGCTCGCCCGTACCCAGCGCGGTGGAGTCGGCTGGGGTATCACCGTGCCCGGGCAGAACTTCACGATCGCGAACAGCACACGCCCGATGGACGCTGCCGCAGCAGCGCCACTCGCGGGCCGCGGCGTGTTCGCGCCGCTGCTCCTCACCGACCAGCCCGGCTCGCTGCCGAACTCGCTCGAGAGCTACCTGCTCGACGTGCAGCCGGGCTACCAGGACAACCCGAACACGGGCGTGTACAACCACGTCTGGATCCTCGGCGACAAGAGCGCGCTGTCGCTTCCCGCGCAGGGCCGGATCGATCAGATCAGCGAGCTGGTGCCCGTTCAGGTGCGGAAGCCATGAGCCGGGCCTGTACCCTCCCGGTCCGATGAGCGAGTTCGAACGCCCCGATCGCCTGGTTCGCGAGCCCACCGTTGAGGACGTGCGCGAGCTGATGGGCGCGTCGACCCCGCACTTCGCGCTTCAGATCCGCAACCGGATCAGGAACCTGATCCTTCCCCTGCCCGAGGACCACCCCGCGCGCCGGCTCGGCGAGCAGGAGATCGCACGCCTCGACCGCCTCGCCTACGAGGGCGAGCACCGCGGCCACCCTGGCCAGCCGGACGAGGCGCCACTCCCGAGCATCGAGCTGTAGCCGGTGCCGGAGGCGCCGCCGGCTGGGTCTGGCGCGCGTCTCCCGCCTGCGATCGAGCGCGCGGTTCCCCTGCTCGAGCCCGACGCGCGCGCCGGCGCGAGCCCCTCGGCGGTGCGCCACGGCTACCTGGACCTGATCGGCGAGGAGGCGCCCGACTCGACGGGCCGCACGCAGGACCTGATGCTCTCGCGCGCCGTGCCGCGCGTGTACGAGCGCTGGTGGCGCCCGGCGCTCGGCCGCATCGCCAAGGGCGTGTTCGGCCCGGGTATGGACGAGGAGCGGCGGATAGCCCGCCTGCTGCTCGGGCTGAGCCCGGGCGACGGCGTGCTGGACGTGGCTTGCGGCACCGGCGGCTTCTCGCGCGACTTCGGCCGCTCGGTGGGTCCCGAGGGCCTCGTCGTCGGCATCGATCTGTCGGAGACGATGCTGTCGCGCGCCGTCGAGGACACCCGCGAAGCCGGCATCGAGAACGTTGCCTACGTACGCGGACCGGCGGAGGCGCTGCCGTTCCGCGAGGAGAGCTTCGACGCGGTCTGCTGCTTCGCGGCGTTCCATCTGTTCGCCGACCCGGAGCGCGCGCTCGACCGCATGACGTCGGTTCTGACTCCCGGCGGTCGCGTCGCGATCTTCACGTCGGCGCGCGGCGGCTCGAGCGCGCTCCGCACGGTGGAGTCGCTCGTGGAGGCGCAGAGCGGCATGCGCATGTTCGAGCGCGACGAGGTGGTCCGGATGCTCGAGCAGCGCGGCTATGAGGACATCAGCCAGCGCCTTACGGGTATGACGCAGTTCGTGGGAGGGCGGCTGGCAGGATGAGCGCGGCGAGCATCACGCTCGTGCGCCACGCGACCTTGATCATCGAGACGGGCGGCCTCCGCCTGTTGCTCGACCCGATGCTCGACACGCCTGGCGCGCGACCGCCGATCGACAACACGCCGCGCCCGCGCGCGAACCCTCTCGTTCCCCTGCCGATTCCCGCACCGCGGGTGGTGCGCGGGATCGACGCCGCGGTGGTCACGCACATGCACGCCGACCACTTCGACAACACCGCCCGCGAGCTGCTCCCGCCGGGCACGACGGTGCTGTGCCAGCCCGAGGACGCCCCGCGGCTCGCCGAGCTAGGTGAATGGGAGCTCGTACCGGTGGGCGCCGAGCTCGAGTGGAGGGGGCTCCGCGTGTTTCGCACCAGCGGTATGCACGGTCCCGGCGAGCTCGGCGAGCGGCTCGGCCCCGTATCCGGCTTCGTATTCGCCGCCGGACAGAGGCGCATCTACGTGGCGGGCGACACGGTCTGGTGCCAGCCGGTGGCCGAGGCGCTCGAGCGCCACCAGCCGCAGGCAGTGGTGGTGAACTCGGGGGCGGCGCGCTTCCTGGAGGGCGACACGATCACGATGGACGCCGGTGATGTGGCGACCGTCGCGCGCGCGGCGCCCGATGCCTTCGTGATCGCCGTGCACATGGAGGCGATCAACCACTGCCTGCTCACCCGCGACGAGCTGCGCGAGGCAATGTGGCGGGAAGAGGTCGAGGTGGCGATACCGGCCGACGGAGAGACGATCGCCTTTCCCTAGCGGCTGCAGCACCATCCCGCCGCCGCGGGGAAGCCGGCAGCGTGCGGGTGGCGCGGGTCGAACGCGGCCGCGATGCCCGCATAGGCGCGTAGCCCGCGTGCGGCGCTCGAGCGGACGAACAGCCACTGGTTGGCATCGCGCCACGCGAGGAGCAGCCAGCGCGCGTCCGGCGACCATTCCACCTCGTCGATCCGCCCAGCGCCCGTAAACAGCCGCTGCGGCGCCGAACGGCGCCCTCCGAGGCGCATGCGCAGCACCTCGCTGCGGCCGCTGCCGGCTTCCTGCCGCACGAGCGCGAGGCTGTCTCCGTGCGGCGAGACCGCGATGTTGCGCAGTAGCCAGCCGGGCGGCGACTCGAGTGTGCGCACCACATGACCGCGCGCATCGAGCAGGCGCAGTCCGAGCGGGCCGGCAACCACCAGAGTGCGGCCGTCCGGTGCCCATTCGAGCTGTCCACCTGTGTTGAACACGGTGGTGCTCCAGCGCACCCGGCCGCTGTCGGCGTCGACGAGCCGCACCTGCTGGCTCGCGAGGAACGCAACGAGATGGCGCGTTCCAGGCCGCCAGGCGGGGCGAACCGCCTCGGTTCTCCTCGCCACCAAGCGATCGCCGGTGCCGTCGCCCGCCACCACGCGCAGTGCCCCGCCCGAGCGGTAGGCGATCCGGAAGCCATCGCGTGACCACGCCGGCATCGCGACGGCGCCGTCACGCGCGAGCGACCAGCGGACGTTGCCCTTGGGGTCGATCGCCAGCAGCTCACGGCCCCTGACGGCGGCCACGAACAGGCCGTGCGGCGACCAGGTCGGGTCGTGGAAGGGACCGAGCAGCCGCTTCGAGCCGTCGTGCTGGACGATCCAGCTGCCCGCCCGCGAGTCCACGAGCAGCCTGCCCCGCGCCGGCAGTGACACCAGGGCGGGCTTGGCGTGCCGCACGCCGGGCCCGTCGAACGCGTCGCCCACGAAGTGGGCCACCTTCGCCCCCGCAGGCGAGAGAACGAGCGCCGCAGCGAGCAGCGCGATCGCCACCGCCACGGTGATCCGCCCCCGCAGGCCACGAGCAGCCGGCCGCGGCTCGCGCGCTGTGAATCCGGCGCGCACGACGTCGGCCGACCGGTTCGCCGCGTCGAGCTCGCCCGGCGCGCGCGCCGAGCGAAGACGCTGCTCCACCCGCCGTGCGCTCATGGCGCGTCCTCCCCGAGCGCGCCCGCAAGTGCATCGAGGGCCCTCCGGAGGCGCGAGTTCACGGTGCCGCGCGGCAGGCCGAGCAGCTTCGCGATCTCACCGGGCGTGTAGCCCAGTACGTAGCGCAGGACCACGACGGCGCGGCGGTCGGGCGGGAGCGTGGCGAGCGCAGCCACGAGCTCGTCGTGCTCGCCGGGATCCGGCTCCGGCGGCGAGCTGCCCTCCCACTCGCCCAGCACCTCCCTACGCAGCGCGCCGGCGCGTGCGTGATCGATCGCGCGGTTCACCACGATCCGGTTCAGCCACGGGCCGAACGGGCGGCGGCGGTCGAAGCGCTCGAGCGAGCGCACCGCCGAGAGGAACGCCTCCTGCGCGATGTCCTCGGCGGCGCCCGCGTCGTGCACGACGAAGTACGCGGCACGGTACGCGGGCGTCCAGAAGCGGCGGAACAGCTCCTCGAGCGCCTCCGCCGAGCCGGCCTGAGCCTCCCGCAGAAGCGCGCGTTCGGCGCGCGGGCTCACGCGCCGGGCTCGCGCGGGCGCCGCGAGCCCCGGGACGGGCAGGGCAGATGACAGTGGCGCCGCCGCCACTTCGTCACGAGGTGCGTTCGGGGACGTCCGCCGGCCGATATCCCACCCTAACGCTGTCCAGGATTTGCAGGGCTTCCTTGCGAACCCGCAGGGTCGCGCGCGCGCCGATAACGAGCTCGGCGGCGAACGTGCGCCCCTTCTCGCGCCAGACGAAGCCGTACTCCGGCCAGCTCTGCCCGAACGTGCAGCCCGCAAGCCCGAACGCGCGGCTGTGGCGCGAGTACGAGAAGTGGACGGGACGCGGCGGGTCCTTCGGCGTGTAGCGCCCGCCGAACTCCTGCACGTACACGAGCGCCTCACCGGCCGGGAAGCGCTGTGGCGCCGTCCACCGGCGCAGCGGGAAGGTTGCGGCGGCGAAGCGCTGCTTCGGGCTGAGCACGTGGCTGATCTGGCGGTGGGTCGCGTGCCAGTCGCGCGGGTACTGCGCGGACAGCTCGGCGGGCGAGTTCACGAACGTCCGCATCGCCGGCGCGGACGGCGCAGTCGCCTGGGCGGAGCAGCCCGCAA
>JBJMLG010000049.1:0-17237 GCA_045805385.1 Thermoleophilaceae bacterium
ACGCTTCACCTCCGAGCGCTCCAATCGCTGTCTCCATGCGTCGGCTGCCCGGCGGAGCGCGAGCTCCGGGTCGACGCCCTCCTCACGCGCAAGCGCGACGGCCGCGAACAGCAGCTCGCCGACCGCCTCGAAGCGCTCGTCGGTCTCAGAAGCCTTCTCGGCCCGCTCCGAAGCCGACCGCACCGACTCCGCCAACGAGCCCCGCGACGGCTGCGAGTAGGCGCCGCCCGAGGAGGCGCGGCGAAGCAGCTTGCGCGCGTACAGCGTGGACGGCAGGTTCTCCGGGACGTCGGAGAAGAGCCCCGAGGCGCCGCGGCCCTCCTCGGTGCGCTTGATCTCGTCCCAGTTGCGCAGGACGGTGGCGGCGTCCTGGGCCTCGACGTCGCCGAACACGTGCGGGTGCCGGCGGATCAGCTTCTGGCGGCAGTGCTCCGCCACCGCCGCCAGGTCGCCCTGCCCGCGCTCCTCCAGGAGCAGCGACAGGAAGTAGACCTGGAACAGCACGTCGCCCAGCTCGTCGAGCATCTTGGCGTCGTCGCGCGAGTGCGCCGCTTCCGCCAGCTCGTAGGCCTCCTCGACCGTGTGCGGGACGATCGTGCGCTCGTCCTGCTCACGGTCCCAGGGGCACTCCGCCCGCAGCCGGCGGGTGATCTCGTCGAGCGCGACCAGCGCCCGCTCGAGCTCCCCGCTTCGGCTGCTCATCGGAGCGGTTACTTACCGGTGGTCGTGGTGCCCTGCGGGCTCGCCGGCGCGGGCTGGCCCTGCGGGCTGCCGCCAGAGGCCTTGCTGTTGTTCTTCGGCTTCGGCGCGTTCTTGCAGGTGGCCACCACGTAGCCCTTCGCGCAGTTCGTCTTGTCCTTGTACTTCTTCTGGTAGTCCTTGACGAAGGCCGCGAGCGCCTTCTGCTCCTGCTGCGAGCGAAGAAGGTTGCGGATCGTGTCCTTGGACTGGACGAGCGTCTGCTGGCTCTGCGGGTAGACCTTGTCGACCTTGAACACGTAGTAGCCGAACTGCGTCTTCACCGGCCCGACGAGCTGGCCCTTCTTCGCGCTGAAGATCGCCTTGTCGAAGGCGGCCTCCTGCTGGCCCTTCACGACGCCCGGGAGCTTGCCGCCCTGCGCCTTCGAGGCCTGGTCGATCGAGTACTTCTTCGACACCGACTTGAAGCTCTGGCCGCCCTGAAGCGCCTTCTTGGCCGCCGCAGCCTTCGCCTTCGACTTGGTGAGGACCACCTCGAGGTCGCGGCGCTCGGGCTGCGAGAAGCGCGACTTGTTCTTGTTGTAGTAGCTCGAGATCTGGGCGTCGGTGACCTTGCCCTTGCCCTCGATGATCTTCTGGCGAAGCTGATTCGTGAGCATGTCGAGCTTCACGCGGAAGATCAGGTCCTGCTGCGTCATGCCCGATGAGGCGAGGAACTTCTGGTACGCCTTGTCGTTCGGGAACGACTGCTTCTTCTGGTCCTGGAACTGCTTCTGAACCGCGGCGTCCGTGACCTTCACGTTCTTGGACTTCGCCTCCTGCGAGAGCCACTGCGACTGGATCAGGAACTGCATGACCTGATCGCGCAGGCCGCTGTACTGCTGCTGGCAGACCTTCTTCGCCTGGTCGGGCGTGAGCTTGGTCTTCGTCTTGCCCTGGGTGACGACCTTCGTCTCCGCGGCGGCGACGCAGGCCTTGAAGTCCGGCGGGATCGGCGTGGGGAGCTTGCCGATCTGCGACGCGGGATCCGGCTGCTGCTGCATGCCGGCCGCGTTCAGCCAGTGGGTGAACTCGGTCTTCTTGATGACGGAGTCGCCGACCTTGGCGACACCGTTCGAGGGCACGCTGTCCCCACAGCCGGCAACGGCCAGGGCGGCCACGGCGATGACGGGGACGACGAGAAGAGTTGTGCGGCCGCGCGTCGAACGCAGACGACCAAGAGCATTACGCAGGATGTGGGTCATTCGAGAGTGTCCGGAAGACTGTCGGGGGCCTTGAAGGGCGATGGGCGAGTCGATACGCCGGCATTCACCGCCCGGCTCAGCCACAGAAACGGCGGACCATCCTACCGAAGCACTCCCCACAAATGCTCAGTCTTCGTGCGCCGCCGGCTCCGTAGCCACCTTCAGGATAGCTTCGGCTGCCGCGACAACCGCCGGGAAGCGCGCGGCGGGGTCGTCGGGCACCCTCACGCTCACCGTGCTCTTGCCGGATTCGTAGAGCGCCTCGGGCAGCTCGGCACGCAGCGCCTTGGCTCCGCGCGAGTCGAGCTCGATCGGCGAAACGCGCAGCTTTCCGGCGGCGAAGCCGACCGTACGGGCCCCGGCGCGGCCCAGCTTGATGCGCGCGTCCTGGAGCTTGATGAGGTTCTCGAGCGCGTCGGGGATCGGGCCGAAGCGATCCTCGAGCTCCTCGCGCAGCACGATCAGCTGGGCGATCTCGCGCGCGCCGGAGACCCGCCGGTGGATCTCGATCTTCGCCGCCTCGTACGGCACGTAGTCGCCCGGCACATAGGCGTCGACCGGCACGTCGAGGCGCACGGGCTCGGGCGGCTCGTCCGCGGCGGTGCCCGACAGGAGCGCCACGGCCTCGTCGAGCATCGACACGTACAGCTCGAAGCCGACGGCCGCCACGTGGCCCGACTGCTCGTCGCCGAGCAGGTTGCCGGCGCCGCGGATCTCGAGGTCGCGCATCGCGATCTTGAAGCCGGAGCCGAGCTCGGTGTAGTCGGAAAGCGTGGAGAGCCGCTTCTGGGCGTCCTCGGAGAGCGCGTGCGACGATGGATAGAAGAGGTACGCGTATGCCCGCTCGCGAGAGCGGCCCACCCGGCCGCGGATCTGGTAGAGCTGCGCCAGGCCGAGCGCGTCCGCGCGCTCCACGACCAGCGTGTTGGCGTTGGAGATGTCCAGGCCCGACTCCACGATCGTCGTGCACACGAGCACGTCGCCGTCGCCGCGGAGGAACGAGAGCATCACGTTCTCGAGCTGCTTCTCCTCCATCTGGCCGTGGGCCACCAGCACGCGCGCCGCCGGGCACATCGCGCGCACACGCTCGGCGGTCTCGTCGATCGTCTCGACGCGGTTGTGCAGGAAGAACGTCTGCCCGTCGCGAGCGCGCTCGCGCTCGATCGCCTGCTTCACGAGCTCCTCGTCGTACTCGCCCACATATGTCTGAACGGGGCGGCGTCCCTCCGGGGGCGTCTCGATCACGGAGATGTCACGCAGGCCCGCCAGCGACATCTGCAGCGTGCGGGGGATCGGCGTGGCCGACAACGACAGCACGTCCACCTTCAGCCTGAGCTGGCGCAGCAGGTCCTTCTGCTTCACGCCGAAGCGCTGCTCCTCGTCCACGATCAGCAGGCCGAGGTCCTTCGGCCGCACGTCGCGCGAGAGCAGGCGGTGCGTGCCGATCAGGATGTCGACCTTGCCGTCGGCGAAGTCGCGCACCGCTTCGTTCACCTGCTTTGTGGAGCGGAAGCGCGAGGCCATCTCGATTCGCAACGGGTAGTCCCGCAGACGCTCGGTGAAGGTGCCGAAGTGCTGCTGGGCGAGCACGGTCGTAGGCACGAGGAACATCACCTGCTTGCTCTCGTTGGCTGCCTTGAACGCCGCCCGCAGGGCGACCTCGGTCTTGCCGTAGCCCACGTCGCCGCAGATCAGGCGGTCCATCGGGCGCGCCTCCTCCATGTCCGCCTTCACCTGCTCGATGGCGTCGAGCTGGTCGGGCGTCTCGCGGTAGGGGAACTTGTCCTCGAAATCGCGCTGCCACTCGCCGTCGGGCGGGAAGGCGTGCCCCGCGCGGCGGCGGCGCTCGGCGTAGAGGTTGATCAGATCGCCCGCGAGCGCCTGGGCGGCGCGCCGCGCGCGGATCTTCATCTGCTCCCACAGCTTGCCGCCGAGCTTCGACAGCGGCGGGTCCTTGGCGTCGGCGCCCACGTAACGGCTGATCTTGTGGAGCTGGTCGCTCGGCACGAACACGCGGTCGCCGTCGCGGTACTCGAGCTCGAGGTAGTCGCGGGTCACGCCGCCAACGGTCTTCGTCTCGAAGCCTGTGAAGCGCGCGATGCCGTGGTCCTCGTGCACCACCGCATCGCCTGTGCGGAGGTCCGTGAAGGACGCGATCGCGCCCGCGCCCGTGCGCGGGCCGTCGGGCCGTGCGGCGCGGCGGCGGCGCAGCAGCCGGTGCTCGGGCAGCACCGCGAGCTTCAGCGACGGCGATAGGAATCCGTCGCGCAGGCTCGCCGTGGTGAAGAGCACGCCGGGCTCCTGCGGCGCCGGCTGGCCGTCGAGGAATCGCGCCTGCACGCGCTCGAGGTTGTACGCAGCGCGCTCGGCCTCACCCTGGCGCGCCCACGCGACGAACGTGCGGTACCCCGAGCGCACGAGCTTCTCGAGCTCGGGCTCGGCCTCGCGCAGCGAGCGCGCCGAGGTGTCGGCGCCCTGCGCGCGGAACTGGAACGGCTGGTCGCCGGAGATCGCCGAGAGCTTCACCGCCGCGCGCGCGTCGAGGTCGCTCTGCAGCGCCTCCGGCGCGAGGTAGAGGTGGTGGGCGTCGGTGTCGTGGAAGCTCGTGGTCACGTCCTCCCAGAGCGCGGCGAGCGTGGGCGCTATCTCCTCCTCGGCGGCCACGGCCACGAGCGCGCTCTCCGGGATCAGCGACAGCGGGTCGCAGAAGCGGTCGACCGGCAGCACCTCGGCGATGTCCGGGCGCTCTTCGTCGGCCTCGGTGGCGGCGATCTCGGCGAGCTCCCGGTGCTCGGGCGCGAGCTCCGCCGCGGGCGAGATCTCCACCCGCTCCGCCTCCTCGAGCGAGCGCTGCGTGAACGTGGAGAAGTAGGTGAGCCGCTCCACCTCCACGTCGAACAGCTCGCATCGCACGGCGCGCTCCTCGGTGGCGGGGTAGATGTCGAGGATGTCGCCGCGCACGGCAAACTGGCCGCGGTCCTCCACCTGGTCGACCCGTTCGTAGCCGCAGGCGACCAGCGTGTCGGCCGTCTCCTCGAGGTCGAGCAGCCCGCCGCGCTCGATGCTGAAGCCGTGCGGGCGAAGCTCCGGGTCGGGCAGCTTCTCGGACAGGGCGGGCGCCGAGGCGACGACCACCGCGGCGTCGGCGCCGGGCGACTCGTCGAGGAGCGCGTCGAGCGCGGCGATTCGCAGGCCCACGAGGTGAGGCGCCGGCGCCAGGTGCGACTCGTAGCGCACGCCTCGCGCGGGGTAGAAGCGCACCGGGCGGGGAGCGAGGAACGACTTCAGGTCGGACGCCAGGTCGCGCGCCGCGCGGTCGTCGCCCGCCACCACGAGAGCGGGGCGCCCGGGCTCCGAGTCGATCAGCGAGGCGAGCAGGTAAGGGCGCAGGCTCGCCGACACGAAGGCGCGCTGCGGAGCCTCGCGGGTGGCGTCGGCGAGGGCCTCGATGTTCGAGTCCTCGCGGGCATATGTGAGCAGCTGGCGTAGCGACATGGGCACGGAAAACGGCCGCCCGGACGCGCCGCGCGGCTCTCCACACCCATTCTAGGTCGCCGCTTTCGTTACGCGGGGACGCGCATCGCGCGTCTCGGTCACGCCCGGCGATTACCGTGCGCGGCCTGACGCTAAACGGCTTCTATGAGCCGCTCGGTCTCGCTCGCGGCGTCGTCGACCAGACGGCTGACGTCGGCGGCCGGCTCGCTGAAGCGACCCAGCACGTGCCCTGACACGATCTCGGGGTCGGTCGTGTCGGGGCGCCCCACGCCGACGCGCACGCGCTGGAAGTCGGGGCCGCCCAGCGCGCCCTTCAGGGACTTCAGTCCGTTGTGACCGGCGAGGCCGCCTCCCAGCCGCGAGCGTACCTCGCCGAAGGGGAGGTCGATCTCGTCGTGGATCACCACGATGCGGTCGAGCGGCACGCCCAGCGCGCCGCGCGCCGGCCCCGCAGAGCGCCCGGACTCGTTCATGAACGTCTGTGGCAGGAGCACGCCCACGCGCGGGCCGCCCGGGCCGGTGCGGCCCTCGGCGTACAGGCCGGCGAACTTCTTCTTCGGCTTGCCGAGACCCCAGCGCTCGATCAGGCGCTCGGCCGCCTGGAAGCCCACGTTGTGGCGCGTGCGCTCGTAGCGGGAGCCCGGGTTGCCGAGCCCCACCACCAGCCAGTCGACTCGCCCTCCGCCTTCGTCGCCGCCACGCGAGCGGCGGAACAGGCTCAGGACTGCTCGCCGCGCTCGGAGTCGCCCTCGCCGCCCTCGGCGGCAGCCTCGGCCTCCTCGCCGGTGGCACCCTCGGCGCCGGCCTCGGCCTCCTCGCCCACGACCTCGGTCTCCTCCTCGATCTCCGGCTCCTCGACCTCGGTCGGGATGGTGATCGTGGCGACGATGGTCTCGTCCGGGTCGTCGAGCAGCAGCACGCCGTCCGGAGCGCTCACCTCGGACAGGTGCATCGTCCCGGCGGCCTCCATGCCCGAGACGTCGACGACGATCGACTCCGGGATGTCGGTGGGCAGGGCCTCGACGTTCACCTCGCGGGTGACCTGCTCGAGCACGCCGCCCTCCTTCACGCCGGGCGCGTCCTCGGCGCCTTCGAGGTGGATGGCGACCGTCGCATGGATCTTCTCGTCGAGACGGACCTCGAGCAGATCGATGTGCATGATCTCGCCGCGCACCGGATGCAGCTGCTGGTCCTTGATGATCACCGGCAGCGTCTTCCCGCTCCCGACCTTCAGGTCGTAGAGCGCGGCGCCAGTGTGCAGCGCGTTGCGAAGGTCGCGCGCGCCGATCTTGAAGCTGGTGGCCTCTTCCTGGCCCGTGCCGCCGTACACGACGCCCGGCACGAAGCCGGAGCGGCGGAGGCGCCGGGTCTCGCGGGAGCCGCGTTCCTCGCGCTCCTCGGCAGTGATTGTGGGTCGCTTTCCGTCTGCCATAGCAGCGGGCCAGTCTAGCGATGGCGGCCAAGTAACCTGCCCTCGGGATGGCGAAGGAGGACAAGGGCATCCCCACGGGGCGGGTTCGCCGGACCGCGAAGGTGGGATCGGCTGTCGGTGCGTCCGGCGCGCGCTATGCCGGCACGCGGGCGCGGAACGTCGTACGTTCCGATGAGGCAGGGGCGGCCGAGCTGGACAAGCGCGCGATCGAGTCCGCCGAGCGGATGGTCGACGCCCTCGGGAACCTCAAGGGCGCGGCGATGAAGATCGGCCAGCTCGCCTCGTTCATCGACACGGAGTTCCTGCCGCCCGAGTACCGCGAGCTGTTCCAGGACAAGCTCGCAACCCTGCGCAGCTCGGCGCCGCCGATGCCGTGGAAGAAGGTGCGCCAGGTGCTCGACGAGGAGTGGGACGAGCCGGTCGAGTCGCTGTTCGAGGACTTCGACCACGACGCCGCGGCGGCCGCGTCGATCGGCCAGGTGCACCGCGCGGTGCTGCCCGACGGCCGGCGCGTGGCGGTGAAGATCCAGTACCCCAAGATCGCCGACGCGCTGCGTGCCGACGTGGACAACGCCGGCGTGTTCCTGCGCTTCGCCAAGGCGATCGCGCCCGGGCTCGACGCGAAGGCCGCGGCGAGCGAGCTGCGTGAGCGCGTGCTCGAGGAGCTCGACTACGAGTTCGAGGCGCAGAATCAGCGCACCTTTTCGCGCGGCTACCGCGGCCACCCGTTCATCTACGTGCCCGACGTGATCACTCGCCTCTCGCGCAACCGCGTGCTCGTGACGGAATGGGTCGACGGGGTCTCGTTCGAGGAGGTGAAGTCGCAGCCCCAGGCGGAGCGCGACCGCTTCGGCGAGATCGTGTTCCGCTTCTGCTTCGGCTCGATCTACCACCTGCAGCAGTTCAACGCCGACGTTCACCCCGGCAACTACCTCCAGATGGACGACGGGCGCGTCGCGTTCCTCGACTTCGGCATGACCAAGCAGCTCGACGACGACCAGATCGAGCTCGAGATCGCGGCCATCGAGGCCGTGATGGCGGACGACGCCGAGCGCCTCCGGACCGCGCTCTCGGACCTCGGCTTCTTCCACAAACCGAAGCGTGTCGACGCCATCCGCCTGATGGAACAGGTGCGCGCGATCGGCGGCTGGTACATGGAGGACCGTGACGTGACCGTCGACTCCGAGATGGTCATGCGCGCGATCTCGGCCGCATCGGACCCGCGCTCCGAGTTCTTCCAGCTCATGCGGCGAGAGAACCTGCCCGCCAACGAGATGATGGGCCGCCGCATGGAGACGGGCCTGCTCGCCGTGCTCGGCCAGCTGCGCGCGACGCGCAACTGGAACAGGATCGCGCGCGAGTGGTGGTTCGGCGACGAGCCCGCCACCGAGCTCGGGCGTGAGGAGTGGGTGTATTTCGAGGCCCGCGGCGAGAAGCGGCGGCGCAGGTTCAGCGAGCGTCGCTAGGCGCTCAGCTGCTCTCGAGCGCCCGCTGCTCGCGCTCGCCCGGCACGCGGAGCTTCCCCTGGCGCTCGAGGCGGCGAGCCGAGCGGCGCCTCGCCAGCTCGCCGGCGAACCCGACCGCGAGCGCGATCGCCGTCGAGAGCACGAACGGCCTCCAGAGCGAGTCCTGGAACGCCTGACCGCCGATGTAGCCGACCATCGTCGCGTAGGTCGCCCAGAGCACCGCCCCGACGACGTCCCAGCGGAGGAACGAGCTCCAGCTCACTACCAGCGCACCCGCGCCGAAGGTGGTCGCCGTGCGCCCGCACGGCACGAAGCGTGCCACCGAGACGATCCACGTGTGCTCGCAGATCATCCGCGATCCCCAGGCGTAGACGCGCTGCGACTTCTCGGACTTGAACAGGCGCTTTGCGAGCGGCTCGCCGATCCTGTCGCCGAGGGAGTAGGAGACGTTGTCGCCGAGCACCGCGCCGGCCGCCGTCGCAAGGATGATCATCGCCAGCGACATGTCGCCGTTCGATGCCAGCACCGCGCCGGCGATGATCACGGTCTCGCTCGGAAGCAGCGGGAACACGGCGTCGAGCGCGACGACCCCGAGGATCACGAAGTAGCCCCAGACGTTCCCCGCGACCAGGTCCGCGACGGAGTGGAGCATGCCGAGGTGATACCCCGGGTGAGGTAGCGGCTATCCGCCGCGGAGCGCCGAACTCAGAAGAGCTGGTTTTCGCCGGCGAAGATCTCTGAGACCGAGTCGTCGGTGAAGATCGCGCGGACGGAGTCCGTGACGATGTCCGCGCAGCTCAGCTGCCGGATCAGGCCGGGCGCGCCCGCGCGCAGCGGCACGGTGTCGGTGACGACGATGCCCGCCAGCGGCGAGCTGTCGAGCGTCTCGAACGCGTTGCCCGAGAAGATGCCGTGGGTGGCGAGCGCGTAGACCTTCTTCGCGCCCTCGTCCATCACGGTCTGGGCCGCCGCGGCGAGCGTGCCGCCGGTGTCGATGATGTCGTCGACGATCACCGCGCATTTGTCCTTCACCTCACCGATCACGTAGCCGATCTCGGCGACCTGCTGTGCCGGGCGCTCCTTCTCGAGCAGCGCGTACGGCGCACCCACCTTCTGGGCGAACTTGCGCGTGAGCTTCACGCGGCCGGCATCCGGGGAGATGATCACGAGGTCGCCGTCCGGCGCCAGCTGGTCCTTCACGTACTGCGTGAGCACAGGCATCGCCGTGAGGTGGTCGACCGGCTTCTGGAAGAAGCCCTGCAGCTGTCCGGCGTGGAGGTCGAGGCTGAGCAGCCTGTCGATACCGGCGGTCTCGAGCATCTTCGCCACGAGCCGCGCGGTGATCGGCTCGCGCGGCGCGGACTTCTTGTCCTGGCGCGAGTAGCCGTACCACGGGGTGACGGCGATCACGCGGTGCGCTGACGCGCCCACGGCGGCGTCGACCATCACCAGCAACTCCATCAGAGCGTCGTTTGCGGTCAGCCCCTCGCGCTCGTTGCCGCAGGTGGACTGGATGATGAAGAGGTCCGCTCCGCGGATCGACTCCTGGTACCGGCAGTAGACCTCGCCGTCCGAGAAGGTCTTCAGGCCCGGGTCGGTGAGCGCGACGCCCAGCTTGTCCGCGATCTTGCCTGCCAGCTCGCGATTCGAGCGGCCGGCGGTGACCATCATCCGCTTGTCGTACTCGAACGGGACGGTCGTGGGATACGCCCTCGTGCCGACCTCGACGGTGCTCATTCCTCGGTCTCCTTCCGGATTCTCTCGGCGTAACCCTCTACGTTGCGCTGCTGGGGCCTGGAGATTCCGAGGGCCCCTTCAGGTACGTCCTCCGTGATCACGGACCCAGCTGCAGTGTAGGCGTCGTCCCCGACGTTGACCGGGGCCACGAGCGAGGTGTGGACGCCCGTGTGCACGTGGTTGCCGATGCGCGTGCGGGTCTTCTTCCCGGCGTGGTAGTTGGCGGTGATGTTGCCCGCCGCGACGTTCGATCCTTCCCCCACGTCGGCGTCCCCGAGGTAGGAGAGGTGGGGCACCTTCGTGCCCCGGCCGATGTCGGAGTTCTTCACCTCCACGTAGGTGCCGATCTTCGCGCCCTCACGGACCACGGTGCCCGGGCGCAGGTACGCGAACGGGCCGATCGAGACGCCGTTCTCGACCTCGCACTCGACCAGGTAGGCGTGCAGAGCTGTGACGCTGTCGCCGATCACAGAGTCGATCACGGTGGTGTGCGGGCCGATGGTCGAGCCCGCGCCGATCCGCGTGGCGCCGCGCAGCGTCACGCCCGGTCCGATCACCGTGTCGAGGCCTATCTCCACGCCTGCCTCCAGGTACACGCTGCCCGGGAGCTCGAAGGTCACACCTGCTCTTGCGTGCTCGTCGATCAGCCGCCGCTGCAGCCGCTCGGCCACGGCCATCAGGTCGGCGCGGGTGTTCACGCCCATCGCGCTCGATATGTCGCCGGTCCTGTGGGCGGCTATGCGCCGGCCGCGCTCGCGCAGGATCGGGAACACGTCGGTGAGGTAGCGCTCGCCGTGCTGCTCGCCGACCTCGTCGAGCGCGCTGAAAAGCTCCCCCGCGTCGAACGCGTAGGCGCCCATGTTGATCTCGCGCGTCGCGAGCTCCTCGCCGCTCAGCGCCTCCGTGTGCTTGGTCTCGACGATGCGCTCGACCGAGCCGTCCGCGGCCCGGATCACCCGGCCGTAGCCGGTCGGGTCGAGCTCTTCGGTGGTGAGCATGGTGGCCGCGGCGCCCTCGCGCTCGTGCGCCTCGGCCAGGCCGCGGATGAGCTCTGCCGACACCAGCGGGTGGTCGCCGCTCAGCACCACCACCGTGCCGCTGCCGCCCACGGCCTCGCGCCCGGCCAGCACCGCGGAGCCGGTGCCCTCGCCGCTCGCCTGCTCGGCCGCGACAACGCCTTCGGGGAGGATCTCGGCGACGCCCTCACCGGGGCGCACGACAGCCACGATGCTGCCCGCGCCCGAGGCGCGTGCGGACTCGACGACCCAGTGCAGCATTGGCTGGCCGCAGACGGGGTGGAGCACCTTCGGCAGCGAAGACAGCATCCGAGTCCCGTGGCCCGCGGCCATGATCAGGACGGTGGGCGAGGCCACGCGCGCAGAGTAGCGCGGCCGGGCATGGCCGTATGCTGAACCTGCCGCTGGGGGGTCGTCTAGCTGGTAGGACACCGGGTTTTGGTCCCGGCAGCGGGGGTTCGAGTCCCTCCCCCCCAGCCTCGGCGCCAGATCAGGTGCCCGGCCGGCCCTCGCAGGGGCGGCTCGCCCGGGAAAGCGAGCGGGCGCCCGAAGGCGCCCGCCGCTTCGCCCCGACTCACCCCCCGCTAGCTCAGAGGCCGCTCGGGTGGCGCGCGGCGTACCCGGAGCCCGAGCGCGCCTCGCTGCGCCAGCGCGGTCCCGACTCGCCGCTCCCGGAGGTGTCGAATCGCAGCCCCGCGATCACCACGTATGCGTGGCTCGACATGGTGTAGACGGTGATCCAGGAGCCGCGCCCGCTGCGGCCCCAGCTGTAGAAGCCGCTCGAGTCGAGCGGCGCCCGCAGGAGACCGGCGCCGTGGAGCGCGTAGCTGACGGCGCCGGAGCAGTCGTAGCCGGAGTCGTCGAAGCTGCCGTGACCGCCGCCGTAGCGATACGGCTTGTGGGTGATCTGGTTGGCGGCGTTCACGACGTCCTTCACTGCCTGCGGAGCGTTCGCGGGGGCCACCGCGGTACGGCCGTCCGAGGAGAGCTGCGCCTTGCCGGCGGGAGGCGAGACCGGCGTGGGAGCGCCGAACTTCGCCTCGATCAGCTTGCGCATCCGCTGTCCCTCGTCCGGGGTGAGGCGCCCATCGGCGGTGAATCCTGCGTTGGCCTTCTCGAAACGGCGCAGCTTGGAGCGCGTGCCCGGGCCGAAGACTCCGTCGATCGAGGTCGAGATCCCCAGATGGGACAGCCAGGACTGGAGGACCTTCACGTCGTGGCCGCGGGAACCCATGTGCAGCGTGCGCTGACCGAAGCGAACCCCCGCCGATGCGGTGGGCGCCAGCGCCGCGAGCGCGGCCATCATGCATGCAGCCGTCGTCATCCCCAGACGGGCGTGCTTCATCGAACTTCCTCTCTTTCGTCACGCTTCCGGGGTTAGCTGACGGGCTCGCGCGGAAAGAGTCGCGCTACGCCTTTCGGCGATTCGCCCCAACAACTTTGGGTCCCCCGGCCGCCCTTGCCGCCGGAGCAGCGCGGGCGGTTCAGCAGGATTGCGTCAGGAGTTGTAACGCACCCGCGCGACAGAAGTCGCGCTCGAGCTAGATGTCGGCTTCGGTGCGGGGCACCTGGCCGGCCTCGGTGCCTGCCTCGTCGGCCGGCCCGCGCGTCGGCATGATGCCGAGCACTCGCATCGCCTTGAGCCCCAGGCCGAGCCGCTCGCGCCCGTCCGTCGAGCTCACGTCGAGGCCGGTGAGCTCCCTCACGCGCTCGAGCCGGTAGCGGATCGTGTGGCGGTGGGTGAACAGCCGCTCGGCGGTCTGGCCCACGTTGCCGTCGGCGTCGAGGAAGGTCTCGAGCGTGCGCACCAGCTCGGTCTCGTACTGCTCGTCGTAGGCCACGAGCGGCGCGATCGTCTCCTCGTGGAAACGCCGAAGCTCGGCGGGGTCGTCGATCATCGCCGGCAGCAGCAGGCGGTAGGAGCCCGTCTCCTCGAAGGCGAGCTCCTGGGCGCCGCGCGCCTCCGCGACGTTCGCGGCGAGGACGGCCTCGGCCCCTGCACGGTGGAGGTCGACGGGGTCACCGGCGGGCCGCGAGCGCGCCACGGTGATCGCGAAGCCCGGCATGCCGCCCTCGAGCTCGCGCAGCACCGCGGAGGCGACACGCCGCGACAGCTCGGCGTCGGCGCCGGGCACCACGAGCACGAGCTCGCCCGGCGCGTTCGGCACCGACTGGGCGGCCGCCTCGAGCGCGACGGTGGCGGCGAGCGTGTCGCGCGCCACGCCGCGAGCGCCACGCTCGGCGACCGACTGCGCCCGCGCGCGCCAGTCGCCCTCGACCGGCTGGAGTGGATGGGCGCGCGCCACTACGACGCTGCCTCCCTGACCAAGGTCGGTCCCCAACTCGGTGGCGCGGGCCAGGATGTTCTCGCGGTCGGTCGCGCGGCGGTCGAGCAGATCTGCGAGGAACGCCCCGACCGCCGCCTCGCTGGCGCGCTCGGGGCCGCGCGAGCGCTCCACCTCGAGCGCGATCAGCGTCCCCACCATCCTCACGAGCGGCGCCGGCGGCACCTCTCCGCGGAGCCGGTAGCGGAGCTCGCCGACGGCCGACTCGGCCACCCGGAGCTCGAGCACGTCGACACCCTCCTCGCGGCCGAGCACGGCGCTTTCGTCCGCGGGCGAGGCGCAGGCCACCGCCAGCACCGAGCTCGACGAATCCACGATCGCGACGCTCGCGTCGAGCGCTCGGCCCGCCGCTCGCGCCACCGCGGGCAGTCCGGCGCCGGACTCGACCGCCTCGGAGACATCCGAGAAGGACTCCATGAACCCGCTGTTTGCAGGGGTTTTGCCACCCTCGACCGCGCTCATCCAGAGGAAAGTGTACGGAGCGCGTGCGGGCTCAGCCGGCGTAACGGTCGTAGAACCAGACGACCGCGAATCCGATCCCGAGCCCCACGCCGATGAACGTGGCGAGGATGTAGATGCTCAGGAAGCTTGCCGCCACCCGCTCCCACAGCCGCCCGTACGACGACCAGGCGGGGGCCAGCACGAGCGCGAAGTAGGCCACCAGGCCGACGAGGCCTGAGCCCACGAGAACGAGTGTGGTGGAGGAGATGTTGCCCACTGATCAGGAAGGTTCTGGAACCACTTCCGCGCTCCTAGTGTTGCGCAGATGATGGACGACGAGCGCCCCGCATGCCGCCAGGGCGTAGATGCCGCAGCCGAGCCCCCAGCCGCCGGCCACGTCGGACCACCAGTGCACGTTCAGGTAGATGCGTGACATGCCGACGGCCACGGTGATGAGGGCCGCGATCAGGATCACGAACGTCTTCGTCGCAAGGCCGGGCAGCACGCGCCAGCCGATCACCGCGAGCGCGATGTAGGTCGTGGAGTAGGCGGCGTGGCCGCTCGGGTACGCGCTCCCGGTCGCGCGCGTGAGCTGAGGCTCCGGACGCGGGCGGTCCACGCCGGCCTTGGTGGCCTGCACCGCGACCCAGATGGTGAGCGCCCCGCCGAGCAGCGACAGCATCTCCACGGGACGACGTCGCCACGCCAGCGCCACCGCGCCGGCCAGCACGAACCCGCCCGTGACCGGCGAGCTGCCGAAGACCGTGATCACCTTCGCCACCTGAACGAGCGCGTGAGTGCGCGTGTCGCGCGCGAGGTCTTGGAAGAAGGAGTCCGCGGCAGTCGGGCCGGGGTCGCTCGTGACGGCCATCAGGTACATCAGGTACACGTAGAGGCCGACCACGCTCACGGCGAGCGCACTCGTGAACTCGATCCCGAGCCCGCCGGGCGTGAGCCGCTGCCACACGAAGCGCACCTCGGGAGCGAGGAAGCGGTACGCCGGACGGATCACATGACGCCACACCGGGCGCACGACGGCGTGGCTGTCGGCCCAGCGCTCGAGCGCGCGACGCTGCTCGGGGTCGCGCAGGCGCTTGGAGATCCAGACCACGCCGGCGATCAGTCCCACGAGGAGGCTGAAGATCAGTGTCGCGCGCCCCGCGATGGCGGTGATCTTCGAGAACGAGCGGTAGAAGATGTAGCCGAGCAGGCAGGCGCTCGATCCCCACAGTCCGGTGCCGAGCACGCTGTAGGGAAGGAAGCGCCGGTACGGGATGCGCGACGACCCGGCGATGAACGGGGCGAGCGGGCGCACGAAGCCCACGAACCTGCCGACCAGGATCGTGGCGCCGCCGTGGCGGTCGAAGAAGCGCTCCACCTGCTCGAGCCGCTCGTGCGTGATCTTGATGCGCTCGCCGTGCTTCAGCAGGAACTGCCGGCCGAGCTTGCGGCCGACGAAGAAGCTCGTCGTGTCGCCCAGGAAGCTGCAGACCCAGACCACCGTGATCAGCACGAAGATGTTGATCTCGCCCTCGCCCGCGATGACTCCGCCGAGGATCACGGTGAACTCCCCCGGCGCGATGAAGCCGATGAAGGCGCCGGTCTCCGCGAAGGCCAGCACGCCGACGAGCGCGTAGGTCCACTTCCCGAGCGCGTGCGCGAGGTCGGTGATCGCGTGCTCCGCGTTGAAGCCGCTCAGCACGCCGCTGCCGATCACGGCGAGGATCGCGGCGACCACCAGCGCGACCACGAAGCGCTCGCCCGACAGGCGGCCCTGGCGACGCAACCAGAGCGCGCCGACGACCAGCACGACCGCCAGCGCCAGCTCGATCGTGTGCTTGGTGCTCATGCGGTGCGCAGCCTCGCAGGGATGGCGCCGTCGATCAGGCCGGCCGCCCGCCGTGCGTCCTCGTCGCTACCGAAGACGCCGACCGCGGTGGGCCCCGAGCCGCTCACGAGCGCGGCGCGCGCGCCCGCCTCGAGCAGCGCGTCCAGGTTGTCTCGCACCGCCGGGCGAAGCGACAGCACCGCCGGCTCGAGGTCCGACTCGAGGCGGGCCGCCAGCTCCTGGGCCGGCAGCGCCGCGAGCTCGCGCGCCGACTGCTCGTCCAGCCGCTCGCGCGTGGTGCCGAGCCGGTCGGCTTCCGCGTACACCTCGCCGGCGGACAGGCCGTCCGCGTGAGGCACGAGTACGAGCGAGAGCGCGGGCAGCTCGAGCGGCTCTACCCGCTCGCCCGCGCCGGTGACGAGCGCATGGCGCGGCTCCACCTGGCTCGGCACGTCGGACCCGAGCCGCGCGGCGAGCGCGCGCAGCTCGTCGGATGTGGCGGGCACGCCGGCGATCGCATTCGCCGCCCGAAGGGCCGCCGCGGCGTCCGCGCTTCCACCAGCCAGGCCGGCCGCCACCGGGATGCGCTTCTCCACGGTCACGCGCAGCGGCGGCAGCGCCGAGTCCACCCGCTCGCGGAACTCGGCGAGTGCGGCTGCGACCAGGTTGGGCCCGTCCACGCCCGGGCACACCACCTCGTCGGCTGCGAGGGCGGGCACGGGCTCGAAGCGGAGCTCGTCCGCGAGGTCGATCGAGGCGAAGATCGAACACAGCTCGTGGAGGCCGTCCTCGCGTGCGGGCCCAACCTGAAGCAGCAGGTTCACCTTCGCGGGCGCCTGCTCGCGCTGCGTCATTCCGACAGCCTCCGCTCGAGCTCGTCGAACTGCTCCGGCGACAGCCGCTCGGCGCGCGTGTCCGCCGGGAGACCCATCGACTCGAGCTCGACGCGCGCGGCATCGCGGATACCCGGTGCTGCCCCCGGTGCCAGCGCGAGCGAGCGCGGCAGAGCCTTGCGCCGATGCGCGAAGCCGGCAGCGACGAGCGACGCCAGCTCCGGGCGGGGCGCCGGCGCGACTCGCTCGAGCACCACGATCGCAGACTCCACGTTGGGCGCCGGGAAGAACACGTTCGCCGAAATGCGGCGCGCGACCCGCACCCGAGCCGACAGCTGGGCAAGGACGGAGGTCGCCCCGTAGGTCTTCGAGCCGGGCGCCGCGGCTAGCCGCTCGCCCACCTCGCGCTGCACCATCGCGATCCACAACCTCGCGTCCGGCAGCTCCTCGATCGACTTCAGCACCACCGTCGCCGCGATCCCGTACGGCAGGTTCGCCACCACCTTCGCCGGCCGCGGATCGAGCGCCGCGTAATCGAGGTCGAGCGCGTCTGCGAAGTGCAGCTGCACACCGTCGGTCCCGCCGACAGCGTCATCGAGCGCCGCGCGCAGCCCCTCGTCGACCTCGACCACGTGCAGGGCCGCCACCCGCGGCGCGAGGAACTCCGACAGAACGCCGAGCCCACCGCCGACCTCGAGGAC
>JBJMLG010000050.1:0-16178 GCA_045805385.1 Thermoleophilaceae bacterium
CGACGCCGACAACAACGGCGGACCGAGCGATGGCGACGGCAACATCTAGTCGTCTCCTCTCCGCCGCCGCGCTCGCCGCAGCCCTCGCTCTAGCGGGCTGCGGCGTCGCGGCGCTGTCTCATTCCGGTGATGCGACCGCGATGTCCCGCGGATCCTTCGCCTGGGTACGGCCCGCCGCGGTCCCCGCCAACTGGAGGGTCGCGCAGCTGCCGTCGCGCACAGCCGAGCTTGCATACCCGCCGGGATGGCGACGGATACGGACCGACCCCGGCACCTTCTCGGCAGCGCTGATGGGACAGCACGGGCGCATCCGCGGCTACCTCAACGCAACCCCCCAGTCAGGCGCTGAGACACTCGCCAACTGGGCGAGCTTCCGCCCCGCGCACAACGCCGACGAGGGCGACCGCGCCGTCGTTCGTGACGCCTCGGCGGTCGGGCTGCCGTTCCACTCGGGCACCGGCTCGTGCGTGATCGACCACTACGCGACCACGTCCGCTCGCTACCGGGAGATCGCCTGCATCGTGCGTGGAGCGCGTGCCACGACAGTCGTCGTGGCGGCGGCCAGGCCGGCCGACTGGGCACACCTCGAGCCGCAGCTCGAGCGCTCGATCACGAGCTTCTCGAACTGACGGATCGTAGGCGCCTCGCGCGTCCCGGCCGTTTGGCAGGATCTGCCGGATGGAGCCCCAACCGATCGTCGTGCCGCCCGGCGAGGGCCACCGCATCGGCAACGTCGAGTTCCTCGCGCGCACCGCGGACACCCCGCGGTTCACCTTCGGCATCATCGAGATCGCCCCGGGTCGCGAGCTCGAGGCACACGTCCACAACGAAGAGGACGACGCCTTCTACGTCATCGAGGGGGAGATGGTGTTCTTCTTCGGCGACGAGGACGTGACCGCGACGCCGGGAACGTTCGTGCTGGTGCCCCCGGGCGTGGAGCACGGCTTCCGCAACGACCGGTCGGAGCCCGTGCGCTTCCTCAACATCCACGCGCCGGCCGGGTTCGACCGCCGCATCGGCCTTACCGACTGACGCCGGCAGCCTCGAGCGCGTCGGCCGGACACGCTCGTTCGTGGCCGCGAACTGATCGAGAACGACCTGCACGTCCTCCTCGGACATGCCGCGCAGTATCGCTAGATCGGCTCGAGCCTGAACGTCGGGTGGTCGGCCGGGTTTGGGAACTGCTCGAAGTAGTCACGAGCGAGCTTGCCAAGCGCATTGCTGTAGGTGGTCACGACGCGCTCGCGCTCCCCTCCGTCGACCTCGACGGCACGGAAGCCCTTGTTGCCGAGCCAGCCGATCACCTCGCCGCGGCCCACCGCCCTGAGCGTTCGCGCCCAGCGGCTCTCCGCTCGGTTCGCGACCACATACGCGGCTCCCTCGTACTCGAGCGGCGTAACCGGCACGAGGCTCGAGGCGGCCGCCTCGCGAGCATCGTCGGCCGCCTGGCTCGGGACCAGGCGGAGCTTCATGATCACCGGGTCGAGGGTCCGGCTTCGGAGTGATGTGTCGGGCATGATCAACCCTCCTCGAGAGCGGGCTTGGGGGGACGGGCGACCGGCTCGTCGATCGCCAGCCGGGGAAGCCGGCGGTGGAGCCAGTCGGGGAACTTCCAGGTGCTGCGTCCGAGCAGTTCGAGCACGGACGGGAGCAGCAGGCTGCGGATCACGAACGCGTCCAGGAAGACCGCGCTCGCCAGGCTCAGGCCGAACAGCTTGATGTCGCGCTCTGGCCCGAACACGAACGACAGGAATACGCAGACCATGATCGTCGCGGCGGCCGTGATCACGCGCCCGGTGGACGCCATGCCGTTCACGACGGCACGCGAAGCGTCGCGGCTCTTCGTCCACTCCTCGTGGATACGCGAGACGAGGAACACCTCGTAGTCCATCGAGAGGCCGAACACGATCGCGAACAGCATCACGGGCAGCCACGGCTCGATCGGTCCGGGCTGCACGCCGAACAGGCTGCCGAGCCAGCCGTGCTGGAAGATCAGGACCGTCACGCCGAGCGCGGCCCCGATCGACAGCAGGTTCATCAGCGCCGCCTGGACCGGGATCACGAGCGAGCGGAACACCACGAGCAGGAGCAGCGCGGCGAGACCCACGACGATGCCGATGAAGAGCGGCAGCTTGCCGGACAGCACGTTCGTGAAGTCGATGCCGGTCGCCGTCACCCCGCCGACCATCAGCGTGGTGCCGGTCGCACGGCCGAGCGGTGGCAGCACGTCGGCGCGCAGCGACTTGACGAGGTCCGATGTCGCGGTGGACTGCGGCGACGAGCGCGGGAACGCCTCGATCACCGCGGTCTGGCCGTTCGGGCTCACCTGGGCGGGGCCCACCGACGCGATGTCGGGGTTGGCTCGTACCTTTGCCCCGATGCGCTGGAGGGCGGCCGTGTCGCTGCCGTTGTGGAGATCCGCCACGACGAGCAGCGGGCCGTTGAATCCCGGGCCGAAGCCCGCGGCGAGCAGGTCGTACGCCTTTCGCGTGGTCTCGCTCTTCGGCGCGTTGCCCTGGTCGCTCAGGCCCATACGCATACCGAGCGCGGGAGCCGCAATCACGACCATGATCGCCAGTCCGGCGATGGCCGCTGGCCACGGCCGGCGCCGGATCAACTCGGCCCATCGCTGCCAGAAGCCGGTGGGCGCGGCGCCCGATGCGACCGTGGACGGAGCGCGTCCGCGCTCGCCTATCCGGCCGCCCACTCGGGCGAGCAATGCCGGCAGCAGCGTGAGCGCGGCCAGCATGGTGAGGAACACGGCGATGGCCGACGACACGGCCAGGCCGGCGAGGAAGGTCACTCCGAGCACCAGCATCCCGAGCAGCGCAACGATCACCGTCAGGCCCGCGAACAGCACGGCGCGGCCGGCGGTGTCCATCGCCTGGGCGATCGCGCCCTGCACGTCGACGCCGGCGCGGTAGCTCTCGCGGAAGCGGGTGACGATGAACAACGCGTAGTCGATGCCCACGCCGAGGCCGATCATCGCGGCGAGCTCGGTGGAGAAGTCCGGCATGGTGAGCACCCGCGAGCCGAGCGCGATCAGGCCGAACGCGCTGCCGAGTCCCAGCAACGCCGTCACGATGGGCAGGCCGGCGGCCAGGAAGGAGCCGAAGGTGACGAGCAGCACGATGATCGCCGCGGCGAGGCCCACGGCGCTCGCAGTCCCGAAGGAGACGCTCTGCGTCTGCTCGATCGCCTGGCCTCCGAGCTCCACCTGCAGCTGCGACGACCGTGCGCCCTCAGCGGTGGCGATCACCCGCTTGGTCGCCGCCTTCGGCAGCGTGTTCGCCCTCTCGTCGAAGGTGACCGTCGCGAACGCCGTCCGGCCGTCGCGGGAGACCGCCTCCGCGCCCGCGGCCCCGTACGGGCTCACGACGCCGGTCACGTGCGGCAGCTTCGACACCTTCGCGAGCATCGACGCGACCTGTGCGCGCACGCCTGCGTCAGTGAGCCGCCCCTGATTGACGTGCAGCACGATTCGGTCGGAATCCCCCGCCTGCGCCGGGAAGTCGCGCGTGAGCAGGTCCGTCGCCTGCTGCGATTGGGTTCCGGGGAGCGAGTTGTCGTTGCTGTAGTTGGACCCGACCACGCCCGAGACGGCCAGCGTCACGACGAGCACGAGCAGCCATCCGACGACGGTGGCCCGCCGGTGGGTGGCCGTCCACCCGGCGATTCGAGCTACGAGGCCCCGCACTTCCGGGGCAGTCTCAGGCGAGTCCATTTGCGGTCCTCCTAAGGGGGAGATAAACTTGAGGAGTACAATCGGTTTTGAATTAAAAGCTTTGAAACCGGAGAGTAACGAGGGGTGTGATGACTGTCAAGACGGAATCGACCGGCGCGGGGGCGGGCCTCGTCGATGCCATAGCGGGAAAGGAGCCGATCGACGACGATCTGCGCGAGCTCCTGGAAACCGTTCGCCCCGTCTTCATGGGGCTGAAGCGCGGCGGCCCGATCCCGGCACCGCTCGAGAAGCCGTTCGAGGAGGCCGCTCTCGGTCCCCGTCACGTGGCTCCGCTCATGTCGGTGACGCTCGCGGGCTCGCTGAGCGTGAGCGAGCTCGCGGCTCAGCTCGGGCTGAGCCTCTCCACCACGAGCCTGATGGTCGGTGAGCTCAACCGTGCCGGACTGCTCGAGCGCGCCGAGTGCGAGGACGACCGCCGCCGCACGATCGTCCGCGTCAATGACCAGTACACGAAGCAGCTCGGCGAATGGCTGGCGGAACGCATGGAGCCGTTCCGGCGCACCCTGGACCGGCTTTCCCCACGTGAGCGCGCGGGATTCCTGGAGGGCTGGCGGATCCTCGCCGAGGAGACGGCGAAGATCGGCTGCGCGCCGGCCGAGCCCGACGCGTCCTAGACGCTCTCGGCGACGGCTACCCCGTCGCCGGGCGGTACGCCGAGTGCCCGGTGAGCGCGGCGCCGAGCACCAGCGTGTGGATCTCGGCCGTGCCCTCGTAGGTGACGACCGACTCCAGGTTGTTCGCGTGGCGCATCACCGGGTACTCGAGCGTCACGCCGTTCGCGCCCAGGAGCTGGCGCGCCTCGCGCGCGACCTCGAGCGCCGCTCCCACGTTGTTCAGCTTCCCCAGGCTCACCTGCTCGGGGCGCAGCCGGCCCTCGTCCTTCATGCGACCAAGCTGCAGCGCGAGCAGCTGCGCCGTCGTCACCTGGCGGAGCATCTCCGCGAGCCGCCGCTGCGTGAGCTGCAGCGCCGCGATCGGCGCTCCGAACTGCTCGCGCGTGACGCTGTACTCGACGGCCGCCTCGAGGCACGCGCGCGCCGCGCCGGAGGCCCCCCACACGATCCCGTAGCGCGCTTCGTTCAGGCAGGACAGCGGCGCGCCGAGCCCCGCGGCCTCCGGCAGCTGAGCATCGGCGGGCAGGCGGCAGTCGTCGAAGATCAGCTCGGACGTGACCGACGCCCGCAACGAGAGCTTGCGGTGGATGTCCTGCGTGGTGAATCCGGGCGTCCCCTGCTCGACGAGGAAGCCGCGGATGCCCTCGTCCGTGCGAGCCCATACGACGGCGACGTCGGACATCGACCCGTTCGTGATCCACATCTTGGCCCCGTTCAGCACCCAGTCGCTCCCGTCGCGGCGTGCGCGCGTGCGCATCGACGCCGGGTCACTCCCGGCGTCCGGCTCGGTCAACCCGAAACAGCCGACGGCCTCCCCCGCCGCCATCCGCGGCAGCCACTGCTGCTTCTGCTCTTCGGACCCGTAGCGCCAGATCGCGTACATCGCGAGCGAGCCCTGCACCGACACCAGGCTTCGCAGGCCGCTGTCGCCGGCCTCGAGCTCCTGGCAGGCGAGGCCGTACAACGTCGCGCTCGCGCCGGCACAGCCGTAGCCCTCGAGGTGCATACCGAGCACGCCCAGCTTCCCAAGCTCGGGGACGATCTCGCGCGGCAGCATGCCCGCCTCGAACCAGTCGGGCACGTGGGGCAGCAGCTCGGTCTGCACGAACGCGCGCACGGTGTCGCGGAACAGGCGCTCCTCGTCGCTCAGCGACGCGTCGAGATCGAGGAAGTCACCGGCTGTCATTGCGGGCCGGGTGCCGGTTGCGCTCATGTCTTCTCTCCGTGGTCGTCGTGGGGGATTCCGAGCTCGCGCAGGATCTCGGCCGTGTGCTCCCCGAGCAGCGGCGGCGGCGAGTCGCGCGAATCTGGCGTCTCGTGAAGCCGGATCGGGCTGCGCGCCAGCCTCAGCGTACCTGCCGTCGGATGCTCGATCGTGACCGTCGCCGGATCGCCGGCCGCCTCCGCCGCGTCGAACGCCTCGCCCACCCCGCGCACCTTGCCGGCGGGCACTCCCGCCGCCTCGAGGCGCTCTAGCCACTCGTCCGCGCTGCGCGTGCGAAAGACCTCGGTGAGGAGCGGCACGAGCTCCTCGCGCGCGCGCACGCGAAGCTCGTTCGTCGCGAAGCGCGGATCGCCCCCCAGCTCCGGTCGCTCGAGCGCCTCGCACAGCCGCCGCCACAGCCCGTCATTCGGCGCGGCGACCGCGAGCCAGCCGTCACTCGTCTCGAACGGCTCGTACGGGACGATGCTCGGGTGCGCGTTGCCGTAGCGGCGCGCCTCCTCGCCGGTGGCGAGCACACCCTGCCCGACGTTCACCAGCGAGGCGAGGCCGGCGTCAAGCAACGACACCTCGACGTGCTCGCCCTCGCCGGTCTGCTCGGCGCGCCGCAGCGCCGCGATGATGCCGACGGCAGCGTGCAGCCCGCACAGAACGTCCACGAGCGCGACACCCACCTTGCTCGGCTCGCCGTCGGCCGGACCGGTGATGCTCATCAGCCCGGTCTCCGCCTGAGCGACGAAGTCGTAGCCCGGCCGCCCCGCTGGGGCGCGCCCGCTGCCGAACCCGGTGATCGAGCAGTACACGAGGGCGGGGTTCAGCTCGCGCAGCTGCTCGTAGCCGAGCCCGAGCCGCTCCGCGGTTCCCTGGCGGAAGTTCTCGATCACCACGTGCGAGCTCTCGGCGAGCCGGCGCACCACGCCCAGAGCCTCTTCGTCCTTGAGGTCGAGCGCAGCACTTCGCTTGTTGCGGTTCACCGACAGGAAGTAGGTCGCCTCGCCGCCCGCGAACGGCGGACCCCATGACCGCGTCTCGTCGCCGCCGACCGGGTGCTCGACCTTGATTACGTCGGCACCCAGATCGGCGAGCAGCATCGTGCAGTAGGGGCCGGCGAGCACGCGCGAGAGATCGAGCACGCGGACGCCGGCAAGCGGGCGGGTGGGCACGGCGCAGAGCCTAGGGCCCCTCAGGACGAAGCGGCCGGCTGCGGCGGGCGCGACCCGCCGGAGGCGGCCCTTTCCTGGAGCGGGACCTCCGGAAGCCGCAGGACGACGAGAAGCGCGATCGCGGCGAGCGGAGCGGCAACGAGGAACACCGTCTGCACGGCGTCGCCCACGTTTGCTCCGGCCGCGGTTCGCGCGGTGAACACCGCGCCGAGCGCGGCCGCACCCGCCGCGCCGCCGAGAGCGCGGAAGAACCCGGTGGTGGCGGTCGCGATACCGAGCTGCGTGCGAACGACCGCGTTCTGCACCGCGACGACCAGGAACTGCGACACCATCCCGAAACCGAGGCCGAATACCGCAATGGCGAGGTCGGTGGCGACGATCGAGCGTCCGCCCGTGACCACGGCGAGCAGCGCAAGCCCGACGGTCATCAGCGCGAGCCCGGCCACGGGAAAGCGCTTGTAGCGGCCGGTGCGCGCGATGCTTCGCCCCGCCACCGTGGTGGACAGGGTGATGCCGGCCATCATCGGCACGAGCAGGAGCCCGGCCTCCGTCGCGCCGACGCCGCGCGACGCCTGCAGGAACACGGGCACGAACACCGTCACCGCAAAGATGCACGCGGTCGCGAGGAACAGCCCCGCGCTCGCCACCGCCACGGCCGGGGTGGCGAGCAGGTCGACGGGCACGATCGGATCCGCCGCCCGGCGTTCGCGCAGCACGAGCAAGCCCGCGAGGACGAGCGCCGCCACGGCCAGGCCGGCGATCTCCGGCGAGGTCCATGCATAGCGGTCGCCGCCCCATACGCACACGAGCAGCAGCGCGCTCGTGGCGCTCGCGAGCAGCGCCGCGCCGGAGATGTCGAGCGGCTTGCGCTCGCCGCCCGGCGCCCGCGCCGGCAGCTTCGCGCCGAGCGCGAGAAGAGCCGCCAGCCCGACGGGCAGGTTCACGTAGAACACCCAGCGCCAGCTAGCGTGCTCGACCAGCACGCCGCCGACGAGAGGGCCCAGCACCGTGGCGCCCGCGAAGGTGGCGGCGATGTAGCCCTGGTAGCGACCGCGCTCGCGCATCGATACGAGATCGCCCACGGCGGCCATGGCGAGCGTCATCAGCCCGCCGGCGAACACGCCCTGTGCCGCTCGGGTGAGGACCAGCTGCGTGATGTCCTGCGCGAGCCCGCAGAGGGCCGAGGTGCTGACGAAGCCGACGAGTGCCAGCTGCAGCATCGGCTTGGGGCCGAGCCGGTCGCCGAGCTTGCCCCAGACCGGTGTGGACGCAGTGGCGGCTACCACGTAGGCGGCAACCAGCCACGAAACGTCGCTGAGCGTGCCGAGGTCGCGGGCGATCGTGGGCAGGCCCGTGGCGAGAATGGTCTGATCCAGCACCGCCGGGAGCATCGCGAGGACGAGGGCCATGAACGCGAGTCGCACGCCGCCTCCCGCGGCGTCGGCGCCGTCCGGGAGACTGCTTTGAGTTGTGTGTTGTGAATCCATGCGGGGGAATGTTAGATATCTAACCGTTAGATGTCTAATCTATCGTCGATGAACCGGCCAACGAAGGAACCCATCGGCCTGCGCGTGACGCGTACCGCCAAGGCGCTCAGCCGCGCGTTCGACCAGGAACTCGCCGCCGCCGGGGGCACGCTGCCCACATGGCTGATACTGCTCTCGGTGAAGAGCGGCCGGGCCGCGACCCAGCGCGAACTGGCGAAGGCGGTGGGCATCGAGGGCGCGACGCTCACCCATCACCTGACTGGGCTCGAGAGCGCCGGGCTGATCGCGCGCACGCGCGACCCAGACAACCGGCGTGTGCAGCGCGTGGAGCTCACCGAGGACGGCGACGCCGCATTCGCGCGGCTGCGCAAGGCCGCGGAGCGCTTCGACACCCGCCTGCGCAGAGGCCTCGAGGATGACGAGGTCGACGAGCTACGCGTGCTGCTTGGCCGCCTCGAGGAAAACGTGGGCGGCGCCCAGCCGGCTCAGGCGAGCCGCACGATCCCGTAGGCCGCGACCACCACTCCGAGCGCCACGGCCGACGGCGCGAGCACGTGCGGCCACCGGCTCAGCACCCACTGCCGGAATGGGGCGAGCACCCGCCCCGCGCGGTCACCCATCACCGCGCACACGAGCGCGATGCCGATCAGCGGCAGCACGTACAGCACGTTGAAGATCACGAGCGCGATCGTCTTGCCCCCGAGCGACACACCGGAGCCGACGATCAGCGCGATCGAGGCGAAGTACGGAAACGCCGTGAACAGCTCGACGCCCGCGATCCCCGCCCCCACGAGAAACGCCGATCGGCCGCGCGCGCTGGGCTCTGGTGTGCGAATCACCAGCCTGTCGCGACGCAGCCACATCACGATCCCGCCGCCGACGAGCACTGCGCCGCCCGCCACGAGCAGCGAGTTCTTCACGTCTGAGCTGAGCCCGGGCAGGAGCGACAGGACCAGGTGCCCCAGGCCGAGGGCGATCAAAGCCCCGCCCGCGAGCGTTGTGAGGAACGCACCGGCGGTGAAGGCCGCGGTGTGCCGGGCGGGTTGCCGGCCGGTGGCGTAGTACAGCGCGCCCGCGATCAGCGAGGGATTGAGCGAGTCGGGCAGCGCGATCGCCGCCACCGCTATGACCAGCTTCAGCACGGGTGCGCGGCATCATGCCGCGCGAGCCTGACTAGCGCGTGAAGGGAGCCGCCTGCGCGGGCTGCGCCACCGGCGCCTTGACGGCGTCGGCGCGCGCCGTGCCGGTCGCAACCATCGCGGCAGCCGTCGCCACCGCGGCTACCACCGCGATCCGGATGTTGCTCCGGTGGACCATCTCTACTGACAGATCGGCTCTTTTCGCCAGAGCTTGATTTCGCTCCGCTCGAAGAGCCCGCGGTGGGGCCTACCGACCAAGTCGTGACCGAGACGCTCGAGCGCGGCGACATCTTCTTCTTCTACCGGCCGCGGGTCGGTGTGACCGAGGTGCGCGGCCTCGCCGACGTGCAGCGCACGTTCCTCGTGCTGAAGCCCGATCGCCGAAGGCGCTACCGCCGCTTGATCGTGGGCCGCAAGCGCCTCCCCGACCCGCTCACGCACGAGCGCGAGTGGGCGTTCGTGGCCGAGGTGGCGGAGTCGCCCGCGGACTTCCGGGACGACATCGCGGCTGTCGAGTACGAGACCAAGACGAGAGGCCGGCGCTTCCAGCCGGAGGCGCGGCCGGCCGGCGAGGGCCGGTACGCGATCGTGGACCACGACGGCCACACCCATCTCGCCTACGAGCTCGAGCTGCCGCGCGAGCCAGGCGCGGTGCAGCAGATGCTGTGCATCGAGAAGGAGGCGAGCCACATCGTCGCCGTGGCGAACCCCGAAACGCCAGTGCGCGGGGTCGGGCTGCGACCGGACAGGCGCGCGCAGTTCCCGGCCGAGCTGCAGGAGCGCTTCCGCGGCCGGCGATTCAGCCCGCTGATCCCCCCTGACTTCCTGGACTACGAGGGAGCCGAGGTCGTGCTGATCGGGGCGGCGAAGGACGCGCGCGCCGAGCTCGGCATCGAGCTCGACACCGAGGAGGAGCGCGTCGAGGACGCAGACATCTTCCGCAAGCTCCGGAGCGAGCCCCTCATCAGCGGGAACTGGCGCTAGGGCGTTCGTCGGGGAGCCGGCGCGCGGATGTCCCAGCGCAGCGCGGCGAGCCTCACTCCCAGCCCCACGATGATGCCGCCGGCGATCGCGACGCTGCGCGTGGCCTCCAGCGCCGTGAGCGCGAGGAACACACCGGCCGCGATCAGCGCCGCTATCGCGTTCAGCTCGCCGCGGCGGAAGATCTCGGGCGGCTTCGCTGTGAGCACGTCGCGCAGCAACGCGCCCCCGCTTCCGCCCAGCACGCCGATCAGCAGCTGCGCCGGCACGGTGACGCCGACATCGTGGGCCCGCAGCGCGCCCGCGACCGCGAAGAAGCCGATCGCCATCGCGTCGAGCACCCGGATCGGGCCGAGCAGGCGCGGGCCCGGCTCGCGATCGAGCAGCGCGATGCCAAGCGCCACGAGCACGACGAGCGGTATGTAGAACCGGTTGGTGAGCGCGGCCGGCGTGCCTGCCTGGAGCAGCACGTCGCGCAGCAGGCCGCCGCCGAGGCCGGTCGCGAACGCAAGCCCGACCACACCGGCCACGTCGAAGTCCTCCGTCCGGCGGGCCACGAGCGCCCCGCTCGCCGCGCCTGCTGCGACGCCGAGCAAGTCGACCACGTAGAAGCCCGATGGGACGTCGATCTGCGCCAAAGGCGCGAGGCTACCCAGACCGCGCAGCCGCTGGTACGGTCGCGCGCATGGACACAAGCGCAGGGCAGAACAGAGACCGGGACGGCGAGTACGTCATCTACCAGGGGCACCCGTCCTGGCGCGGGATCCTCAGCTTCTACCTCATGGGGACGCTCGTAGCGCTCGTGGCGGGAGCGCTCGCGGCGCTGGTCACCCGCATCGCGAACGATCACGTGCAGTGGAGCTGGGTCGTGGTCGTAGTCGCCGTGCTGGTCGGGCTGGTGGTGCTCGTCGGGCTGGTCAAGCGGATCGCCACCACGTACACGGTCACTTCGCGGAGGCTCACCATCCGCGAGGGCCTCCTCTCGAAGCGGACCAAGGAGACGCGCCTCGAGCGCGTGCAGAACGTGAACACCAACCAGAGCCCATTCGACCGGGTGCTACGCGTGGGCAAGGTCGACTTCGACACGGCGGGCTCGGACGACTACGAGTTCGCCTTCGTCGGCATCTCCGACCCCGAGGGCATCGCTCGCAGGGTCGATCACGCCGCTCACGAGGAGCGCGCGACGCTCCGCGACGGCCTCTAGCCGTAGCTGGACCGGAGTCCGGGCCATGCCCGGCGAGGATCCAGCGCTCGGCGGGGCCGCGAAGCCGCGCGGCAAGCCGTAGCTGGACCGGAGCCCGGGCCTCCTTAACCAAACCTTTGCCGGGGGCTGGGCGGCCGCTGGATGGCCCGGCTCCATGCTCGCTCCACCATCAAGCTACCGAAGGGGAGTGAGTCGCATGAACAAGGGAATCGCAGGGATCCTCGTCGTCGCAGCGCTGCTGGCGCTGCCCGCCGTCAGCTCCGCGGCCACGCGGCATTTCGAGGGCACCGTCGCGTCGGTGGACAGCTCGTCCAGGACCTTCAAGCTGCACGACGCGGAGAGCGGAACGATCCGCATCAAGGTCACGTCTGGCACGCGCTTCGAGCGGATCGCGGGCTTCAGCTCGCTGCGCACGGGCCTCACGCGCATCGAGGCGACGGTGCGGCGCTCGAACGGCCGCTGGGTGGCCACGTTGGTCGAGCGCTCAGGTGGCGGAGGTCGCCACGGCGGCCACGGCCAGGACGACTGAGCCCAGGCCGTAGAGCGAAGTTCGCGCGGGCGTCTTTCGGGGCGCCCGCTTTGCGTTTGCCCTAGCCCCGGCGCATCAAGCGGCCGACGGCCGCCATCAGCTCGTTGGTCTTCTCACGCTTGTCGTCGCCCTTCGCGCCCATCACGCAGTGCTGCGTGTGGTCGTCGAGCAGGCCCAGCGCGACCTTGTCGAGCGCGGCCTGGATCGCCGAGATCTGCGTGATCACGTCGATGCAGTAGCGGTCGTCCTCGACCATGCCCTCAACGCCGCGCACCTGGCCCTCGATGCGCCGCAGGCGCTTGAGCAGGTCTTCCTTCGTGGCTGTGTAGCCCCGTGCGGGGGCGGTGTCGGCGGGCATTTGCGCTCCTGGGATCGAGGGGTGTGCTCAGTCATACTACTACCCCCTAGGGGTATATGCTAGGTTGGTTCTCCGCATACCCCTCCCGTGTATCCAGGAGACACAGCAGATGAGCACGAGCACCAAGGAGTACCGCGTCGTCGGGATGAGCTGCGACCACTGCGTCGCGTCGGTGACCGAAGAGGTGTCGGCGCTGCAGGAAGTGACCGCGGTCCAGGTCGAGCTCGACGGCGGGCGTCTGCTCGTCGCGGGCGACTCCGTGACCGACGGCGCGGTTGCCGCCGCCGTAGCCGAGGCGGGCTACGAGGTTGCAGCGTGAGCACCGCAAGCAAGCTCATCGGTTTCGCCGCTCTCGTGGTCGTGCTCTTCGCGGGGGCCGTCGGCGCCGGCAAGGCGATCGATCCCGGCACAGGCGCTCGCACCAACCCGAAGCCGGAGGGACATGGAATGACCGGCATGGCTGACGATCACGGCGTGGCCGGCGCCCACGGGGCACACGGGGACGCCGCCGGCCTCGCGGTCACCGACGGCGACCTGCGGCTGATCCCGGAGACCACGACACTCGAGCGCGGGCGCGAGGCCCGGTTCGTGTTCCGCGTGGCCGACCGCAATGGACGGACCGTGCGCGACTTCGAGCTCGAGCACACCCGCCGCATGCACACAATCGTCGTGCGCCGCGACATGGCGAGCTATCAGCACGTGCACCCACGCCAGCTGCCCGACGGCCGCTGGAGCGTGAACCTTCGGCTCTCCGATCCCGGCGTGTACCGCCTCTACGCGGACTTCGCTTTGCGCGACGGCTCGCACACGCTCGCGACGGACGTGTTCGTGCCGGGCAAGTTCGACCCGCGCCCGCTGCCCGCTCCCTCCGGCCGGACGACCGTCGACGGCTACGACGTCGCGCTGCGCCGCAGCGGCGAGCAGCTCAACTTCGAGATCTCACGCGACGGGCGCCCGGTGGACGTCGAGCCGTACCTGGGAGCTGACGGACACCTCGTGGCGCTGCGCCAGGGCGACCTCGCCTTCCTGCACGTGCACCCGCTCGAGAGCAGGCACGGGTCGGACATCGCGTTCGAGGCCCACTACCCGTCTGCGGGCAGCTACCGCCTCTTCCTCCAGTTCAAGCACCACGGCCGCGTCCACACGGCGGAGTTCACCCAGGAGCCCGCGTGATGGCGGAGCATCTCGAGCTGCCGATCAGCGGCATGACGTGCGCGTCGTGCGCCACCCGCATCGAGCGCAAGCTGAACAAGCTCGAAGGCGTGGAGGCGACGGTGAACTTCGCCACCGAGCGGGCGACCGTCGACTACGACGCCGGCAGGGTCGAGCCGACCGAGCTGGTGCTGGCGGTGGAGTTGGCCGGCTACGACGCCTCGCTTCCCTCCAGTGAACTGGACGGCGAGGAGCAGCAGGACCCGACCGCGTCGTTGCGGCGGCGCCTGCTGATCTCCGCCGCGCTCTCGCTACCCGTGCTCCTGCTGTCGATGATCCCGGCGCTGCAGTTCGACAACTGGCAGTGGCTCGCGCTCCAGCTCGCCACGCCGGTGGCGCTCTGGGGTGCCTGGCCGTTCCACCGCGCGGCGTGGGCGAACCTGAAGCACGCCACCGCCACGATGGACACGCTCGTGTCGCTTGGCGTGCTGGCCGCCTGGGGTTGGTCGCTGTACGCGCTCTTCATCGGCGACGCCGGCGTGACGGGGATGAAGATGGCCTTCGAGATCCTGCCGTCGCGCAGCGACGGTGGCGACGAGATCTACCTCGAGGTCGCCTCCGTCGTGACCACGTTCATCCTCGCCGGCCGCTACTTCGAGGCGCGCGCGAGGCGCCGGGCGGGCGCCGCCATCGAGGCGCTGCTCGAGCTCGGCGCCAAGCACGTCGCGCTGCTCGACGCCGATGGAAGCGAGCGTCGCGTGCCCGTGGAGCAGCTGCACCCGGGCGACCGCTTCGTGGTGCGTCCGGGCGAGAAGGTCGCTACCGACGGCATCGTCGCGGAAGGCCACTCGGCGGTGGACCAGTCGCTCCTCACCGGCGAGTCGGTGCCTGTCGAGAAGCAGCCCGGCGACGAGGTGGCGGGCGCGACCGTAAACGCCGGTGGCAGGCTCGTAGTCCGGGCGACGAAGGTGGGCTCCGACACGATGCTCGCGCAGATCGCGCGCCTGGTCACGGACGCGCAGTCCGGCAAGGCGCCGGTGCAGCGGCTCGCAGACCGCGTTGCGGGCGTCTTCGTGCCGATCGTCGTGGTGCTCGCCGTGGCGACGCTCGGCTTCTGGCTGGGCGCCGGGGAGCGCGCAACATTCGCGTTCACGGCCGCGGTCGCAGTGCTCATCATCGCCTGCCCATGCGCGCTCGGACTCGCGATGCCCACCGCGCTGATGGTCGGCACGGGCCGCGGCGCGCAGCTGGGCCTGCTGATCAAGGGGCCCGAGGTGCTCGAGTCGACACGAAGGGTCGACACGGTCGTGCTCGACAAGACCGGCACCGTCACGAGCGGTCGCATGGAGCTGCTCGAGGTGGTCACGGCGCCGGGCACCGAGCGGCGCGACGCACTGCGGCTCGCAGGGGCCCTCGAGGATGCATCCGAGCATCCGATCGCGCGTGCGGTCGCCGTCGCCGCGCGCAGCGAGACCGGGGCGCTGTCAGTGGTGGAGCAGTTCACGAATCGCGAGGGCCTGGGCGTGGAGGGCGTCGTCGAGGGACACGGCGTGCAGGTGGGGCGCCCCGCGCTGATGGAGGAATGGAGCCTGCGCCTGCCGGCCGAGCTCGACGCCGCACGCCGCGGCGCCGAGGAGAGCGGGCGCACCGCAGTCGTCGCCGCATGGGACGGTGAGGTTCGGGCGCTGTTCTCGCTCGCCGACACGGTGAAGGGCAGCTCGGCCGAGGCGGTGGCCTCCCTGAAGGCAGTCGGGCTGCGCCCCATCCTCCTTACCGGCGACAACGAAGCCACCGCGCGGGCAGTGGCGGGGCAGGTGGGGATCGACGAGGTGATCGCCGAGGTGCTCCCCTCGGAGAAGGCCGCCGTGGTGCGGCGGCTGCAGGGCGAGGGCCGTGTGGTGGCGATGGTGGGCGACGGCGTGAACGACGCGCCGGCGCTCGCGACCGCGGACCTCGGGATCGCGGTCGGCACCGGAACCGACGTGGCGATCGAGGCCTCCGATCTGACGATCGTGTCGGGCGACCTGCGCGGCGTGGCGGACGCGATCCGGCTGTCGCGCTCGACACTGCGCACGATCAAGCAGAACCTCGGGTGGGCGTTCGGCTACAACCTGGCGGCGCTGCCGCTCGCCGCCGCCGGCCTGCTGAATCCAGTGATCGCGGGCGCCGCGATGGCGTTCTCGAGCGTGTCGGTCGTTCTGAACGCGCTGCGCCTCCGGCGCTTCCGGGCGGAGAACGGATAGCTTCCGCCACTCATGGCGCTGCGCGAGATAGACGGACCGCCCGGCCCGCCGTGGGAGCGGCCGCTGCACGGGTCGCTTGACCGGCTGGTCGTCGAGTCCGACCTCCTCGTCGGCAACCCGCTCGGGGATCCGCACATCCGGCCGCTATGGGTCTACCGGCCCCCGGGCGTGGAGCTCGACCATCCGCGGCCGCTGCCGAGCGTCTACGTGATCCAGGGCTACTTCGGCCAGGTCGACGTCTGGTCGGCCCATCGCGACCCGCTCGAGCCGAGCTTCGTGGAGCGCCTGGACATGCTGTTCGCGAGCGGCGACTGCCCCGATGCGATCGTGGTGATGGTCGA
>JBJMLG010000051.1:0-6718 GCA_045805385.1 Thermoleophilaceae bacterium
GGCGCGGCCGTTCTGCGTGTACGAGGTGTCGAAGAAGTCGACGTTGCCGTCGTCGTCCTGCGAGACGTTCTCGAGGTAGGCCTCGGGCTTCGTGACCGCGCCGTGGATCGTCGGCTCGTCCTCCTCCGACAGGGCGAACGTCTTGGCGAAGCAGCCGGCCTCGGTGGCGTAGACCTTGCCGCCGGGCATCATCGCGACGAAGTCGTCCTGCACCGGCAGCGAGCCGTTCTGGCGCGTGAACGTGGTGGTGGTCTTGCCCGTGCCCGAGAGTCCGACGATCAGGCCGACCTTGTGGCCGTCGCCGGTCGGGATCACCTTGCAGCCCGCGTGCAGCGGCAGCCCGCCGCGGTCGAACACGAGCTTGTTCCACATCCGCAGGCCGCCCTTCTTCGACTCGCCGAAGTAGTCGGAGTTGCAGACGCGGGTGACACCGCGCTCGAGGTCCACTGCGATCACGCGGTCGTTCGGATACCCCTCGACCCGCAGGTTTGGCGTGTAGATGACGGTGAGCTCCGGCTGGAAGCCGTCGCGGTCGTCGACGTCGAAGTAGAGCTGCTTCTGCATGCCCGCGACATTCGCGTTGCTCTCCTCGATGTACAGGCGAGCGGGGGTGCGGAACTCGGGGTCGTTGCCGATGTAGCCGTCGACGATGATCATGTCGCGGCCGGCGATGTACTCATCCTGGAGGCGGGCGATGCGCTCGCCCTCCTCGCGGGAGATTGCCTGCTGCGAGCTCGCGTCCGGGTCGTCGAGGACGAGGAACGTGGAGGCCTTCGAGCGCGCGAGCACCTCGGTCTGCACGTTGAGGTTGTCGTACTTCGTTCGGCGCGCGTTCGGCATCTTGGCCGCGAGCTCCTTCAGCTCGCCGGCCGTGGGATTGACGCGAACCGACTTGGCGTCGGGAAGAGGAGAAAGCTGCTTAGCCATGTGTGAGTGCGTCCGCTCCTTTCGAGGGGGCAATAACTGTAACCGTCGGGGCGGGAGGAGAGGCGCAGCCTCGGGCCTCAGCGGACCGCATACGTACCCCGTTTGAGGCACTGGCAAGCCGACTTTGGCGCTACGGGACGAGGCTCTCGACGTCCGAGCCGTCCAGCACGCGCACGAACGCGCGCACCACCTCGGAGTCGAACTGAGAGCCGGCACAGGCGTCCAGCTCGGCGCGCGCCTCCTCGGGGGTCAGGGCCCGGCGGTAGGGGCGGTCCGAGGTCATCGCCTCCCAGGCGTCAGCGACCGAGAGGATCCTCGCCTCCATCGGGATCTCCTCGCCGGAGAGCCCGTGCGGGTAGCCCGTGCCGTCGAAGTGCTCGTGGTGAGCGAGCACCCAGGCGCGGATGTCCTCGATCGAGCCCGAGTCGAGGATGCGCGCCGCGATCAGAGGGTGTCGCTTGAGCTCCTCCCACTCCTCCTCGGACAGCGGCCCGCTCTTCGAGAGGATGCTCTCGGGCACGCCGATCTTGCCGACATCGTGCAGCACACCGCCGATGCGCACCCGATCCACCACCTCGGCCTCGAGCCCGAGCTCCCTGGCGATCAGCTCCGCGTAGCGCGCGACCCGCCGCGAGTGGGTGGCGCTGCCGCTCTCGCGCGCCTCGAGCGCCTCGGCGAGAGCAAGCACGGTGGCGAGGTAGCCGTCGCGCTCGAAGCGGCGCCGCGTGCCCGCGATCGCGCCCGCGAGCTCCGGGTTGTGGATCACGGTGCGATCGCGCCCGAGCTCCTTCGCCGCGTAGAGGGCGAGATCACCGGCATGGAAGAGGGACTCGGCGGTGCGGCCGTGCTTGGGAAAGCTCGCCACTCCGAAGCTGATCGTCACACCGCTGTCGCCATCCTCGAACTCCTCGCGGACCGCCCGGCGCAGGCGCTCGGCGAGCACGTAGGCATCGTGCTCCTCGGTCTCCGGCACGATCAGCGCGAACTCCTCGCCGCCCACGCGGGCGGCCGTGTCGATCCGGCGCTTGGCCGCGCGCAGAACCAACGCGAGGCGCTCGAGCGCTTCGTCACCGGCGCGGTGCCCGAAGCGGTCGTTCAGCTCCTTGAAGTGGTCGATGTCGCCGACGATCACGCTGAGCGGCCGGTTCGAGCGCGTCGCGCGCTCGAGCTCGTTGCCGAACAGCTCCTGGAAGCCTCGGCGGTTCAGGAGCCCTGTGAGCACGTCGGTGCGGGCGGCATCCGAGAGGCGGCCGATGAGCCGCTCCAGCCGGTCGCGCATGGTGCGCACCAGCGCCGCGGCTGTCCCGAGGGTGCCGGCGGTGAGCAGCCAGGCGGCCACCGAGCCGTCGCCTTTTCCGGAGGCGAGCAGCACCACCGCGTACGAAGCGCCCGCGAACGCCACCTGCGCCGCGGCCTGCCGGCGCGTGAAGAAGTAGGCCGCGTAGAGCGCGACGGGCACGTAGAGCATCGGATAGGTGCTCGTCACGTCGCTGCTCGCGTAGATCGCCGCGGACACGAGGACCGTGCCGCAGGCGAGCACCATGTGGAACGCCCACGCGCGCAGCCGCGTGGCGCCGAGCACCAGCACCGCGAGCAGCCCGGCTGTCGCGACGGCCGCGAGCGCCCCGAGCGGAGCCGCGACGCCCACGCTGGGCACCGCGACCGAGTTGGGCAGCGCGAGCGACACGACCGCGAGCGCCGCGCCCACGGCGAATACGTAGGCGAGCGTCCTGGCCATCACCGAGCGGTCGGCGGACGCGGCCCGGGCTTCCTCACCAAGGGACGGCACGCCGGCCTGCGCGTCCAGCGCAGTCATGGGTCGAATATCGACGCGGCCGGGTACGCGCGCAACTCGGCCATTCGTCCACGGCGACTCAAGTTTGGCCGCAGATTGCGGACATACACTTCGTCCCGTGGCGAGGCAGCGCTCCACCCACGTGCGCGCCGTGGTGCGCTTCCTTGCGGCCGTCGTGGCGGTCGCCGGCGCACTCCTGATCGCCGACGCCGTGATCACCGTCGCCTGGCAGGAGCCGATCTCGGCGATGATCGCGAGCCGCGAGCAGGACCGCCTGCAGGGCCAGCTCGCGGGTCTCAAGAACCAGTCCGCCGCCGACGCGCGCTCGCTGAACGAGCGTGATCTGCGCCGCCGCATCGCCGTACTCGCCTCGCGGGCTCGCGCTCGCGCCAAGACGGGGCGCGCCATCGGCACGATCCGTCTTCCCACCCTCCACCGCCACTACGTGATGGTGCAGGGCACGGACACCGCCAGCCTCCGAAAGGGACCGGGGCACTACCCGGCGACGCCGTTTCCCGGCGAGCACGGCACCACGGCCGTGGCGGGCCATCGCACCACGTACCTCGCGCCGTTCCGCACGGTCGACAAGCTGAAGAAGGGCGACCGCATCGTCGCCGACATGCCGTACGGGCAGATCCTGTATGCCGTCGAGGCGACGAAGGTCGTCAAGCCGACCGCGCTCTGGGTCACTCGCCGCGTGGACCACGACCGGATCGTGCTGAGCGCCTGCCACCCGCTCTACAGCGCGTCGCACCGGATCGTGGTGTTCGCCCGGCTCGTGTCAGTCGCGCCGCCGGTCTAGAGCCGGAGAAGCGGCACCACACCGCCGCTCAGGCCGCTCTGGTCGCGCGACTCGAAGAACAGCACCAGCGCCACGAGCAGCGCCAGCGCGAGCACTACCACGGCGACCCAGTAGGCGACCTTTCCGAGCACGCGCATCAGTGTCCGCCCCGCCCCGCGCGGGCGGCATCGGGCTCCTCGAGCGCGGTGCGCAGCTTGCGCAGCGCCCGGTACACCCGCCCCTCCACCGTCGAGAGCTTCTCGCCGAGCACCTTCGCGATCTCCGGCACCGTGAGATCGGCGCCGAAGCGCAGCGACACCGCCTCGCGCTCCTCGGCCGTCAGGCCCGCAAGGGCCCGCCCGAGCTCCTCGCGATCCTCGACCGCGGCGAGCCCGGCGGTGGGATCGAACGCAGCCTTGTCGGGCCCGGCCTTCTCCATCGCCCGGCCCTCGGCGACCGACTTGCGGTGGAGGTCCTTCAACCGGTTGAGCGCGATCGAGTACACCCAGGTCTTCTCGCTCGCCTTTCGGGGGTCGAAGCGGCCGCGGGATCGAAGCACGCGCTCGAAGGTGTCCGCGAGCACGTCCTCGGCCAGCGCACGGTTGCCCGTCCGGTAGACCAGGAAGCCGAACAGCGCCTCGGCGTGCTCGGAATAGATGCGCTCGAAGTTCTCGTCGCGCATGGTCACACCATGATGGCTTCTCGGAAGGCGGATCGCAGGCAGTAAGGAATGGGCAGTGTCCTTCGTATAAGCCTGCGATGACCCACCGAAACGAAGAGCACGTCCCAGCCGACCTGCTTCACGTGGCCGAGAGGCTGCGCAAGGATCGGCCGCAGCCCACCGCGCTGGAGCTCGACCAGATCAAGCTCCGCGCCCGGTCGCAGGCGGCGCGCCGTGCTCCCAGCCTCTTCTCACGTCAGAAAGGATTCCTGATGAAGTCACGCCTCGCGCTGACCTCTGTCCTCGTCATCGGCCTGCTCATGAGCATGACCGGTGCGGGCCTCGCTGTATCCGGCATCGCCTCGAGCGGAAGCGCCGGAGTCGCGCAGTACCCGACCTCCAAGCCGACCACCGGCGGCGAGGTGCTCGGCAACCAGGAGAGCGGCAACTCCACGCAGCCGACCACCACGAACGAGGGCGTTCAGGCCACGCGCCAGGTCGCCTCGGAGTCGACTGGCTCGCTGCCGTTCACCGGCTACCTCGCGATCCCGCTGCTGATCGTGGGCATCGCGATGCTGGCGACCGGCCTCACGGTCCGCCGCCGCGCCGCGCGCGACCAAAGCTGAACCACGGCAAGCCCTAAGCCCGGGAGAGCCGAGTGGCCACTGCCGCCCCTCGGCTCCCCAGGCCTAAGCCGCGGGAGCCGAGTGGCCAGAGCCGCCCCTCGGCTCCCGCGGCTTCTTCTCTTCTCAACGCTGGAAGGGGAGGCGGGCGCTCAGCGCCCGCCTCTTCCATTGCCGGGGCGTGCGCGCGCCGCGGAACGCTCGGGCGGTCTCCTGGTTCAGGAAGTCGCGCCGGTTGAGCGCGAGCGACCTGCGCATCGCCGGCCGCGGGTCGCGGCCCGCCGCACCGGTCACGAGCGCGAGGCCGTACTGGAACTCCCAGTTCTCGGGGTCGCGCTTGATCGCCTTCTTCATCTGTGAGATCGCGAGCTTGTTCAGGCCCGCACGCACGTCGCAGTAGGCGAGGATCTCGAACGGCTGCGGCCGCGCCGAGATCGCCGAGATCGAGGACAGCGCCTCGTCCGCCGCCTTGTTGCAGTCGCCCCGCTTGAACGCTCTCACGCTCGAATCGAGGCGCGCCTGCGACGACGCCACGAGCGCCGGCGTGACCGCCAGCACCAACACGAGCACGCCCGCGACCACGCGCAACAGCCGCGGCGGGCCCACGCTCTCCGACCGGCCACGCTCAGCCGCGCGCGGGTCCGGCAGCGCCCCGATCGCGGCACCGCCGAGCGCGAACACCCAAAGCGTTATCACGGGCATCTCCCAGTCCCAGTCCACGCCTGCGTGGATGGCCCAGGCGAGCCCGGCCGCCAGGATCACCGAGTACAGCGCCCGGTCCGGGCCCCGCCGGCGCGCTATCAGACCGCCGAAGATCGACGCCAGCACGCCGACGATGAGGATCAGCCCCACGATCCCAAGCTCCCCCATCGTCTCGAGATAGAGCGAGTGTCCGTCCTTCGCCGGTTGGGGCACGGGGCGGTAGCGGTTCCACAGCGTCTCGTAGGTCCCGGCGCCCGAGCCGTGGAAGCTCGAGCGGTCGAACTCGTCGCGCGCCACGCGCCACACGTCGATGCGCCCGTTGTTGCCGGGGTCCGAGAGCCGCTGGCGCAGATCGGAGTTGTCGCGCACCACGTTGCCGTGCACGAAGCGGTCGTACTGGTGGCTCGCGCGGTGCGGCAGGTTGAAGCCGGCCGTCACGCCGACCGCGAGCGCGACAGCACCGACCGCCAGCGCAATTCCGACCGGTCGTCGCGCGCCCTCGGGGAGGCGCAGTTCGGCGAGTGGCCTGTCGGCGAACAGCAGCAATGCGCGCAGCGCGGCGGCGCCCACCACGCACAGCGCGACGACGAGGGCCACGTCGCGCCCCTCGGACACGGCCTGCGCCGTGGTGGGATCGATCGACGAGAGCGCGTCCTTGCCGTAGGCGGCGCTCACGGCTATCGCGGTCACCGGCGCAGCGGCGAGCAGGCCGGTGATCATCAAGCGCGGACGCCCGATCAGCACATACAGCACGAGTCCGATCGCCGTGGTCGCGATGCTGCCGCGCGAGAACGTCAAGTAGAGCGTGGTGGCGAAAACCGGCACCGCGGAGGCTCCGAGAACGCGTACGAGCGGGGGCTCGCGCTCGGAGCTCGTGAGGTGCACGCAGAAGACGATCGAGAGCGCGCACAGCATGCCCAGAGCGTTCCAGTAGGTGACCGGGTAGCTCAGGCGCTGGTTCGAGACGTTCGGTGAGATGGGCCACACGTCGGGGGCGATCCGCGTGATCAGCGCGACGGCGCACACCACGAAGGCGCCGAGTACGAGACCACGCAGGATCCAGCTGACGGCGCGCCCGCCGGCGCCAAGCGAGCCGAACAACGCCAGTGCGAGCAGGTATGCCATGTCACGGTTGAACTCGAGCAACGCGCGCGCCGGCGAGTCGGACCAGCTTCCCGACAGCAGCACCCATACGCAGTAGGCGCCGAGGAAGGCGAGCGCGGCGACCA
>JBJMLG010000052.1:0-11343 GCA_045805385.1 Thermoleophilaceae bacterium
ATAACCTTCCGCGCCGTGTTCAGCAAGGTTCTAGTCGCGAACCGCGGCGAAATCGCCATCCGCGTGATGCGCACACTCGAGGAGATGGGCATCTCCTCCGTAGCGGTCTACTCGGAGCTCGACCGCGACGCGCCCCACGCAAGGCGGGCCGACGAGGCGTACCTGCTCGGTCCCGGTCCCGCCAACGAGAGCTACCTCGTGATCGAGAAGATCATCGACGCGGCCCAGAAGTCCGGCGCGGAGGCGATCCACCCGGGCTACGGCTTCCTCGCGGAGAATGCTGCGTTCGCGCGCGCCTGCGACGAAGCCGGCATCACCTTCATCGGCCCGCCCGCCGAGGCGATCGACGCCATGGGCTCGAAGACCAAGGCCCGCGAGCTGATGGGCGCTGCCGGAGTCCCGATCGTCCCTGGCACCACCGAGCCCGTCGAGACCGTCGAGGACGCGAGGAAGATCATCGCCGACTCGATCGGCTACCCGATCGCCGTGAAGGCCGCGGGCGGTGGCGGCGGCAAGGGCTTCCGCGTCGCGCTCGACGAGTCCGAGCTCGAGAAGGCGTTCGAGGGCGCCGCGCGCGAGGGCGAGAAGTTCTTCTCGGACCCCACGGTGTACATCGAGCGCTACCTGCCCGATCCGCGCCACGTGGAGGTGCAGGTGCTCGCGGACCGCCACGGCAACGTGGTGCACCTGTTCGAGCGCGACTGCTCGGTGCAGCGCCGGCACCAGAAGCTGATCGAGGAGAGCCCCGCACCGGCGGTCACGCCGGAGCTGCGCGAGCGGATCGGGCAGATAGGCATCGAAGCCGCGCGTGCCGTCGGGTACCACTCGGCTGGAACCGTCGAGGGCCTGCTCCAGGACGGCGAGTACTACTTCCTCGAGATGAACACGCGCGTGCAGGTGGAGCACTGCGTGACCGAGATGGTCACCGGCGTGGACATCGTGCGCGAGCAGATCAAGGTGGCGGCGGGCGAGGAGCTCGCGTTCGGCCAGGACGACATCCAGATCCGCGGCCACGCGATCGAGTGCCGCATCAACGCGGAGGACGCGTCGAAGAACTTCGCGCCGGCGCCGGGCCGGATCGAGAGCTACCGCGAGCCCGCCGGACCCGGCGTGCGCGTCGACTCCGGCGTTGAGGCGGGCTCCGAGGTGAGCCCGATGTACGACCCGATGGTCGCGAAGCTGATCGTCTGGGACGTGGACCGCGAGGCGTCCACACGGCGCATGCTTCGCGCCCTGCACGAGTACGAGGTCGGAGGGCTGAAGACGCTGATCCCGTTCCACCAGGCGCTGCTCCAGACCGAGCAGTGGCGCAACGGCGAGACCTGCCGCGACCTGATCGAGGACAAGGACTGGCTGAAGTCGCTCGCCCAGCCGAAGCCCGAGGCCCCCGCCGAGGGCGAGGAGGACGAGGAGAAGGTCGAGCGCACCTACGCCGTCGAGGTATCAGGGCGGCGCTTCGACGTGAAGGTGATCGGCCCACCGCCCGTGGCAAACGGCGCCGGGCCATCCGCTGGGGCGGCGGCCCTGCGGAAGCCGCCGCAGCGCCGCGAGCGCGGCGGCGCCGGCGGTGGCGGCGCAGCGGGCGAGATTGTCTCCCCGCTCCAAGGCACCGTGCTGAAGGTCGCCGTCGAGAAGGGCGCCGACGTGGAGGAGGGCGCGCTCATCTGCGTGATCGAGGCCATGAAGATGGAGAACGAGATCACGGCGCCCGCCTCCGGCAAGGTCGAGGAGCTCGGCGTATCCGAGGGCGGCTCAATCGCCACCGGCGACACCATCGCCGTCATCAAGGCGAGCTAGACGTTCCAAACGCTCCGGCGGCCCGAAGGCCACCGGAGCGATAGTTCAACAGCGTGGCTACGACTTCGAGGACGTGCTGCCGCTAGCGCCAGGCGCGCCAGGGCGACTTGCGCTTGAACGTGAGCTCCCAATGGGCGCCGTAGCTCTCGTTGATCGTGGTCGTGCTGCGGGGCTCGTCCGACTCCACCCGCGGAGGGAGCGTCTTGCTCTTGTCGAGCTTGGCCGTGACCGCTGCTTTCGAGGAGCCCGCGAGCTTCCTGGTGTTCAGCTTCGCCTGGGTGACCTTGAGGTCCGGCAGCAGCGACGTCGGGAAGTACGGGTTGTTCATGCTGCTGTCGTACTCGAAGAGGCACTTCGTCCGGGACTTGAACAAGGGCCCCGGGTAGAAGGTCGCGAGGTTCTTGTCGACTCGCGCGAGGATGCCGACCGTCGTGGTGCAGTGGCGCGACCTGTTCGGCTCCGCTCTGTCGTCGGACTGCCACGGCGCGGGCCCGTCGCAGCCGTAGTTCGCCTCGTGAGTGCTCGTCACGTCGTCGGCGAGCTTGCCCTTGCCGCGGAACTGGCTCACGTTCTGGTGCACGGAGTTCAGGTACCAGCGGTCGAACCCAGTCTGGATCAGCATCTTCATGTGGAAGGTCACGTCGAGGCGCTTGTGATCCTCGGTGTGGCCGCGTTCCGCGACGCAAAACGTGCCAGGCTGGGTGTCGGCCACGCGGTCGTAGAAGTAGTGCCCCTTCGCGGTCACGTCGAAGATCGCCTGCTTGGCAGCTGCATGGGCGGCTGGAGCCGTGGCCAGGCAGAGCGCGGTCGCTACGAGAAGAATCGCCCTGGGACGCATAGGGGTACGCCGAAGCTATATCCGGTGTATGCCTTCTCGCAAGAACCGGCGCACGCCAACGTCCGAGCGGTTACAACATCGGGCGGGGGACGTGCCAATGCGGTTTCGCGGAACAGCGCGCTTCGGCGCCGCCATCGGTGTGCTCGCGGCTTCGGTCGCGGCATCAACCGCCTCTGGGGCGGGCCCGCTGCCGATCGTGGATCCGTCCACACCCGCCGCACGCGACACCGAGCCGGTCGTGCTCACCGGCCGCGACTTCGGCGACTGGTCGGCGCGCTCGAACTTCACCTTCAAGATCCCGCTCACCGATCTGAAGGACTGCCAGACCTTCGACGAGCAGTGCGCCCACAACCACTACGCGACCCCGGAGGTGGACAGCCAGCAATGGGCGCCGCAGCAGGGCACGCCGGTCGACCGGTTGCTCGGCTACCGCTGGAATGCGCACGCCAACAAGTTCCAGCAGATCCCGTTCCAAGTCGACGAGGTGTTCACCCGCTACCTCGACAACTCGGCCTCGGGGTTCTCCGTCTACTCGGGTGAGGACCAGCACACCACCTATGCGTACGATCGCGAGGGCTTCCGGTACACGAAGTCCGATCCGTCGAACCCCTGCCTCGCGCAGCCCGACTCGCCCGCGATGAAGGACCCCGTGCGTGGGCTCGACGACAACGACGAGCTCGCCTTCATGGCGAGCGACGCCGGGCCGCAGGCGCCGGCCGGCGCGAAGCTTCCGAAGGGCATCGACGCCGCTCGCGCGGTCACGCTCGGCGATCCGACCAATCCGGGCGCGACGCCGACCTATGTGTACGTGATGAAGGCGGGCGACCGCGGGCCGAAGCCGGCGTTCGACGCGACGAACGGCTACGTGAGCTACCAGCGCGACGCCAACGCCGACCTCTTCGAGAAGTCCCAGTCGAGCTACTCCGGCTACGGCAATGCGGCCACGGGCCCTTACTGCGACGCGAACGGCAACCTCGTCACCAACCCGGACGGCACGCCCAAGATCGACCGGCGCCGCCCGCGCGACTACGCGTGGGTGAAGACGCCGCGCTACCAGTTCCGCTACGACGGCCGCTGGCTGATGACCCAGCTGCGCATCTCGCCCGACGGCGGCGCGACGTACGGGCCGGACTTGATCGACCGCTGGAAGGCGCGCGCCTTCGCGCAGGACCCCGGCTCGGAGACGCCGTGCTGCGGCTTCGAGGAGGAGGACACGAACTGGGGCGGCTCGAGCACGCTGCTCGGCGAGCGCGCCGGACCGGTCCGCGCGATGCGCGAGACCTGGGGCGCGGACTCCGGCACGAACGTGATCAGGCGCGAGATCTTCTACCGCGACGAGGTGCGCCAGAAGAGCTGGCTGCGCGTGCACGTGATCCCGCCGCTCGACGGCATCTACGCCCAGTGGGACTTCAACGCCGGCCGGGTGAACCGCTTCTATAACCCCCAGAAGCAGGACGGCGTGCCCGTCGACGGCCAGAACGACGAGGTGTACGGCAACTTCGACGACCCCTGCAACGAGCGCTACGACCAGAACGGCACCGGGAGCCTGGACCAGGGCTTCCGGGCCACGTACCGCGCGGCGCAGATCTGCCAGATCTCGCCCTACCACCAGTCGGTCGACTCTCCCGACCTCACGTTCTCGGCAGCGAACGCCGCGCTCGCCTGGTCGGAGGTGGCCGGGCCGTGGGGCACGGTCGTGGATCGCATCTCCTCGAGCGCCACGGACCTCACCCCGGGCGGGGCGGCGCAGTCGCTCCTCGCTGTGCCGTACTACCGCGACGACTCCTGCTTCGACGACGGCACCGGCTCGGACCCCGGGCCGAAGGTGCACCTGCGCTCGGGCGATGAGCCGTCGACCGCCTCCGACGGCTCGCCGCGCAGGTGCTGGCAGCCGAGCGACGGCATCCCGGACGGATCGGACCGCTTCTACCAGGGCAGCATCGCCACCCACGGCGTGCACATCCTCGCGATCGCCGACTCCGACAACGCGCGGCAGACGGTGCCGCTCGACGAGATCGTCTCCGACTGGCGGATGGTTGCCCTGCCGGGCGACCCGGGCAACGTCGGCGAGAAGTACGGCCGCGGCTTCGAGAAGCCGCTCGTGGCCACCGTTCTGCCGGGCGGCTGAGGCCGTCGCCGCCCCGCTAGGGTGGGCCGGTGAACGTCGAGATGCAGGCCGGTGACGGGCAGAAGGTGGCCGAGATGACCGTTCACCGGCACCTGCGAAAGAACTGACAGGCACCTTCATCAACGTAGGCGCAGTGCTGGCCGGCACGTTGGTCGGCACGCTCGTCGGCAGCCGCCTGCCCGCGGGGCTGCAGCAGCGCGTGATGGCCGGGCTCGGTCTCGTCACGCTCGTGATCGGCGTGGATCTCGCGCTGGCCTGGCGCGACACGAACCCGCTCTACGTGCTCGGCGGGGTGCTGCTCGGAGGCCTCGTGGGTGAGGCGATCGGAATCGAAGCGTGGCTTGCCCGCTTCGGGGACCGCGTGCAGCGCGCGCTCTCGGGCCACCGGCACTCGACGATCAGCGAGGCGTTCGTGACCGCCAGCCTGCTCTTCTGCGTCGGGCCGCTCACCGTTGTCGGTGCGATCCAGGACGGGTTGACCGGCGACTACCAGGCGCTGGCCACAAAATCCATGCTGGACGGCTTCGCGTCGATCGCGCTGTCCGCAACGCTCGGCTGGGGCGTGGCGCTGGCCGCCGGCACCGTGCTGATCGTGCAGGGCGGTATCTCGCTCGGAGCCGGCCTCTTCCAGGACATCCTGAAGGGCGAGGCGCTCGACGCGATGACGAGCGCCGGAGGAATCCTGATCATCGGGATCTCACTGAAGCTGCTCGACCTGAAGGACGTGAAGGTCGGCAACTTCCTCCCCGCGCTGATCATCGCGCCGGGGATCGTGGGGATCGTGAGCCTGTTCCGCTAGGGAGCGACCGCTACGGGCGCGGCCACTGGTTCCAGGTCGGCTGGCGCGCCTGGTCCTTGAATGGCGCGAAGTTGGCGCCCGCGACAGGGTGCCGCATGCACGCCGGTGACTGGAGGTTCGGCAAGCACGGGTTGAACTCGTGGGTGGTAGCGGGGACGCCCTCCTGCGGAATCACATACACGAAGTCGACCTTCGGCGCATCCGCAGCCTTGGGCAGCGGGTAGAGCTCCTCGATGTTCGTGTAGCCGTCGTGGTCCTGGTCGTCCGCGCCGTCGAGCACGCCGTCGCCGTCGGTGTCCGCGGTGAGCCAGTTGGTGCCGGTGTAGGGCAGCGGGTAGAGGCCGTCATCGTTCCAGGGCTTCACGGTGTTCCACCAGCCCGGGCCGGAGGCCGGGCCGTGCGTCTCGTCATAGTTCGACAGGCCGTCCTGGTCGATGTCCTTCTCGTCGTCCTGGAGCACGCCGTCGCCGTTGTAGTCCATCCAGCCCGGGCTGTCGCCGTTCAGCGGCTCGTAGGCGCCGTTGAACGCGCCGCCGGTGCGACGGTCGAGGAAGCTCCAGTGGTCGCCGGTGTCGGCGGAGTTGCCGGACGTGCCGTTGTCGTTGCCGTTCACGTCGAACCCGCTGTACGCGTTCGGGTCGGTCGGGGCGAGCGGGCCCGTCGGTAGACCGGAGGTGTACGGCGGATCGGTCGTCTGGTCGCCGTCGCTGTAGGACACGACCATCACGTCGTTCTCGGTGTTGGGAGCCGGCGGCGTGGTGGGCTGCACCGTGGTCTTGCCCCAGAAGTCTGGATCGAAGGACGCCGTGTACTCCTCCATGAGCGTGAGCGAGTCGCCGTCGAAGTCCACGTTCGCGTCGGAGGCGTCGAGCGGGTTCGGGTAGGCGCGCTTGCCCGGGTAGGGCCACGGAATCGCGTTCGAGTTCGCGTTGCGGTTGAAGTTGAGCGCCGCCTGGTACTCGTAGCCGTCCGACACGCCGTCGCCGTCCGTGTCCGCCTTGCAGGAGTCTGTGCCGAGAGCCGCTTCAAGCGTGTTCGGCAGGAAGTCGTTGTCCGCGTCGGGATCTACCGAGTTCGGGATGCCGTCGTTGTCGCAGTCCGCGCTCGCCGCGCCGGGGCCGCCACCGGGGCCGGGCGTGACACCTACGTCGCCGAGCTTCGGCACGACGATCGGAGAGATCTTCGCCGGCGTGAACGAGCGCCCAGAGCGCTTCGAGATCACGCGCAGGCGCAGGCGAGTCTGCTCGACCTTGCCGCTCTTCACGGTGAGGAGCGGTGCGATCTTCACCGGAAGCTTCAGCTTGATGGTGGTCGTCGTGGCGCTGTCGGCCTTGACCCAGACGACCTTCTTCGAGGGGCCCATGAACACGACGGTGTTCTTCTTCTTGCCCTTCACGAAGCCGCTGCCAGTAATGGTGAGCGTCTCGCCGATGTGGATCTTCAGCGGGCGCACCTTCTTCACCACGGGTGAGGTGGCGGCGCGGGCGCGCGCGTCGGCCACGCCTGTGGAGGCGACGGCCGCGGCGAGAGCCAAGGCGAGAGCGAAGAGGGTTCGATGCACGGGACGCATCGAGGCGGTATCGGCGCCTCGCGCGCTCTCCTTTAGCCCCTATCGCGCCAGACCGACTTCCTGCAGGTTGCGCGCGTGGATGCTGCGCTGGTGGGCGCTGTCGCGGCCGGCGGGCAGGCGCGGCTTCTCCTCCTCGCGCTCGAGCGCGTCGAGATAGCCGAGATCCTCGTCCAGCAGGCGCAGGGCAGCGTCCCGGTCGTGCGCCGCACCGTGCCCGGGCACGACGCGCTCCGCTTCCTCGAGCAGCGGCGCCAGCCGGGCCAGTGTGCCGCGATATGCGTCTACCGACCCGCCGGGCGAGATCATCGGGATCTCCACGTCGGACAGGTAATCGCCACACACCAGCACGCCGGCGTGGCGGGCGAAGTAGGCGGTGCCGTCGCTCGTGTGCCCGTCGGCAAGGTGCAGCTCGATCTCCGCGTCCCCGAGGTCGAGCTTCCCCGGCACGGGAAGGGACTGCGCCTGCCCGAGCGAGAGCGGCCCCGGCCGGGTCACGTAGTGCTCGGCGTCCGCCTCGCGCAGCGCGAGCTGCGCCTTACCGGGCTCGGCGCGCATTCGCTCCATCGACGGCTGACCCAGGCCGAGCGAGGCGGACGGAAAGGCGTAGCGTCCGAGGAGGTGGTCCCAGTCGGCGTGCGTGGCCAGCAGCCCGACGACCTGGAAGCCCGCCTGCGCCATCACCTGCGGAAGCACGTCGAGCTCGTCCGGGAAGTACGTCGAGTCGATCAGCATCGCCTCCTCCCCGCGCCGCAGGGCCACGGCGTTCGTCTGCCAGAGCCGGCTCGTGAGGACGATCGCGTCCTGGTGGAGCGCGGCTACACGCAACTAGGCGGCGCCCAAGAGCTTCGCGGCGTCGCGAAGCGTCTTGACCTCTTCGGTCGGCTTCTTCTGGCCGGGCTCGAGCTCCTCGCCGCGCCGGTTCACCCAGATCACGGGGATCTTCTCCTTGATGCACGGCTCCACGTCGGTCTCGTAGCCGCTCCCGATGTGCACCCAGTTCTTCTTGCCGCCGATGCGGCGCGCGCATTCCTTGAAGTGGGCGGGGTCGGGCTTGTAGCTGCGGACCTGCTGGGCGGTGACCACGAGGTCGAAGTCCACACGGAAGTGGCGGCGGGTCGCGCCGAGGAGCTTGTCGTCGATGTTCGAGAGGATGCCGGTCTCGAACTTCTTCGCGAAGCGCTCGAGCTGCGCGTTGGTCTCCCGGAAGGGCGGCCAGTTCGGCACCGAGTTCGGCAGGAACTGCGAGCGCGAGGGCTCGAGATCCCAGCCGAGTTCCTTCGCGACGCGCACCGCCGTGCGCCGCAGCACCTCGGCGTAGAGCTCGTAGGAACCTCGCATGATCTCGCGCTGAGTCTCGATGAAGAGTGGAATGAGCTGGGCCCTGTCGATCGTGAACCCATCACGATCCGCTTCCTTCTGGAACGCGTCGTAGACGCCCGTCTCCCAGTCGATCAGGGTGCCGTAACAGTCGAAGCTGACAAAACGAACGTCCTTGGGTAGCGGCACGAGGCTCCTCGGTCGGTGCTTGGATCGATCTAGTAGGGTGCCCGGCGCTCAACGGCTCGAATCGCGGCTCCCGCAGGGAGCGAAGGGTACGGGCGGGCCGACATTCTAGGTTTTCTTTCGTCAATGGACCTTCTCGAATACCAAGGCAAGCTCCTCTTCAAGAACCACGCGGTTCCCGTGCCGGAGGGAAGGCCCGCCACATCGGTGGCCGAGGCGGTCGAGGCGGCCGAGGACCTCGGCTATCCCGTCGTGGTGAAGGCGCAGGTGCTGATAGGGGGCCGCGGCAAGGCGGGTGGCATCAAGCTCGCGAAGGACCGCGAGGAGGCCGAGGAGGCCGCGAACGCGATCCTCGGCATGGACATCCGGGGCTTCACCGTGCACGAGCTGTACGTGGAGAAGGCGTCCGATATCGACGAGGAGTACTACGCCGCGATCCTGCTCGACCGCACCGCGAAGAAGCCGCTCGCGATGCTGTCGCGCATGGGCGGCATGGACGTCGAGGAGATCGCGGACAAGGACCCGAACGCGATCGTGCGCGTGCACATCGACCCACTGCTCGGGTTCCAGGACTTCCACGGCCGCGAGCTCGCCTTCGAGTCCGGCATCGCCGATGACGTGGTGCGCCCGGTCGGCGCACTGCTCGCCAGGCTCTACGAGACGTTCGTGGCCGAGGACGCGGTGCTCGTCGAGGTGAACCCGCTGCTGATCACCAAGAGCCGCGACGTGGTCGCGCTCGACGCCAAGGTCACGGTCGACGGCAACTCGCTCTACCGGCATCCGGAAACGGCCGCCATGCGGAACCCCGCGGCCGAGGACCCGCAGGAGCAGATGGCGCATGAGCGGGGACTCACCTACGTGAAGCTCGACGGCGACATCGGCATCCTCGGCAACGGCGCCGGGCTCGTGATGTCCACGCTCGACGTGGTCGCCCAGGCGGGCGGCAAGCCCGCCAACTTCCTCGACGCCGGCGGCGGCTCGAAGGCGGAGGCGATCGTGGACGCGGTCGAGGTGATCCTCTCCGATCCCAAGGTGAAGGCCGTGCTGTTCAACATCTTCGGCGGCATCACGCGCTGCGACGAGGTCGCGCGCGGGCTGGTGACCGCCTTCGGCCAGATCGACGTGAAGGTGCCCTTCGTGGTGCGCCTCGACGGCACGAACGACGTGGAGGGCCGCCGCATCCTCGCGGAGGCGAACCTCCCCAACGTGTATGTCGAGAAGACCATGCTCGGCGCCGCAGAGAAGGTGGTGGAGCTCGCCAAGTGAGCGTTCTCGTAGACAAGGGCACGAAGCTCGTCATCTCCGGCCTGACCGGCCGTGAGGGCAGTTTCCACGGGCTGAACAACCGCAACTACGGCACGAACGTGGTCGCGGGCGTGACTCCCGGCAAGGCGGGTCAGGACGTGGAGGGCATCCCGATCTTCAACACGGTGGGCGACGCCGTGTCCGAGACCGGCGCCAACACGAGCATGATCTTCGTGCCGCCCCGCTTCGCGGCCGACTCGATGCTCGAGTCGATCGACGCGGGCATCGAGCTCGTGATCGCGATCACCGAGGGCATCCCCGTGCACGACATGCTGCGTGTGTACACGCAGCTGAAGCGCACGAGCTCGCGCCTCGTCGGCCCGAACTGCCCGGGCATCCTCTCGCCCGGCAAGGCAAATGTGGGGATCATCCCCGCGCATTTCTTCAGCGAGGGCAACGTGGGGCTCGTGTCGCGCTCCGGCACGCTCACCTACCAGATCGGCAACGAGCTCGCCCAGCAGGGCTTCGGCAACTCGTCGATCGTCGGCATCGGGGGCGACCCGATCGCGGGCTCGTCGTTCATCGACATCATCGAGCTGTTCGAGAACGACCCCGAGACAGAGCTGATCGTGATGTGCGGCGAGATCGGCGGCGAGGAGGAGGAGCGCACCGCCGACTACATCGCCGAGCACGTGACCAAGCCGGTGGTCGGGTACATCGCGGGCTTCACCGCGCCGCCCGGCAAGACGATGGGTCACGCCGGCGCGATCATCTCCGGCTCGAAGGGCACGGCGGTCGCGAAGGCAGAGGCGCTCGAGTCGAAGGGCGTGAAGGTGGGCCGCACGCCCACCGAGGTCGCGGAAATCGCGGTCTCGCTGCTGGGCGCCAGGGCCTGAGCGCCGAGGCGCAGCGACCGACCGGCACGGCCCCGGCCTAGCGTCCGCGCAACCGGCGGCCCACCGCTACGCCTGCGGCGGCCGCGATCACGGCCACGGCAACGCCCCCGAAGGCGACCTTGCGGAGGGCGCTCGAAGTGCGCGGCTCGGGCTCCGGCGGCTGCGCCCACAGGTGGTCCGGCGGGGTCGCGCGGAAGGGAGAGGGCGGCGACGGCGCTGGGCTCGGCGCGGGAGGCTGCTGCACCTCCGGGGGCGCATGATGCTCAACCTCCGGTGGAGGGTTCTCCGGCGATTCCGGAACGGGGCGAAGCGGTGGCGGCGGCGGTGACTCTCGCTCCACGCGCGCCGAGAGCATCCACACCTCCGGCGGGAGAGCGTGAAGCGCCGTCTCCAGGAGGTCGCCCGAGCCGTTCACTCCGACGCCGCCGGCGAGGCGGTCGAGCACCCGCGCGCGGCGCAGGGCGACCTCGGCCGGGTGGGTTCTAAGGAGGCGGGCGATCTCGACATCCGTGACACCACGCCGCAGGGAGAGATCGAGCAGCGCTCGGCTGCCCGGGTCGAGCGCCC
>JBJMLG010000053.1:0-13723 GCA_045805385.1 Thermoleophilaceae bacterium
CGGACATGGTGGTGAGTAGGTTGCCGCGGTGCCGCTGTGGGCTGGTCGCGTCGGCCCCGACCTCGATCGAGATGCCGGCGCCGAGCACGATGAACACGACCAGCAGGGCCTTCACGGCCCGACGACGGAAATCGCGCCCGCCCGTACGGGCCGAACGTCCACCTCTGTTCAAACTCTCCTCCGAGGCTACGGACGCGTGTCCCGCGCCCTGCGAAGTCCAAAACGATGCGCCATATAAGACTGCTCAGTTACGATTCGACGAATGTCTGACCGGCTACGGGGGAACGGACGGTGGCACCCTCGCCAGCCGACACCGTCATCCCAGCGAATGCTGCCCTGACCTATAGCCGAGCCAGGCGTCTCCACGCTCACCTCCGAACGGCCCGAGGCGTCTGCGATCGGCGGCCTCCTTGCCGCCAACAGCGTCGCGACGCCGAGCGGCGGAGCTTGCCCCCCGGGTCAACCCGACGACGACTTAGAGACGCCCGCGTCAGCGACGAACGCGTCGAGCACGTCCTGTGCGAAGCTGCCTCGCCTTGGTCCGTGGTTCTGACGTGACGCTGCGCACTGCGGCCCAGAAGGCGGTTGCCGCTGGGCGGCTTTTTGGCGCAATCGCGAGGGCTTTCGCCGCGATCGTCCCGGCGGTGCTTGGGAGATCGCGGGCGGCTCGCCGGGCCTGGATCGAGCGCCTCCGCCCAGTTTGGCTGGAGGTAGTTCGACCCTTCGACAAGGGTCTCGAGTCCGCCTTCGAGGCGCCGCTCCCGCTTGAGAGCAGGCACGTCACGAACTGCCGGGTACTACCTGACCGCGAGGCGCTCGCAAGGGAGGTGCTGAAGAAGGACGCCGTCGCCGCAGAGCTCGGAACTCTCCGCGGCCGCTTTGCGAGGACGCTGCTTGACGCCTCCGAGCCGCGCGAGCTCCACTTGATCGACATTGACATGCGGCGGCTCGAACGCGACCTCCTCGCGCCGGGGTTCGAGTCAGGCCGGGTGATCGCGCACGAGGGGGACTCGGTGGCGATCCTGAGCTCGTTCCCGGACGCCTACTTTGACTGGATCTACATCGATGCCGACCATTCCTATGCCGGCGTGAAGCGCGACATCGCCGTGGCGAAGCAGAAGGTCAAGCCGGACGGGATGCTCGTGTTCAACGACTACACCGTATGGTCGCCGCTCGAGCTGGAGGAGTACGGGGTTGTGCGCGCCGTCAACGAACTCTGTCGCGACGATGGCTGGGAGCTGAGGTACCTCGCGCTCCAACGCTTCATGTACTGCGACGTCGCCGTGTCGCGCATCCAAACGCAATAGCCGCTCAACGCCGCAGACGAAGTTAGCCGCAGTACCCGCTTGCGTTTCCCGCACTCGCTCGCCGCCCGGCAGATTCTCGAGCATGCGCGTTACGTATCGCATCGCGTTGGCGGCACGAGCCTAGGAGCGACGAGCTCGCCAAGCCGGCTGTGCCGGCTTAAGGCCCTCAGACGGCGGTCTGTTCGGTCGCGTCGCTGTTGCAGACGCCCTGACGGGGTGCTGCGAGGCGGGCGCGGGGCGGCGGATAGCCATGCCCGCCCGACCGCACCCGCAGGGTGCGAAACTGGGCAGGGCTGAGCGCCAGGGACCCACACGCTGCGATATTCGAGAGCGGTCTAGTCCGTGCGGTCCGGAGTGCTAACGGTTGTGGCACCGCGCTGCGGTGCGTGATCAGCGCACGCGGAAGGTGAAGCGCGCGTAGACGTGGCGCAAATGGCAGAACTTGACGACTCCTGCCTAGCGCGCCCGACAGGATTCGAACCTGTGACCTTCGGTTCCGTAGACCGACGCTCTATCCAGCTGAGCTACGGGCGCAGCGGTGAACAAGGGTAGCGACCGGGATTTCAGCTTGGCGGCTTGCCTCTGGGCGCCATCTGGCGGTGCCATCGCGCCGCGTTTGCAACACTCGGGAGCGTGAGCGCGGAGGATCTATCCCGCCGGCTCCCCGAGGTCGACGCCACCGAACCGGGCGGCGAGGGCGGCGGGTCGATCGAGGGCGTGCCGTTCCCGCCGGCCCCTCGCGACGACGAGATCGCGCGACTCAGGGACATCGAGTTTCCGACCGGGCTGCGCGGCTACGACCGCGACGCCGTCGATTCATATGTCCGGCGCGTGAACCGCCTCATCGCCGAGCTCGAAGTGAGCCGCTCGCCGCAGTCGGCCGTCCGCCACGCGCTCGAGCAGGTGGGCGAGCAGACGCGCGACATCCTGCAGCAGGCGCACGAGTCGGCTGAGCGGATCACCGCCGAGTCGCGCGCCCAGGCCGACGACCGCATGCGCGAGGCCGAGCGCGAGGCCGGTGGCCTGCGACGCGCGGCCGAGCAGACGGTCCACAGCCTCGACACCGACGTGGAGGGGATCTGGCAGGAGCGGCAGCGCCTGATCGACGACACGCGCAGGCTGGCCGACGAGATGCTGCGCGTGGCCGACGAGGCCGCCGATCGTTTCCCCGCCGTGCCGGTCACCGACGAGCCGGAGGCGCTCGAGTCGGAGCCCGACCCCGTGGCGTTGGAAGATGAGCTGCCGGAGACCGAGGTCCATGCCCCCGCCGACACGGAGCTCACCGGTCCGGAGTCGCCTACGCCGCCCAATCTTCCGGTGGACGACGAAACCGACGCCGAGGACACGGACGAGTTCGACGGCCAGACGCTCCCGATCGAGCGCGACGACCCCGGCGAAGCTGACCGCGCTCCCTAGGGCGCATACAGTCTCCACATGGCCAGGCTCTCTCCCTTCGCCGGATTCGGCGCTCGCGACATGGCGATCGACCTCGGCACGGCCAACACGCTCGTGTATGTGCGCGGGCGCGGCATCGTGGTGTCGGAGCCGTCGGTGGTCGCAATCGACTCGCAGACCGGCGAGGTTCACGCGGTGGGCAGCGAGGCAAAGCGCATGATCGGGCGCACGCCCGCGTCGATCTCCGCCATCCGGCCGCTTCGCCACGGCGTGATCGCGGACTTCGAGGTGACCGAGAAGATGCTCCGCTACTTCATCCGGAAGATCGAGCAGCGGCGCATGTCGCGCCCCCGGCTCGTGATGTGCGCGCCCTCCGGCGTGACGGACGTGGAGAAGCGGGCGGTGATCGAGGCGTCGCTGTCGGCCGGCGCACGCCAGGTGCACCTGATCGAGGAGCCGATCGCCGCCGCCATCGGCGCGGGACTGCCGATCGAGGAGCCGGTGGGGAACATGGTCGTGGACATCGGCGGCGGCACCAGCGAGGTCGCCGTCATATCGCTCGGCGGCATCGTGTGCTCGCGGTCAGTGCGGACCGGCGGCTACGAGCTCGACGAGGCGATCGCCGCCTACGTAAAGCGCAAGTTCGGCATCGCGATGGGCCAGCAGTCCGCCGAGGACATCAAGTTCGAGATCGGGTCTGCCACGCCGCTCGACCACGAGTCCACGGTGGAGGTGCGCGGCCGCGACCTCGCCTCCGGGCTGCCGAAGCAGGTGCTGCTCACGAGCGAGGAGTGCCGCGAGGCGATCGCGGAGCCGCTTCACACGATCATCGACGCCGTCAAGGACACGCTCGAGGAGACGCCGCCCGAGCTCGCCTCCGACATATCCGAGCGCGGCATCCTGCTCGCCGGAGGTGGCGCGCTGCTGCAGGGCTTCGACGAGCGTCTCCGTGACGAGACAGGCATGCCCACGAGCCTTGCCGAGTCCCCGCTCACATGCGTCGCCGTGGGCTCGGGCAGGTCGCTCGAGGAGTACGACGCGATCGCCGCCAGCGACGCCCGCGCGGCCAAGCGCGCACGCCAGCGCAATGCCCGCGCGCGCGCCAGCGTCCGCTGACGAACACGCACGTTTCCAGGCATTTCCAGCGGGGTACGCCTTCTCGCGGAAGCGATCAAGGAGGCGAAAGTGGCCAAGGACCACGGACCCAGCGTGAAGAACGACAAGCAGTACGAGGGCCTGCGCAAAAAGGGCATGAGCAAGGAGCGCGCGGCCAAGATCGCGAACACGCCGAACGCCTCGAAGAAGGGCGGCAAGAAGAGCGGCTCCAAGTCGAGCTGACGCTTCGCTGACCGGAGGGCTTGCGCCCAGACGGGTACCGGATGTACCTTGGCTGGCCATGGCCCTACCCCGAATTCACACGGGGCTGCCGCTTGCGGTAGCCGCCGTCACAACGCTCGTGCTCGCGCTCGCCTCCGAGGCCTCCGCGGCACCCATCGTCCGAACTGCAACCGGCGCCGACGCCGCAGCGATTCAGTCCACCGTTGATCAGTTCCGCGCCGACCTCGGCAGCGCGCGGCAAGAGGTCAATTGGGACGACGTGCCGGACGGCGGCGCGGCACCCGCGCCGCTCGACAGCAACTTCTACAAGGGCTCTAAGGGCCTCGTGCTGGCGTCGAGCGGCTCGATGCAGGTGAGCGCGGACAGCTCGAACGCGGACGCCGAACCGGTCCGCTTCGGAGGGCAGAACGCGGCGTACCCGGCCAGCTTCCAGACCTTCTCCGCGGAGCGCCTCTTCGGTATCACGGGCAACGAGGCCGCGAGCGCCAGCTTCGTGGTGCCCGGCACGACCAACACCGGCGTCGTGACCGGGTTTGGGGCCGTCTTCACCGACGTCGACAACACGAGCGACACCCGGCTCGTGTTCTACAACGAGATCGGCGCGCCGTTCCGCACCGAGTACATCCCACCGTCGAACAACGGGCTGTCGTTCGTAGGCGTGTCGTTCCCCGACGGGCAGCGTGTCTCGCACGTCGACCTCATCGTCGGCACCTCCGGGCTCGGGCCCAGCGACTCGCCGCCCGGGAGCGACGCCGTTGCGGTCGACGATCTGATCTACGCGCAGCCCACCACCCCCGAGCCGGGCATCGTCGTGAACGACCGAGCCAGCAACAGCGGCCCCGTGGGTCTGTCGAGCCCGTATCCCTCGACGCGCGAGATCGCCGGCCTGCAGGGGACGATCACGAACGTGCGGGTGAACTTCGATTGGCTTGCGGCGAGCTACAGCAACGACCTCGACGTGCTCGTCGTGGGTCCGCAGGGCCAGGCCGTCACGCTGATGTCCGACATCGGGCCGGACTCCAGCTTCTACGGCTCGCTCAGCTTCGACGATTCGGGCGTGGCGATGGACCCGAGCGCTCACCTGACTCCCGGTCTCTACCACCCGACGGACGGTGAGGAGACCGGCGGGTGCACCGGCAACGACGACTATCCGTCGCCGGCGCCGGCCGGGCCCTACGGGAACGCTCTCTCGGCGTTCAACGGCACGAACCCGAACGGCACATGGACGCTGTACCTGGTGGATGACTGCAACGGCGGTCTCACCCAGCTCCGTGACTGGACCGTCGACATCTCGACGACCGGCGCCCCGCAGACGACGACGACGACCAGCACGGCGCCGGCCAAGGACATCACGAAGCCGGCCGGCACTGCGGCCTTCAACAAGAGCTACCGGATCCGCAGTGTCCTGAAGAAGGGCCTCGCGGGCACGCTCAGCTCAAACGAAGCCGGCAGCGCAATTGCCACGGCCACGGTGAGCGCAGGTGTCGCAAAGAAGCTCGGACTCGGTTCGGCGCGCACGATCACCCTGGCATCCGGCAAGGCGACGTTCGCGGCGCCGGGCAAGACGAAGCTGAAGCTGTCCTTCACTCACAAGGCGAAGAAGAGGCTGGCGAAGGTCCGCAAGCTCACCGTCACGCTGCGAATCACGTTGCGCGACAAGGCGGGCAACGCGACCGTCATGACGCGCAAGGTCGCGCTCAGGCGCTGAGCGCGACGCGCGCGCGCCGTACGAACGCCTCGAGCCGCTCCGGGCTGCTCGGGGCGTACAGCGGCGAGAGGCCCTCGGTCAGCAGGCGGCGCACCAGCGCTACGCCGCGCACGCTCACGTGGTCGGCTATCGCCAGCTGGCCGGCGAGGGTGAGCAGGTCCTCGCGCGCCAGTAGCACCGCCTCGTAGTCGATCGGTGCGACCGCGTTCGGGCCGCGACGCAGCCGAGCTGCGACTCGCACGAGCAGTGGCGGGGGCGGGGCGTCCATGCCCGCGCAAATCCCCGCCGCAGGCCCGGCTCGAAACTGGAAACGGAGAGGGCGGGATTCGAACCCGCGATGGAGCGTGAACCCCATACTCGCTTAGCAGGCGAGTGCCTTCAGCCACTCGGCCACCTCTCCCGGCAGTCCCGCGATTCTAGATATTCGGCCGACCGCCGCCCACGTTTGAGCGGATCGCCCCTCGGTGAGCATCTAATACATGGCTTCCGCTCCACTCCTGGAGGTACCCGCTCCGCCCGGCCCTGACCAGCCGATGCCGGGCCAGCCGGACGGCCCCGGCGTACCCGATCCGGAGCCGTCGCCGGTACCCGATCCGGTGGAGCCCGACGTACCCGATCCGCTACCTGATCCCGAGCAGCCGGAGCCGCCGGGCCGCACCGACGTGCCCGAGACCGACCCGAAAGGGCCCGAGACGCGCACGCAAGCCCCGCTGCGGCTGCATTGATCGTCCGCGTCGCCGGGTAAAGGACAATGCCGGGTACGCCCCGACATCGTTCCTAGGCGAAAGCGACGAGATTCGACATGGCTACAGAGCTCGAGACGACGCACCCCCGAGTCCAGGCGCTGATAGAGCGCGGTGAGGAGGAAGGCTGCGTGAACCTCTCAGAACTGAACGAGCTCGCGAACGAGCTCGAGCTTGACGACGACAACACCACGCAGCTCCAGGAGCTGCTCGATGGCCGCGGCATCGAGGTGAGCGACGACTGCGGCCGCAAGGAGGCCCAGGCCACGCGCTACTCGAACGGCGATCTGGCCGGGCAGACCACCGATGCGCTGCAGCTCTTCCTGAACGAGCTCCGCAAGTACCCGCTGCTGACCGCGGCGGAGGAGGTGGAGCTCGCGAAGCGCATCGAGCGCGGCGACATGGAGGCGAAGGAGCGCATGATCAACTCGAACCTGCGCCTGGTCGTGTCGCTCGCCAAGAAGTACCAGGGCCAGGACCTGGCGCTGCTCGACCTGATCCAGGAGGGCATCTTCGGGCTGATCCGCGCCGCCGAGAAGTTCGACTGGCGCCTCGGCTACAAGTTCTCCACCTACGCCACCTTCTGGATCCGCCAGGCGATACAGCGCGGAGTGGCCAACAAGGCGCGCACGATTCGCATCCCTGTGCACATCGGGCAGCGCGAGCGGAAGATCGCACGCGTGGAGCGCGAGCTGGCCGCGGCCACCGGCGAGGAGCCGACCGACGAGCAGATCGCCGAGAAGGCGGAGCTGCCGCTCGACCAGGTGCAGGAGGTGCGCGAGGCGGCGAGGACGATCACCAGCCTCGATCGCCCGGTTGGCGAGGAAGGCGACGCTGCGCTCGGCGACATGCTGCAGAGCGACGAGCCGCTGCCGGAGGAAGAGGTGAACGTGAGCCTGCGCAGGCGCGCCCTGCGCGACGCCCTCGAGCAGCTGCCTGATCGCGAGCGCGACGTGGTGAAGCTGCGCTTCGGGATCGAGAACGACGAGCCGATACCGCTGCGCGAGACGGGTCGCCGGCTGGGCATCTCGCCCGAGCGGGTGCGGCAGCTCGAGGCGCGCGCGCTCGAGCATCTGGCGATGACGCGAGAGGTGGAAGGACTAAGGGAGGCAGCGTGAGGGAGGATCCGACAACACAGGAGCTCCGCATAGCGCAGATCCAGCGCGAGGCCGAAGAGCGGAAGTACGCGGAGCACGGAACGACCGAGGACGACACGGGGCAGCACGAGCGCCGTGCGGACAAGGCCGCCTACCTGCGGGAGAAGCTCGAGGAGCGCGCCGAGGCGGAGCGCCGAGCTGCGCAGGAGGACAGCGGCTGATGGACTACCAGAAGCGCCACGAGCAACTCGAGCACGAGAGCGAGCAGCTGGAGGAAGAGGCCGAGCGCCTCGAGGAGCACATCGAAGAGGCCCGCAGCGATTGGGAGTCGAAGAAGCAGGACAGCGGCGTGCCGGGCGCCCAGGAGCCCGACAAGGACGACGACGGACCGCCTCCGGAGGCGAACCCGCCTCAGGCCTGATCAGGCGAGCTGGTCCACTACCGCTCGCACGCTGAAGGGCAGCGTGTGCTGGTGGCGCTCGTTCAGGTAGAGCTCGAACGTGTGCGTGCCCGGCTGCGTGGCCTCGAAGTGCAGGTTGAGGGCCATCAGGTGATGAGCCTCCCAGCCCGGCTGCTTATCAGGGTTCGGAGCGCCCAGCATGACGGTGGCGCGCCGCTCGCCGATCTGCACGAGGAGCGGATCGAGCATCTTGAAGTGCACCTCGTGCTGGTCGGACGCCTCGCTGTCGTCGAACACCAGCCTGAGCGCCACGAAGGTGCTCAGGCGGATCGGGAACTCGGCGACCCTGACGCTGTCCACCTGCGCGCCCACGATCGTCGCGAGCGTGCCATTCACCTCGGCGTACTTGCAGGGGATGGCCCAGTCGACGCGCATCTGCCACCGTATTCGGCGCGCCGGCGAGCCGCTTGAGACCGCTCAGGTAGCGGCGTCGCGCCGGGCGCGCCCGGGCTCGAGGTCGGCGACCGGTGCGACGTGCACGCGGCGCTCCCGCGCGGTGGCCGCGTCGCAGATGCCGAGCCCCTCGATCAGCGTCATGAACGCGTGGGCGTAGGGCGAATGCCCGGTGCGCCTCCGCACCTGGTCCCAATCGATCTGCTCGCGAAGCGCCCGCGCAACCGGCACGAGGCTCGTGAAGTCGATGTCGTGCTCGTCGAGCGCGCAGATCTTCGTGGTCATCACGTCGTCGACGGACATCACCTGCATGTCCTGCGCCTCCACGCGCATCGTCTTCGCGCGCGCGAAGAGCTGCTCCGGGCCCGGGCCGCCGGTGGGGTCGAAGATCAGGTCCACGAGGACCTCGCCGTCGTGCGCCTTCAGCAGCCAGCCCTCGGGAGGGCGCTCCGCGCGCATGCCGGCCTGGACCAGGGCGTCGAGCGCCGCCTCGGCGTTCTCCTCGTGCACGATCAGGTCCACGTCCTTGCAGCTCTCCGGGCCGCCGTGAGCCCACGCGGCGAGCCCGCCGCCGAGCAGGTACGGCACGCCGGCATCGCGCAGCGCCGCGCCGGCCCGCTTCGTGGTCTGCACGATCTGATGAAACTCGGGCACGACAGCCTCAATACCCGCGGCGAGCGCGGTCTAAGTCCACATGCGGCGGGGTATGGGGACGCCATGGACCGGTCAGGGGACAGAAATGGCGCGGGCGAGGTCGTGCGGATCGCGGCGGCCGGCGACATCCACGTGCGCGACGCGCATCGCGACCAGGCGAAGCGCGCGTTCGCCGAGATCGAGGAGGGCGCCGACATCGTGCTGCTCGCGGGCGACCTCACCACGCACGGCGAGCCCGAGCAGGCCCAGATCCTCGCCGACGCCTGCCGCGGACTCCACGTGCCTGTCTACGCCGTGCTCGGCAACCACGACATGCACGTGGGCCGAGCGGACGAGCTGACCGCGGTGCTCGAGGACGCCGGCATCCACGTGCTCGAGCGAAGCCACGCGATCTGCGAGGTCCAGGGCGTCGAGATCGGGATCGTGGGCACGAAGGGCTTCATCGGCGGCTTCCCCGGCTCGCACCTGCCCGACTTCGGCGAGCCGCTGCTGCGACGCGTCTACGCGGAGACGACCGCCGACGTGGAGGCCGTGGACGACGGTCTCAAGGCAGTCGCCCACTGCCCGGTGCGCGTCGTGTTACTGCACTACTCGCCGACCGGCGAGACGCTCGAGGGCGAGCCGCCCGGGATCTGGACCATGCTTGGCACGGACCGCCTGGCCGCGCCGATACGCGAGCACGAGCCCGACCTGGTGCTGCACGGCCACGCGCACGCAGGCAGCTTCCGCGGGCGGATCGGCGACGTGCCGGTCTACAACGTGTCGGTCCCGGTCATGGAGCGGGACTTCTGGGTGTTCGAGATGTCGGGCGTACAGCGGGCGACTACGCCGATCCACTAGCCGCCTCGGCGGCCAGCGCCTCGAGCGCCGGCTCGGCGGCCGCCTCCTCCTCCACCGACCATACGGTCACACGGGCCTGCTTGCCCCGCACTTCCATGTCGTCCACGTGGACGAGGTCGTGGACCGGCTCGGTGAGCATCGAGCGCGTGGAGTCGGCGAAGAAGATCATGTGTGGCGTGCCCTTGGTCATGCCCTCGAGCCGCGCCGCTGTGTTGGTGGTGTCGCCGATCGCGGTGTACTCGAGGCGCCGCTCCGAGCCCACGTTGCCGGCCATCACGGGGCCGCTGTTGAGCCCGATGCCGATGCGGAAACCCGCGCTCACGCCCTCCTCCTTGCGCATCCAGTCGTTGAACTCGTCGAGGGTCTCGCCCGCCATCTGGCGAGAGGCGCGCAGCGCACGGTCGGCGTGGTCGGATTGTGCGATCGGCGCCCCGAAGACGGCCATGATGCCGTCGCCCATGTACGAGATCAGCGTGCCGCCGTGGTCGAGGATCACGTCGCTCATCGCCGTGAGGTAGCGGTTCAGGATCTCGATCACGCGGTCCGGCGGGGTGCGCTCGGAGAAGGTCGTGAAACCGCGAATGTCGCTGAAGAGCACGGTGACGATGCGCCGCTCGCCGCCGAGACGAAGGTCCTCGTCCGTGTTCGCGAGCACGTCGTCCACGACCTGCTCCGGCACGAAGCGAGCGAACAGGTCGCGCACGCGCTCGCGTTCGAAGGCATTCATGGTGAGCCCCACGCCGAGGGCGGAGACGACCCCGCACGCTAGAGCGAGCTCGGCGTAGAAGAACGACACGATCGCGCCGTGGTCGAACGCGAGCTGGGTAGCCACCGCGAAGGCGGCCCCGAGCGTGACGCCCAGCACGGCCGCGCGCGCGGGGCCGTAGCGCACGGCCGCGAGCGGCGCCGCGAGGCCGAGCACGATCACCAGCAGGACGTCGAGCCACTTCGGCACCGGGCCGAGTGGGAAGCCCTCGAGCGCCGTGTGGATGGCGTCGGCCTGTACCTCGGGTCCTGACATCGCCCGCTCGCTGCCGTACGGAGTCGGGTGGTAGTCCTGGAGGGAGCTCGCAGTGGCACCCACCACGACGACCTTGCCGCGGAACCTGCTCGCCGGCACGCGGCCGTTCACGACGTCGCCGAACGACACGGTTTCGACGGTTCCGGGCGGCCCTGGGAAATCGATCCAGGCCGTGCCGCGGTCGTTGAAGCTCGAGCGGCTCACCACGCGGCCGGATGCGAGCTGCCCCGCCTCGACCGCGAAGCTCTTCACGCCCTTCAGCTCGTACGGGAAGCGGCGGAACACCGCGCCCGGATCGTTCGGCAGCTGCGAGTTGCCGGCGCGGGTGCGGAATTGCCTGAGGTCGGCGCCGCCGAACACGTTCGTGTGGCCCGTGCGGGTGACCTCGGTAGCCGCGAGCGCGACGTTCCCGGCGCGGGCCACGGATTCGATCAGCGCGTTGTCCTCCGAGGCGGTGGTGGGCTCCGAGAACTGCACGTCGTAGGCGATCGCCTTCGCACCCGCCGCCTTGAGCTGATCGATCACACGCGCATGAAGGCTGCGCGGGAAGGGCCAGGTCTTCCTCACCTGGCCGAAGGTCTTCGTGTCGACGCCGACGAGGATCACGTCGGAGGGCGGCGGCCGGTCGCCGCGGATGGAGAAGCGGATGTCCACGGTCTGGAGCTCCGCAGAGCGGAACACGTTGGCGGCGTATGCCGCCACGAGCGCACCGCTGAATGCCAGGCCGGTGATCAGGTAGAGAGCCATGCGCAGCCGGCGGAGCGAGCGCCGGCGGGGCACCGCGCTCTTGGAAGAGGGCGATTCCGTCACGGAGTCATCCTGTACCAGCTGCCCCAATCTCGCCATGCTTGTAGTCCATTTGGTGGCGAGTCGGGTTCGGGGTGTGACAGGATCGGCTTGGCCCCTCGGACCGCCCCTCGCATGCACCCGACTCCTGAGCACCGCCTCGCGCGGCCCCAAGCGATCTGCCTACCGCTGTCCGCCCCGGCGGGGCGCTAATGGACTGGGTCGAGGTCTTCCTGGTGTTCCTGGTGAGCCATCTCGTCGGCGACTTCGGGCTTCAGACCGAATGGCAGGCGGCGCACAAGCACGGCGGCCTGTCTCTCGACGCGCGATCGGCGGAGAGCCGCAGGGCGTTGCTCAGTCACGTGACCACATATACGCTCGCCTTCGTGCCCGCACTCATCTGGCTGGGGAGCGAGACGGGCGTCGGAACCGCGGTTGCGGCGGCCGCCCTCGTCTTCCTTCCCCATTACCTGCAGGACGACGGACGCCTGCTCGCCGAGTACATGCGCCGCGTGAAGGGGACGAATCCGGCCGACCAGCCGTTCGTCGCGATAGCTCTCGACCAGACGTTCCACCTGCTGTTCCTGTTCGGCCTGGGGTTGCTGGTCGCTTCGTGAGACGGGGGGCCACGCCGGCACCGTTGCCGATGACACGCCGGATCGTGAGCCCGCGCAGCGTGCTCGCTGTCGCGGCGCTCGGCGCAGGGCTCGCGTTCATCGACGCGACGATCGTGAACGTCGCGTTCCCGGACATCGAGAAGTCCTTCAAGGGCACCTCGATCTCCACGCTGTCGTGGGTCCTGAACGCCTACAACATCTGCTTCGCGGCGTTCCTCGTCGCGGCAGGCCGGATCGCCGACCTGCTCGGCCGCAAGCGGCTGTTCCAGGTGGGAGTCGTGGTGTTCACGGTGGCCTCGGCCCTCTGCGCCGTCGCGCCTTCGGTTGGCACGCTGATCGCGTTCCGAGTGATCCAGGCGATCGGCGCGGCGATCGTGGTTCCGGCGTCGCTCGCACTTGTGCTGCAGGCGTTCGACGGCAAGGAGCGCACTCGCGGCGTCGCGCTCTGGAGCGCGAGCGCCGCGCTGGCGGCGGGCGTCGGCCCGTCGCTCGGCGGCGTGCTCGTGGAGCTCGGCGGCTGGCGACTCGCCTTCCTTGTGAACCTGCCCGTGGGAGTGCTCGCGATGTGGGCTGCCAGGCGCGTGCTCGTCGAGAGCCGGGCGCCCGGCCGCCGCTCTGTGCCGGACCTGCGCGGCGCGCTGATGCTCGCGCTCGCCGTGTCGGCGCTCACGCTCGGGATCGTGAAGGGCCCGGAGTGGGGCTGGACCGACCCGCGCGTGCTGGTGAGCTGGGCGATCGCGCTCGCGGTCGGGGCGGCGTTCCTCTACCGATGCACCTGGCATCGCTTTCCGATGCTCGACCTCGGTCTGTTTCGCATTCGCTCGATCGCGACGGCGAACCTGCTCACGCTCGCGGGGGCCGCGGGCTTCTACGCCTACGTGCTGTGCAACGTGCTGTTCCTCACGTCCGTGTGGCGCTACTCGGTGCTCGATGCCGGCCTGGCGCTCACGCCGGGACCGTTCGTGGCGGCGGCGGTCGCCGGCCCGGCCGGGAAGCTGGCCGATCGCGTAGGCCAGCGCTGGGTCGTGTCGATGGGCGGCCTCGTGTGGGCGGCCGGGATGATCTACATGGTTCAACGCATCGGGCTGCGGCCCGATTTCGTGAGCGAATGGCTGCCGGGCATGGTGCTGCTCGGGATCGGAGCCGGCATCACCTTCCCAGTGATCGGCAGCGCCAGCGTCGCCGCGGTGACGGGCGGGCGCTTTGCGACGGCGACCGGGCTCAACTCGATCTCGCGCCAGCTCGGCGCGGTGCTCGGTGTCGCGATCCTCGTGGCGATCATCGGCACGCCGTCGCCGCTCGAGGCCGCGAACGCGTTCGACAACGGCTGGCGCTTCGCGGCGGGCTGCTTCCTCTTCGTGGCC